>JAGAKD010000154.1 GCA_017625815.1 Lachnospiraceae bacterium | reverse complement strand
CTGGGCTGGATAAAAATATCTAAAGGTATCTATAAATCCACTATCCAAAAGGATAGTCATCTTCTCGCGCTCCTCATCAGTGAAACCAGCGTTACGACGATTAGTCTTAGGGTTCTTAAGATCTATTTCTTTGTGAGCCACATTAAGGTCTCCACATACCAGTACTGATTTCTTAGACTTTAAGTCACATAAGTATGCTCTGAAATCATCCTCCCAAGTCATTCTGTAGTCAAGTCTGGCAAGCTCATTCTGAGAGTTAGGAGTATACACTGTAACCATGTAGAAATTATCATACTCAAGAGTAATAACTCTTCCCTCGTGATCGTGTTCATCTATGCCTATACCATAGCTTACAGCCAATGGTTCTTTTTTTGTGAAAATCGCAGTTCCAGAATAACCTTTCTTCTCAGCATAATTCCAATATGCATAGTAACCTTCCTTGTCCCACTCAAGCTGTCCCTCAGAAAGCTTAATCTCCTGCAGGCAGAAAAAATCCGCATCCATCTCATCAAAATATTCCATAAATCCCTTAGTCATACAAGCTCGCAAGCCGTTAACATTCCAAGATATAAATTTCATAATTGTCTCCTTTGGGTTGAATTTATTTTAGCTCCAATGTTGAATATTTGAGATATCTATAAATTCTGATTCACCAGAACCGCCTTTATCTCCTCAACCTTTTCGTAGCCGTTCTTTTCCATAATATATTTTAAGGCTTCCTGCAAATCCTCCTCAGACAGAATAATCTGTTTACTCTGGTCGGTTACTACTGTACAACCACCCTTCATATCACAGCATCTACCATTACAGTTAGTTTTCTGTATATTCTTTCTGCTGATGGCTCCTATATCCTCAAGGACGTTAATCATGCGGTAGACTGTTGCAACGCCTATGGTTGAGTCCTTTTTGTGAGCTAGAAAATATATCTCCTTGCAGCAGGAATATTCTTCATTAGCAATAATATCCACGATTAGCTTACGCTGCTGTGTAAGTCTAAGGCCATTTTCTTTTAATCTTGCAAGAATATCTTCCTTGCTAAGTAATATTTCCTCTATTGGCTGATTGTCTTTATCTGCCATAATATTTCCTCCTTTACGCATCTTAAGAGGCAAGCCGGGCATCTTTTACCAGCTTATTCTTAATTGAAAAGCTAAATATAACTGATATAACAGTACCTATAATCCAGCCTACAGGCCATGCACACCATATTCCAACTGAGCCCCACTTAGCAGAGAATATAAATGCAAGTCCTACACGGAGAATTAGGTCTGAAAATGTAGCTATCATAAATTGATTCATAGAGCCGGAACCGCGAAGGACTCCATCGCACACAAGCTTCATAGCTATAATAACATAAAAAGGTGATACTATGGTAAGGAATTTTACTCCAACACCCAAAGCCTCAGTGGCACCTTCTTTCATAAATAAGTCCACCAACACATCACCAAATATCTGGTACACTATTACTATAGGTATGTATATTATCAATGCCAGTCTCATACCAGCAAAAAGTCCTTTTCCAATTCGCTCTGGTTTTCCACCACCCATGTTCTGAGCGGTAAAGTTGGACATACCGTTACCCAGAGCTGAGAAGGTAGTTATAACCATATTGTTTAGCTTGATAGCAGCCGCATATCCTGCAATAACCGCAGAGCCAAAACTATTGATAACTCCCTGAATTATTATATTTCCCACAGAAACAAAACCCTGTTGCAATGTGCTTGGAATAGCTATTCTAAGGAATTTTTTTAATATATCCCAAGAGAAAATCTCTGTTTTTTCCTTTGCTATGTGTTCATATGTGTCAGTCTCATAGCCATCTTCTGTCTCTGCACCAACATCTATATCTTCCATCTTCCACAATCTTCTCATAACCACAACAAGGGATGCCACACAGCTAAGGCCCTGACATATAAATGTTGCCCAGGCAACACCTGCCACCGCCATATCAAAGGTTTTTACGAACATTATGTCAACTATAACATTTGCCACAGAGGAAATAGCCAAGAATATAAATGGCGTCTTAGAATCTCCTAATGCTGAAAATATTCCCGTAGCAATATTATAAAAGAAAAGGAAAAACAATCCACCAGTATATATGTCCAGATATAACTTGGAATCATCAAATATTCCCTGTGGAGTATTAATCAAATGCAAGAGTTCTCCGCCAAATAAAAATCCTGCCAACATAAGAGTTAAACAGAGTATGGCACTAAAGATAAATGTTGTATATACGGCTGTTTTAACGCCCCTATAATTCTTAGCTCCGAAGAATTGGGACACTATAACTGAGCACCCCATATTACAACCAAAGGCAAAGGCCAGATACACAAGGGTTATCTCGTAGGAATTACCAACTGCAGCTAGAGCATCCTCTCCAGCATAACGGCCAGCCACTAAGCTATCTGCTATGTTGTATAACTGTTGAAATATTACACTTCCAAGTAGGGGCAAACAAAACTTCCAGAGAACTGTACCGGGTTTGCCCACAGTCAAATCTTTGTTCATGTCACGTATATCTCCTAGACGTCAATTACCTCATGACCGTCTTCTGTCTTAATTTTCTTTGAAATATATCCAGATGAAATAAGATCTGTGATACCTCCAAATAAAAGTCCAGCACCAACAATTCTAAGTAATAAATTCACTGTGCTAAATGGGTTGAATATAGCTAAACAGCCTACAACAATATTGATACCAGCCATAACTGCTATAGGAACCCAACCATCAACCTTATGTCTTGTTAACTGGAATACCTGCTGTAGCTTCATAAGACCGCTAAAAAGCACTATAAAACCTAGTATGATAGGTATAAGTGATATAAGTATCTTGCTGATAAGTGCTGCAAATATAATCAGCAAACCACCTACAACCAAACCGTAGGAATATCCACCCTCATCGCCTTTATCGTTTCTGAAAAAGCCAATAATGTTGATAACGCCCATAACAACAAAAACCAATGCAATAATATATGCCAATGTGTTTGTTGCCATCTCTGGATACAAAAGAAGGGTTACGCCTCCCACAATAAGTATAATGGAACGAAGAATAGTTGCTTTTTTATCATTTAATAAACTCATAGTGTACCTCCTTGCTTATCACTACTCATTATAAATACCCAGTATCTTAATATTATTAAACTCCTTCATATTATGAAGAGTGTCCATAATATCGTCTAACTGACTATGATAACCATCAATTTCAATGTAGAAATTGTATGTACCAAGCTCATGCTTAGTAGGTCTAGACATAATAGATATAAGGTTAATCTGCTTTTCGCTGAAGCTCTTTAATATCTCAAAGAGAATACCAGGACGCTCAGTTGCAGGCATTATGTAAACTGGAATACGAACCTTTTTATCTAAATTAGTTGTTCTTACTGCTTCAACTCTCTTATCATCAGCACTGCCCTTAGTAATAACTAAAAATCTGGTGTGATTATTATCTGCATCAGTTACATTATCTACAACAAATCTATCCTGTTCCTTCTTAGCAATATGCTTTGGCACAATGGCTGCCGCTCCCTGCTCTGAGCCTAAATTGTAGTAGGACTCCATATTGCTCTCGGTAGTAATTATCTTTATGTTTTCAAGGGAGTTGATAAACTGTCTGCATTGTCCATTAGATTTGAACTGCACGTATAATTTATTTATCTCTTCTAGGTTGGTCACATTGCCCACAAGGGAAAATTGAACCTTAACCTGATTCTCATCGATTATGTGTACATCCTTTTCAAGAAGTAAATCCAAGGTACGTTGAACATATCCATCTAAGGTATTCTCCACTGGCACAATTCCTAAGTCACATTCCCCTGGACACACCGCGCTAAACACCTCGTCTATAGTTGGATAATATGTTGGTTCTAAGGTTACACCATCGGTTGACATAACTTCGGCATATTCTAGATATGCCTTATCGCTAAATGTCCCCTCTGGACCTAATACTGCAATCTTCATAGTAAGTTCCTTTCTAGTAGATTATCTATGTCCATATAATCTGTATGTTTAAATCCAATCGTAATTTCCACCAGTTATGGCAAGACTAAGAAGCGTATCCATCTTCTCCACGTCCTCACCCTCAAGAACCTGTATAAGCTTTGCAGTATCCTGCATCATACTCATATCCTCATCTGGTCCTATCTCAAGGTCCACATCCGCCTCGCAATATATACAATCTATGGTAGCCATGGTCTGCTGAGATAAAAACTTCTCCCCACAGCAGCTACACTGATAATATCCACATTTTGTTGTTCCATCTGGTACGTAATACATATCTGTCACCTCGTTAAATTATAGTATCTATAGCTAATATGCTATTGTCAGAATAAAATTGTGAAAACATTATCTCTTCACATACTCAACCAGCTTGTCCCCTTCGTACACAAGCTTAATGTTAAGATTATTCTTCCCTTTTATAAGCTCTTTTAAAAATATCTTGTCACCTTCCCAAAGATTTAAGCCTAAAACTCTATCCTTTGGCACCCATTGTAGTGTTCCCTCGTCACAGTCCATATTAAGCTCCCCCTGGAAGCCATTTGCAGTGTAGAGGAACATTATCTCATCATCACAAACATCAGATATGAATGTCACAAAGCCCCTGTACTCGTAATTCACAAGATTAAGTCCAGTCTCTTCTTGAACCTCTCTTATGACACAATCGTCTGGACTCTCGCCATCAATAAGCTTTCCGCCTACCCCTAGCCACTTTCCTTCACTCTGATCGTTTTCTTTTTTATCTCTATAAAGCATTAAATAGCAGTTGTTCTTTTCTATGTAACACAAAGTGGTAACTTTCATAGTTTACTCCCTTCTTTACAAAACACTATTTCAACCTAATATTATAGCATAGTAGAATGTATTTTTATATATTTTTTTAGATTATGTTGAGAAAATATAGATAAATAGAATTGATTTCATAAAATTTTCATATACTAAATTAATAAAGTTTCTGACAGCTAATTTCATTACCTATTGCCGGCAAAAATAAGATAAGTACTACTGATTGTCAAATATTGTATTTGGAGTTTTTTATGAAAGATAAGAAATATTATATCCTAAGCTACATCCTGGTTTCTGTGCTAGGAGTACTGCTACATTTTACTTATGACTGGTCTGGGCAAAATAAAATTGTTGGGTTATTCTCTGCCACAAATGAATCAACCTGGGAGCATTTGAAGCTAATTTTCTTTCCAATGCTCCTTCTAACCATATGGGATTTGGCAAAAGGGCATGGTAAAGAGGAAGGATACCTACAGGCAAGAGTTCTTGGAATTTTGTGTGGAATGGCTACAATAGTTATTTCTTTCTATACTCTTTGGGGTGTTCTTGGCAGATTATACGACTGGTTAAATATCAGCTTGTATTTTATCGGGGTGTATGTTGCCTTCTGGAAGGAAAGGAAGCTAATAGGCACAGATACTGGCATAAGCAAGCTTAATTGCATAGCAAGCCTTATATTTATAGCAGGGTTATTCTTCTACCTTAGCTTTGATGCACCAGATGTGGGAATATTCTATGATTTAGCAAAACATCCAAGATAATAAGGTAATATAAGAATCTATAACGAAATGTTTTTTGCATAGAATTTACTATAAATAAAAAAACCGTATATTAAGGTTGACCCTCGTCATATGACCTACTGTACATCTGACTATAATGTATAGGGTATACACTTAATATACGGATTTTTTAGATGATAATAAGGCTTACCATCCATAAACTAAAATATATTTGATTGTATTACTTGTATTTTTAGTAATTCTCAGCGCGAACCTGGAAATAGCTCTGTGGATGAGCACATACCGGACATACCTCTGGAGCCTTCTGACCAATACAGATATGACCACAGTTAGCACACTGCCATACTACATCGCCATCCTTTGAGAATACAAGGTCTCCTTCGATATTAGCAAGGAGTTTTCTATATCTCTCCTCGTGCTCTTTCTCAATAGCTGCAACGCCATCAAAGAGTGCTGCTATATGCTCAAAGCCCTCTTCTCTTGCTTCCTTAGCGAACTCAGCGTACATATCTGTCCACTCGTAGTTCTCTCCTGCAGCTGCATCATTGAGGTTGTCTATAGTTGATGGAATGCTACCACCATGAAGAAGCTTGAACCAAATCTTAGCATGCTCCTTCTCGTTGTTAGCTGTCTCCTCAAATATACTAGCCATCTGTACATATCCATCTTTTTTAGCTTTTGATGCGTAATACTTATACTTAGTGTGAGCCTGTGACTCTCCAGCAAATGCTGCAAGTAAGTTTTTCTCTGTCTTAGTTCCCTTTAAATCCATGTAATGTACCTACCTTTCACAAAAATATGTGTATGAATATTCAAAAAACTTCTCATACATCTTATATAATTATACCCACTTTGGGATAATTTTTCCATATTTTTTTATCTTTTACTCTTCTACAATATCTGAGTCTGCTGCGTTCTTCTTAACTGACTCTATACCATTTTCAGCTGCAGCCTTGGTAGTGTAGCCCTCACCACTTGAGAGAATATTCTCTCCATTGCTAGCATTGAGTCTAAATCTAAACTCACCAGCCTTGTCAGTATAAAGCTCAAACTTAGGGTTTTTCTTAGTCTCGTAGCCCTCTGATGTCTGATCCTCAACAGGTGCATCTGGTGCATTCTTCTGAACACTTGCAATACCGTTCTTACAAGCGCTCTTAGATGAATAAACCTCAGAAGTACCGATAACCTGACCATTTGAAGCCTTCAAATCAAACTTAACCCCAGTTGCTGTTTCCTTAATTAAAAACTTTCCCATCTTTTAGTACACCTCCATAAAAAATAGTCGTAACGTAACAAGAAAATTATATCATAAAGCTATGAAATGTTAAAGATAATGTTATGGAAGGATTGTGTTTTTTACTGTTCTTTCAAGGTTATTTATGGCATTTGATGTCTTCATAGCTTCACCTATAGGCATCGTACCTTTATCTATGACGAAAATACTGTCAAACACATTTGCAGCTTCTAAAGCTTCTCTGTCCTCTACCACGCCTGCATAAGCTATAACCCTTTTGTTATATTTCTTAGCAAGCTTGGCTATAGTAAATGGAATCTTCCCCATAAGACTCTGGGCATCCATCTTGCCCTCGCCTACAATGACTAGGTCAGAAGACTTTACGTGTTCTTCTAGATTGGTTTTGCTTATGACTATATCTGCTCCTGACATAAGCTTTGCACCAAGAAACATCAAAAATGCGTAACCAAGTCCCCCTGCGGCTCCTGCGCCTGGGGTAAAACGGTTTGGGGCGGTGGTTCTAGTCGGGAATAATGGTTCATAGTCTCCTATGGTGCTTGTGGTCGGGGTTATGCCGTCATCGTCGCGTTCACGGCACATTTTCTCGACTATATCTGCATAATGGTTCATCCATGTATCCATGTCCTCTACCATATCAGGAGTCGCACCCTTTTGCTGAGCAAATATCCTGCTACAGCCTCGTTCGCCTACCAGGGGATTGTCCACGTCACAGGCTATGGTGAAATCACATTTTGCAAGTAAGTGTGGGAGGTCATGGGGAGATGTTGGATTGGTGTCATCACAAGGAATATCAGAGCTTATTCTCGCGACCTCAGATAACCCCACAGCGCCAAATGGCACATTTTTCAAATCATTATTTAATATATTATAACCTAGAGCTTGTAGCATACCTATACCGCCATCGTTGGTGGCACTTCCGCCTATTCCCACGATAAAATGTATGCACCCTTGCTTTATGGCGTGATTGATTAGCTCCCCTACTCCATAGGTTGTGGTGTAAAGGGGATTGCGCAAATGCTCTGGCACTAGGGTAAGGCCCGCAGCCTCTGCCATTTCTATAATAGCACTATCCTCCCCCACCATAATGTAGGATGCCTGAACCGGCTCACCCAATGGACCTGTTACGGTAAGGGTATGTCTTGTTACAGACTTGCCAAAGGTTAGAGCTTCAAGGGTTCCTTCACCACCATCAGCTACTGGGATGATGGTAGGCTGGGGAAAGCCCAAGTTTCCATCTTGGCTATTTAATATTCCATTTTTCACTGCGGTTCCTGCTTCAAGGGAAGTCATGCTTCCTTTGAAGGAGTCCATGGCGATGGTTACTTTCATAGTAGCTCCTTATCAAAACATTTATATATATAAATTATTTTACTAGTATGTTATCTGACCTTGTTGGTGCAAGTACTCTAAAAACGCTTCACAACCTGTCACAACATCCTGATAGGTCACATCAAACTTTCCTGTGTACCAAGGATCCGCTACATCCCGATGTATACCAGCATACTCTAACAAAAGGCTAAGCTTTCCCTCAGGGTCTCCACCTAGAATTCTAAGAGAATTGCGAATATTAGCAGAATCCATACATATGAGATAATCATAATTGCCATAGTCGTCCTTACGAAGCTGAACCGCTCTCTTGCCATCACAGGAAATGCCATGCTTTGCAAGTTCCTTTTGGGCAGGAGGATAAACCGGATTACCCTTGCCATTCCAAATTTCCTCAGTGCTGGTTGCACAAGAGGCAATGTGGAATTGGTGGGAAATATTTAGTTTGGCGGTTAGGTCCTTTAGGACGAACTCTGCCATGGGGGAACGGCAAATGTTGCCGTGGCAAATGAAAAGTACTTTTATCATAAATTTACTCCTATCTTACATTGCCAAAATATGCCCCATTTTGCAAGGTCTTATCGGGGTTTGCGGCACTCAAATGTTTTTGTTCATATGTCACACTTTATGCCCTAAATTAGCATATCGTGGCATATCATATCTTTGTGTAGTAGTCAAATCGTAGTCAGTTTAGGGGGTTCAGACTACTCCGATTTTTACCCAAAGGGGGTTCATTTTCGCACAAGGAGGTTCATCGTAAAAAGCGATTTTCCACATTTTAGATTATAGCATAGCATCTGCCGGTTGAACACTTCTATTTCGTTTATACTAATTCCTCTGCTTTAACAAACCACTCTGGCTTGATGCAAGCATCGTCCGAAAGCCTTAGTACAAGATTATTATCACACACAAAGCTACTTCCTCTCCATTCATCATATAATCTTAATATTGCGTGATTCAAAAATTCTACTGTCTTTTCACCAACAGTTTCTGGCGGATATCCTATGTCAAATATAACATCCCTCATAGGAATCAAATACTCAATACAATAATATTTACTGTTATTATAATAATCAGTGTTCAACCCACTTATACCAAGAAGTCTTCCAATATTATCAACCAATTCAGGACAATACGACAATGAAGAAAAATAATGATTATTCTCTAAATATGACCTAAAAGCAAAACCGTTTACACAGTAATCTTTACTCTTGTTATATCCCAATCTGGACCTAAGATAATAAATATTATCTCCACCATATCTAAACTCATTCTCAAGAGACTGCAACACTCCATTATAATACAAATCAATATGACCCTCTTTCGGTTTAAATGTTACTTTATGCTTTTTGAAGAAATCAGATAATGGTGATTCTTCTAATAAAGCAAAGGATACGGATACCATTCAGGTGTCTGTAGATATTACCAACACAGGCTCTGTAGCCGGACAGGAAATTGTACAGCTCTATGTGAAGAATGCTCCAAACGAAGAAACCCGTCCTGAAAAGGAATTGAAGGAATTTGCAAAGGTCAGCCTGCTGCCGGGCGAAACAAAGACAGTCACCTTTACACTTGACCAGCGCTCCTTTGCTTATTACCATACAGAACTGAGTGGATGGTATGCACCTTCCGGCGACTATGAAATCCAAATCGGAGCTTCTTCCAGAGACATCCGCCAGACACTGGCATTAGAACTGGAAAGCACTACAAAAATCCCATTCCTTGTATCGGATATTTCCTCCTGTGAGGATGTCTATCTCTTTGCCAATGATCCATCACCATTGGACGCTATGCTGGAAAAGAGCGGCTTTGCAGAATCTACAAATAAAGACGGGGATGACAGCATGGGTGAAGGCACCGCAGAAATGATGAAAGCAATGTTCTCCGGTACACCGCTGCACTCCATCCTCTCCTTCAGTACGGATGAACTGACCTGGCAGGATATCCAGGATACCATCCAGGCAATCAATAAAAAGCAGGAGCGGTAGCTTGCGTAATATCAGTTACGAATACTTGACTAAACGTTATGTAAGTGCTGCTGCAAATATTTTTCCCTGGTGGCCATACCGCCACGGATATGACGTTCTGATTTATTCAAATCTAATACAGAGCGCACCTGCTCTGCAAGACTTTGGTTGATAAGTGGCAGTTTTTCTGTGAGGTCTTTATGTACAGCCGTTACAAAACCGAAAAAACACCTCCACAGTGCCATCCTCTTCCACCACGATTTTATCAATTAACCTTTTTATCTGGGAATTATTGTAATCCGATAATTCCCAGATATTTTTTATGGATTTGGTATATGCTGCTATCTCTTTTTTTAGCTGTCTGCTCTTCCCTTCTCTGTGTTGAAATTCCCGCAGAGCTTTTTCCGCCTCCTCTATCTGTTCCTGAATCTCCTTTAACCGTAATCTTATTTCCGCCTCAGGAATAATATCTGCATAATATAGCTGTAACAGCTTATTTTTTTGACAGATTAATTGTTTTTTTCTGGTGGAAATTTCTTTCCCCTCATTTTCTCTTTGGTAAGTATTCAGAAAATGCATATGCAATTTATGGGACACTTTTTCTTTGATCTCTTTTTCCGGCAAATCCAATCCCTTTATATAAGCTTCAAGAGCTTGAAATAACTCGCTTTCCCATATTTTTGTTTTGTTACTACAGCTTCCCGTTCCATTGCTGTTTCTGCCGCTGCAAACCCAGTAATATCCCTCTTTTGCTTTCATCCGGCGAAAAGAATAGCCGCAGCAGGAACATTTCAACATGGTACTAAAGATGTATTTATTGCTCTGTCTTTGCTTTTTTCCGGAAAATAACTGACTCCTTTTACTTAGAATTTCCTGTGCTTCCTCAAAATCTTTCCTTTCAATAATAGCTAGCTCCGGCTTGGACACAATCATCCACTCATCTTTTTGGTGAGTTCTCCTTATCCCTGTCAAAAAATCAGCCACCTCTTCTTTTCCATTGATTACTTGTCCGATGTAAATTTCGTTTTTTAATATACGGCTAATGGCATTTTGCGACCAAAGACAATGCCGTTTGGTGAGTATGCCTTTTTCGTTTAACATTGATGCAATCTTTGATGCTCCATAGCCTTCTTTCACATACCATTGAAAGATTTGCCGGACGATTTTTGCTTCTTCCGGATTGATTAGCAACCGGAAATAATCCCCGGGGATTTTGTCATACCCATATACCAGATTGGGGACACGGCCTTTTCCTGCATTTTCCCGTTTGCCAAATTTAATCCGTTTGGAGGTGTTGGCAGACTCTTCCTGTGCCACAGCACCGAGTAATGTCAGTACAAATTCAGAATTGCCCATGCTTTGCATATTGGCAGTG
>JAGAKD010000153.1 GCA_017625815.1 Lachnospiraceae bacterium | reverse complement strand
TACCACAGATGCAGATATAGATCAGAAGCTCCTTTCTAAAGCATTAAAGGAGACTATAGAGGATACATTTAATATGGTATCTGTTGATGGTGACACTTCAACAAATGATACTGTAGTAATTCTCGCAAATGGTATGGCTGGAAACACTAAGATTGTAGCAGAAGACCAGGATTATGATACGTTTAAGAAAGCATTGATGGATGTAAATACTTACCTAGCAAAACAGATTGCTGCAGATGGTGAGGGAGCTACAAAGCTTTTCCAGGTTGATGTTGTTGGTGCACCAGATAAGGAAACTGCAAAGGTTCTTGCAAAGTCAATAGCAACTTCAAATCTTACAAAGTGTGCTGTATATGGAAATGATGCTAATGTAGGAAGAATTCTCTGTGCTATGGGATATTCAGGAGCTCAGTTTGATCCTTATAAGGTGGATGTAACAGTATCTAGTGAAAAGGGTAGTGTTAAGCTTGTTGAAAATGGTATGTATGCTAAGTTTGACGAGGAACAGGCTACTGATATTATGAAGGCTAGTGTAGTAATAGCTCTAGCTGATATCAAGTCAGGAGATGCTAGTGCAACAGCATGGGGCTGTGACCTAACATATGATTATGTAAAAATAAATGCAGATTATCGTTCATAGTTTCAAATAAATGTTTGATATATATGAGAGCTTGTGATATATTATGAAACTAATGAGATGAAGATTGTGAGGGATAGATATGACAAATAATGAATCAATAGAAATTAATCTTGCCAAGGCTGAAACCCTTATAGAAGCGGTGCCTTATATTCAGAAATTTAATGGTAAAAAGGTTGTAGTTAAGTATGGCGGAAGTGCTATGGTTGACGAAAACTTAAAATATAATGTAATCAGAGATGTGGCACTTCTTAAGCTTGTAGGTATGCAGCCAATCATCGTTCACGGTGGCGGAAAAGAGATTAGCTCATGGCTTAAGAAAGTTGGCAAGGAATCACAGTTTATCAATGGTCTTCGTGTGACCGATGAGGAAACCCTTGATGTGGCTGAGATGGTACTTTCAAAGGTTAATAAGTCACTTGTGTCACTTATGCATCAGATGGGAATTCAGGCTGTTGGTATAACAGGTAAAGATGCTGGTTTACTTCAGGTTGAAAAGAAGCTCACTGATGGTAAAGATATAGGTTATGTTGGTGAAGTAGTTGATGCCAATAGTGAGATAATTGATACTTTGCTTGATAACGGATTTATCCCAGTTATTGCACCAATCGGAATAGGTGTTGAGTATAATCACGGCTACAACATTAATGCTGATGATGCTGCATGTGCAATAGCTAGAGCAATAAATGCAGAAAAACTTGTTTTCTTAACAGATATCGAAGGAGTATTTATAGATCCAACAGATAAGTCAACTCTTGTATCGGAAATGGATATACAGGAAGCACAGGAATTCATTGATAAGGGTGTTGTTGGTGGAGGAATGCTCCCTAAGCTTAACAACTGTATCGAAGCAATGAAAAACGGAGTATCAAGAGTACATATTCTTGATGGAAGAATACCACACGGATTACTCCTAGAGTTCTTCACTGAAAAGGGAATCGGAACAGCAATACTCCACGACCCATTATTCTAACCAAAAGGTTAAACAACAAAAAATAATTATACTTTATAAAGGATATTATTTCAAAAACAACATATACTAAGTCCAAATTCAAAATCAGGTTGAAGCATAGACTTTTATGTCTGTGTGCTTTATCAAAACCGTTTGCGAAGGTCGGCACTAAACTCATAAAACCAGTACTATGGTTATACACATTTATGTGTCACAACCATAGTACTGGTTTTATGAGTTTAGTACCGTTACAATGAGCAATCGAGCGGAAGTGTGTTTTGTATAAAGTACACAGATATAGAAGCTTGTGCGAAACCCTCATTTAAGATGGAGGAAATATATGTGGGGATGGATAATAGCACTTGTATCAGGTGCGTTAATGGCTATACAAGGAGTATTTAACACCGGCGTCACAAAACAAACCTCAACCTGGCTAGCATCAGCCTGGGTTGGTTTTTCCGGTTTTGTAGTAGCCTTTGTACTTTGGTTTATATTTGAAAAAAATGATGCAGGTATAATGTCCTTATTTAGAGTGGATAACAAATATATGCTTTTAGGTGGTGTAATAGGAGCATTTATAACTTGGACAGTAATACAGAGTATGTCCAGCTTAGGTCCAGCAAAAGCATCATTGTTAATAGTTATATCACAGTTGCTTATAGCATATCTTATAGAGCTTTTTGGTTTGTTTGAAGTAGAAAAGGTGGAATTTCAGTGGACAAAGCTTTTAGGTATAATAGTGGCTATAGCAGGTTTTATATTGTTTAAATGGGAAAAGTAAAATTTTTGGTCGATATTACTATTGTAATATTAGTTTAAGTTTTGTAAAATGAGATTGTGTTTTGCCGATGCATTTTTATTAATATACCAGAAGGGAGAATAAAAATGCGTAGGTGTATTTTATTAAGTTTAATATTGATATGTATGTGTTTATGTACAGCTTGTGCCCATAATCATAATGAGCTTATATTATCGGAGGAATATGTAACTTTGGATAGTGAGGTCTCAGACCTGCAAATTACTACTACAGCAGAGTTATCTGATAATAAGGTGGCAGTATATGTGTGTGGTGCGGTAGTGTCACCAGGGGTTTACTATTTGCCTATAGATGCAATTAAGCAGGACGCATTAGAGGCTGCAGATGGTTTTTGTGAGGGTGCTGCTACAACATATGTGAATTTGGCTGAGAAAATAAAAGAGGGAGAACAGATATATTTTCCTTATGAGGAGGAATTGGTGGATGGGTACTCTCTTTTAGATGATGAAGGCTCAGGTAAGGTTAACATCAACAGAGCAACAAAAGATGAACTTATGACGCTACCTGGGATTGGTGAGAGCAAGGCAGAAGCTATAATATCATACAGAGAAGAACATGGTGCTTTCCAGAGTATTGAAGAGATTACTAGCATACCAGGCATCAAGGAAGGCATATATGATAACATAAAAGATTACATAGTAGTAGATTGAGGTGACTATATGAAAAAGGTATTGGTTGTTGACGATGAAAAGTCAATTGTAAAGGGAATTAAGTTTAGTCTTGAACAAGATGATATGCAGGTAGATGTAGCATATGATGGAGAAGAAGCTTTAAGCTTAGCTAAAGAGAACAACTATGATATTATTCTTCTTGATATTATGCTACCTGGATTTACAGGTCTTGAGGTGTGCCAGATGGTGAGAGAGTTTTCAGATGTTCCTATCATCATGCTTACAGCAAAGGGTGATGATATGGATAAGATACTTGGTCTTGAGTATGGCGCAGATGACTACATAACTAAACCTTTCAATATTCTTGAGGTTAAGGCACGTATTAAAGCTATACTTCGTCGTAACACAAAGAACGTTCCTGAAAAGAAGGATACTGCAACCATAGAGACTAAGGGCCTTAAGATTGATTGTGATAGTAGACGAGTGTACATTGAAGGTAAAGAGGTCAATCTTACAGCAAAGGAATTTGATTTGGTATATCTTCTTGTTTCTAATCCTAATAAGGTTTATTCAAGAGAACAGTTACTTAAAACTATTTGGGGAGCTAGCTATCCAGGAGATGCAAGAACAGTTGATGTTCATGTAAGACGTCTTAGAGAAAAAATAGAAGCAACTCCTGCCACCCCACAGTATATACATACAAAATGGGGTGTGGGATATTACTTCCATGAATAATCATATTAGTTTATATAACTGATTTTTAATATTGTCATCAGCGAAGGAGATTTCAATACTATTCTTATAAATAGTGATGAGGTCTTCTTCTTTTATCTGTAGCTTCTCAAGGGATAAATGAAGCTCTTTTGTCATATTAGTATTACTCACAGTTCTGTTGTCTGTATTTACAGTTGCCAGTAATCCATTATCTAAAAACAATCTAAGTGGGTACGTGTTTATATTAGTAACAGCTCTTGTCTGAAAATTAGAGGTTGGACAAAGCTCTAGACCAAGTCTGGATTTTTGGCACTCTTTCATAAGTGTACTATCCTTGCATAAAGCAATGCCATGCCCCACCCTTTTAGCGCCTAGTTCAAGGGCAACTTTAATATTATCTACACTACCACATTCCCCTGAATGAATAGTATATGGCATTCCTAAGCGTTTGGCTTCCTTGAATAAATCTATGAATTCAGTGTTCATAAATGCGGATTCGTCTCCCGCTAAGTCAAGGGCGCATATACCATGCCCTAGATAATCCATGGCAGAATGAAGTACCTTTAGGTTTGTCTCTAGACTATGATGTCTCATGGCACATAGAATTATATTTGAAAAGATGTTGCAGGTGTTATAGCCTAGTTTGCAACCCTCTATGGCGGCTTCGTATATGTCAGAATAATTTAGGGTGGAATTAACACTACAGGAAGGGGCAAAACGTATTTCTATGTATTTTACATTTTCTTCGGCTGCCTGCTTTATTAAATCAAGAACCCCGTTTGTTATACCTTCTTTGGTTTGTAGACAACTGATTGGTAAATCAAAACAAGTTAAATATGTGGTAAGGCTATCGCAGTCTGCAGGTGCCTGTAGCTTTTTTATAAGCTCTTCATCCTTCATGTTGATATTTGAGTAAGATTTTATGAAATCAAGGGAAAAGGAGCCATCGAGATGACAGTGTAAATCAATTTTTGGTATATTGTAAATGTGTTCTTGGCTAGTCATAGTAATCCCTCCTATAAACTTAATAATATATATTTATTCTATCAATTATAATCACATTTAACAAGTGGCTTGAATGGTTAAAACAGGTGTGTTATTATGTGATAAGTTAGAAAATGAATGGAGATATTATTTTGAAGAAGATTAGTTTCTCAAAATTAAATATAAGTCTTAGAGCTTTCATCACTATTACAATTTCCCTTCTTTGTGCTGCGATTCTAATTTTCTATGCGGTTATATCTAGCAGGATGTATCGAGATAGATATGAGGACGAACTTAAACATGATATGAAGCTACAGTGTGAGATTTTGTCATATAATATTTTAGAAAATGGCTTAGACATCCTTGATAGTGACGATATTCATCTCGCAGCAGAAACTATGGCAAACTTCTTCAGAGGAAGAGTTATGATTATTGATAAGGATTATAGAATTGTCATAGATTCCTTTGGAGATAGACAGGGTTCATATATTATTAATGATGAAGTAATACGAGTAATGGTTAGCGATGGAAGTGAATTATTGTCTATAAAGGAAGGTTATATTCAGTATATTTATTCTATAGTATCTGAGGGTGAGGTACTAGGTGTTATTCTTCTTAATGCGTCTACAGAATTAGTAGACCAGTTATCTGATGTAAATACAAGAAGAAATATAACAGTTGTTACAGCTATTATTTTGGTTGCTATTGTGGCTGCTTGTCTCATAGGCTTTTTTAGTGTACGTGGAGTAAAAAGAATTAATAGACAGATTGAAAATACTAGATCAGGGCATTTAGATGAACAAATACCAGCACAGGGATTTAAGGAGTTTAGAACCCTCACATCAAGCTATAACAAGACAATTGAGAAGCTTATGGTTATAGACTCAACTAGACAAGAATTTGTTTCTAACGTGTCTCATGAGTTAAAAACTCCTATTACATCTATGAAGGTTTTGGCGGATTCTCTGGTTCAGAATGAACAAGCTGACCTTAATATGTACAAAGAGTTTATGACAGATATTATTGAAGAGATAGACAGAGAAAGTCAGATTATTAATGACCTTTTAACCTTAGTAAAGACAGACCGTAAAGATGCGGAGATGAATATAGCCGAGGTGGATATAAATAATCTTCTTGAGGTTATATTAAAACGAGTAACACCGATAGCTACAAGCAGAGGTATAGAGATAACATACGAGAGCTACAGAGATGTTGTTGCAGATGTCGATGAGGTTAAGCTTAGTCTTGCATTGACTAATATTATTGAAAACGCAGTAAAATATAACATAGATAATGGTTGGGTTAAGGTTACCCTTAATGCGGACCATAAGAATTTCCATATTAAGGTGGCAGACTCTGGAGTAGGTATACCTGATGATTGTAAAGAACAGGTATTTGAAAGATTTTACCGTGTTGATAAAGCTAGAAGTAGAGATACTGGAGGAACTGGTCTGGGACTTGCTATTACCCGTAATGTAATTCGAATGCATAAGGGAACCATTAAGCTATACAGTGAGTCTGGCGAAGGAACTACATTTACTATAAAAATACCTATGAAACGTGTGGAGGGTTAGTATGAAGAGGATATTAATTACGCTATTTGCTATATTAATGCTATTTTCCTTTACTGCCTGTAAGCAAGATGAAGAGAAGGTAGATGAGTATATTGCAAATGAAAACAGTATGATAGAGATATACTATCCAGCTGATAACAGAGTTGTTAGAAGTGAGGATAAATATCAGATAAAGCAACCAGATTCCTTGAGTGCAGCAGTAGAAGAAATTATGCTATGCTTGAAAGAAAAGTTAGATGAGAGTATGGAATATCATACCTATATGTTAGACGGAGAAAACAATGTATCTTTGGAATTCACATCTAATGATGAGTATAATACGGAATACATTCTCCTCGCAAAGGCTGCGGTTGTTCAGACTCTATTTCAGGTTGAAGACATTAAAAGTATCAATATAAAGATAACTGACATTGGTGGAAATGTTATATCAGAAAATCATTTTCTTAGGGACTCATTTTACTTTTATGATTATGTAGAAGATGAAACTCTGAATAATATAGAACTTACTTTTTACTATGGTGGAGAGGATGGTGAAACACTTGTTTCAGAGATAAGAAGTGTTAATGCTCCACCAAATGTTACCCTCGAAGAAGCTATAATTTATGAGCTTGCAGACATGGGAGCTATTCCAGAAGATACAAAAGTTAATTCAGTATCCATAAATGGAGATATATGCTATCTTGATTTAAGTGATGATTTTGCTGAGAATGTATCAGGAGTAAAAAGTGACGTGGTAATATATTCGGTTGTTAATTCTATAGCGGCCTTATCTAACGTTGACAAGGTTCAAATCTTAATTGAAGGGGAACACGTAGAGACATATCGTGAGACAACTTATATCTACGAACCCTTAGAATTCAATAATGATATTTTAAATTAATCTCGGAGGAATATGAAAAGAATATTATTCTGGGCAGTAAGTATGTTTGCACTTGGAGAGG
>JAGAKD010000011.1 GCA_017625815.1 Lachnospiraceae bacterium | reverse complement strand
TAGGCTTAGCATCTAAGAATAGCATCTTGTCCTTATAAAACTCATAAAATTCCTCCGTCTTTGTGACGTAAAAGGAATGGCTTACTATTGTTTCTGGTGGATACTTGTACTTTTGACTATACAATCCATCTACACTTCTAAAGTCTGGTATACCACTTTCAGTGGATACTCCTGCGCCTCCGAAAAACACTATATAGTTACACTCTTCAACCGCTTTCTTAAACTTCGAAATCACTAAATCACCTTCCATTAATTAGATGAAACCTTAACTGTGACAGTCCCATGAATATCATAGGTAACACCATCTATATCCTTCAACTCAAGGGATACATTATTCTCTCCAACTGCAAGCTCAGAACAATCTATAGTAGGAACCATATCCGCTATAACAACTTCATCGACCACATTAGAAACTCCTGATGCAACTATTTTGAAATCATCTGAGAAAGTAACCTTATATGAATAATCTTCTTTTTTTCCTGTAAGAGTAATATTCTTCTCCGCTGGAGTAAAAGTTTTATCCTTTACCTGTTCTATATCAACAGTTATAACTATATCTTTATTTTCATCAGCTACGATAATTCCCTTCGGAATATACTCCGTCAAATCTACTGTAGTCTGATAATCATCTGCTAAACCACTTATAGATATGTCATCTATCTCAATAACATCTACACCATCCAAATTCTCCGGTAAACCCGCAATCTGAATAGTCTGTGGCTGATATATAATCTCTGCAACTCCATACCCATCCTCTGGTATACCTCTAACATCTACAACTATATCCACTGTTTTTACAGGGTATACGTTAACACTAACATTTACCTCACTATGACTAACAGTAATCTTGTCGCTAGTTATAGGCTCGCCATAGGCATCACTCAATACAATCTCTGAGGTAGTGTCAAAATTCTCTCTAGCATTTAACACTGAAACATATGCATTAACCTCTGTTATCTTGTCTACTGTACTCTTCGGTCCTTCAACGGTAACAATATTAGGTGATGCGGTTGTCTCTCCAACAGCATAACCCTCATAAGCTATCCCTGTAGTTTTTATCTTCACAGGAAATTGTTTTGTAACCTTCTCTTCCAATGTAAGAGTCATAGTATTATCAACACAAGTTATATATATATCGTCCTTAAGAGAAGCACTTTTTGGCTCAACAAAAATCTGCACGGTATTAGTGATAGACATTGTTGAAAGGTCTGCTGTAGCGTAAAAGCTTTCGGCAGTTAGCTCACTTACTATAGAACGTCTACCCTTTACTATAATATCAACAGTATCTCCATCAGCCACCTCATAGACCTTATCTAATTCATCTAAGGCATCTCCATTTAGCTGACTTACTGGAATATCCTCAATTCTCTTTGTGATAGAATAATCAGATATATTCATAACCACAATCCATAAAATCACTGCTAATACAACCGATAATATTTTATATCCTAAATTATTTAGAGGCTTTCTTTTCATTTTTCTTACCTCCCTTTCTGCGCTTAAATCTTCTTGATTCAACCACTTTTACTTGAAGAGAAGCAAGATGCTTACGAAGCATCTCAGGATCTAAATTTCTATATAACGTTCCACTGTGTGCTACAGAAATAGTTCCTGTTTCCTCTGATACAACAATAGTCATACTATCTGACACTTCACTAATACCAAGAGCCGCTCTATGTCTTGTTCCAAGCTCCTTATTAAGATCTGTTCTGCCTGTGAGTGGCAGATAACAAGTAGCAGAAAGAATTCTATTGTTTCTTATGATAACAGCACCATCATGAAGAGGTGTATTATGCTCGAATATATTGACTAACAATTGCTTAGAAATAGCTGCATCAATGCTTATACCTGTGCTCTCGTACTCTCCAAGTGCAACGTCCTGCTCAACAACAATAAGTGCACCTGTCTTATTCTTACTAAGATCCGTTGTTGCTGCAACTAATTCCTGAATAGTGTGGTCATTGAGTCTATCACCCTTCACACTCTTATCATCACGAATAAGAACATCTGATATGATATTCTTTCTTCCTAACTCTTCAAGAGCACGTCTAAGCTCTGGTTGGAACAAAACAAAAACTGCTATAATACCAACACTTATAGTATTTCTAATAATCCAAAGCATAGTGTTAAGCTGGAAAAGCATACATACGCCCATAAAAACACCAATAACCACAATTCCCTTAAACAATGTCCACGCTCTAGTTTTCTTAAACCAAAGCATAACATGATAGATGAGATAAGATAGTATAATTATCTCAACTATATCTGTGACCGTCACTTCAGGAATGTAGAACCAGTCAAAATATGTTCTTAATGCTGTCAAAACCTTTTCCAAACTAACACCCCATTACAATTAGATATTTCTATTTTGTCCATTCATATTGTTGCGGTTGACATTATTTCTAGGCTGTCTAGCCGCATTATTAGTATTTGTATTATTTCTAACCTGTCTAGTATTAGGATTAGCAGAAATATTTCTGTCCATATTGTTACGTGAATTAGGCTTAATTCTATCGTATACAGATTCTGCTGTTACTGGCTGTTGCTCCTGGTTGCGCTCCACAGCCTCACCTGTCATTTTCTTAACATTTTTATTCTTTGCAGGTACATTAAACTTAGGTACTGCTTTAACGTAGTAGTAATAGTCATCATCTTCAAACTGTACAGTTTCTTTTCTTGAGTAATCAACCAAGCCCTTGCATAACTGAGCAGCATAAGCCACAAGTACACCGATGATTGTACCAAGAAGAAGAGAACCTAAACCAACATTGGAAACATCTAATGCAGCACTACAAATCATAAAGAATAAGATATTACACACACCACCAATGCCCACTGCTGCATACTGTGCGTAATCTATAGGCAATCTCAAAATAAAATATGTTACTGCTACAACAATTGCAAATACCATAGCAGTTAAAATCATTGTTTCATTCTTAAGAACTGTCTCAACCATATAATTAAATGGCTGAACCTTATCCTCATCAACTGCTGATTTGATAAGAGAATTAACTTCTTCTGTACACACCGAGAAATAGTATAAAACCACACCAAATACAGTTGCAACCATACCTGAATATCCTGCAAAAATAGCAACTATTAAAGGTATCGCATACTGCATCTTAAGTAAATAGAGAATAGGTACAAGTGCAAGTATCCAGCTACAATCCGGAAACATTCTCATGTACATACAGTAAATAACGATGAAAAGTACCATAAACAAGAGAGCAACTTCAACGGAAACACTCACCACGTTTACGAGTATAACTACACCACCTAATAAAACAACCACAGTGCTTGATACCAATGCACTAATAACAGAAAGTAAGAAAATAACTATTCCTTTTCCAAAAAGCTCTGAATATCCGAACAAGGAGTTGATTGAAATATACATAATCAATGCTCCAATAAAACGAATAATAGGAGTTGTAATCTCGTCATATTTTCTTAAAAAGTCTCTAACTTTATCTCTAATTGCCAACATTTCTGACATTTAACTATCTCTCCTTCCCTGACTATTTGGGTTACCCATACCCTGATATGTATGATTAACTCTATTAGCCTGTTGCATATTCGCATTTCTAATGCGTTCCATCTGCTCACGTTCTTTTTGCTGTCTGTACTGCTGAATACGCTGTCTCTCAGCAAGTGCCGCCTGCTCCTGCTTTTTACGCTCTTCATTTTTTGCAGCAGCTTTAGCATTAAGACGCTTAGAATTCTCAATAATCTGCTGTTCTCTAATCTTGTCTTGTTCACTCTGTCTTTGCTGAACAATCTGAGAACGATTAACTCTATTTCTTGGTGGAACAGCGCCATCAGTTTTTCTAGCCTCTGGCTTAGCTTCCTTCACCTGCGAATTAGCAACCACACGAGTTCTATGCATAGGTCCACCTAAAAGCTCAATCAAGTCCTTTAGATTAGAATTATATTTGATAAGACCTGGCTTAGCTTTGGAATATCTATAGCTGTAAACCAAATATGCCAAGACAAAATACACTAGACAAAATACTACATATCCACCAAGTAATTTGTACATAACAGCAAAATAATCCATATCGTTTATCTTAGCTAAAATGTCATCAAAGGTCATCATGACATAAGATGCAACAACTGTCCAATATACTACAGTAGATGCAATCCATGTCTTTAAAATGTTAAGTCTAACATAATCATTTTTGTAATATCTACTTAGTATAAGGTTTCTTGATTTTTCATGTTTTTCATATATTGCCAGCTTGGTCATAAGCCTGACTTTGCTCTCATCAACCATACCTTTACCTCTTTTCAAAAAATCATAAACATACTACATTATCTTAACATAAAACCCACATTATATCAACAAAAAGGAGCAAAGAAAATCTTTGCTCCACATAATTATCACAATTAAGTTAAAGTACTGTGAATAATCTCTTTAAGTGCCAATGGCAGAAATGGTTTTGTCAGGTAATCATCTACCCCATACTGAGATGCTTTTTCTATAGTTTCTATATTTCTATCACCTGTCATAAGTACAATAGGCATATCATATTTTTCACGTATAATCGAAATAGTTTCAAAGCCATCCATATCTGGCATCATAACATCTAAGAGAATCATATCTATTTCTTGTTCTTCAAGTTTTTCTAGAGCCTCTTTTCCGCTAGTAGCGCCCACAACTTCATACATATGAGAATCTTTTAGTATTATGCTAACCATCTTGATATTCATTGGTTCATCATCTACAACCATTATGGTTTTTTGAAGAGATTTGGTTTCTTTCATAGCATATCCTTTATCTTCATCTATCATTCCAAGCATAATATCTGCTATTTGAGGGTCAAACTGTGTTCCCTTGCCTTTTTCGATTTCTCCTCTAATCACATCCTGTGGCAATGCCTTTCTATAACTTCTGTTACTTGCCATGGCATCATACGCATCAGCCACACCTATTATTCTTGCTGTCTCAGGTATATTTTCTCCTTTTAGACCATTTGGATAACCTGTTCCATCATATCTTTCGTGATGAAATTTTGCACCATTTTTCACTCTCATATCATCGAAAATATCTTTCAAAATATGATAGCTGGTAACAGGGTGTATTTTTATTTGTTCGTACTCTTCATCAGTAAGTTTACCGTCTTTATTGATTACATCTACTGGTATACGGATTTTTCCAACATCATGTAAAAGTCCTGCAAAATATATTGTTTCTTGTTCTTTTTCTGACTTATTCATACGTTTAGCAATCTCTTTTGAGTACTCTGCAACTCTTAGAGAGTGACCGTTGGTATATCTATCCTTCGCATCTATGGTCTTTACTAAAGCACGAATAATCTTTTTATTCATGTCCTCAACTTTTTCATTGCTTTCTTTTTCTAGCTTGATTGACTCGTTAGTTTTAACGAATGCAAGAGTAAAAAATGCGATAATCAAAAAAGAAATCAATATGGAAACAATCATATCCTGCTTCAAAATATTTCTGGCATCAGCAAACAGTTCATTATCCTTTACGAACAATACAACTGTCCAAGAGTTCATCACTTTTTCAGTAAATATGGTGTAGGAATCACCGTCTATATCGGCCTTAAAATACTCATTATCTGCCTCACATGCCTCTTGCAATAATTGATACATTTTTGTGTTGTCAATTTGGTATTCATTTCCTTCTGTGACTCCATGAGCTACAACCATTCCTTTATCATCAATAACATAGCCATATCCCATGCCATCTACAGATATATTTTCTGCAATCTCATATATGGCATCCATCTCAATATCAAGTGAAATAACGCTTTCACCATCAGAAAGCATCTTACTTATAGACATCATAACATTATCAGTTTGAGCATCAACATAAGGAGATACTAGAACCGGTTCTCCCTCTGCTGCCTTAGCCTTTTCATACCAACTCCTTGTGGTTGGGTCATAACCTGCATCTGGTACCCATCCAGCACCATCAATATAGTTTTCATTAAATACACCATATATGCCTGTGAAATTATCATCTATCTCTTTTTTATATCGGTTTGACTCATATACAAGAAATTCCTCTATATCTTCCGCTGTAGCTCCTGACTCCATCATAAATTCAACAGATGATGCTGTGGTTCTAAGTACCTCTATTCTTCTAATAAGATAACCTTCTAGCTGTTCTTTACTTTGAGATAAGCTGCTAGTTCCAAGTTCTTCTATTCCTGATTTAAGACTGGATTTAAATACCTTATAGTTAAATCCCACCATAATAAAAAGTGCAACTATAGTACATAAAATCATTAGCATATACCATTTTCTGTTTAACTTTTTCATATGCCTTCACCTCTTAAAACATTCTAATCATCATTCTATAGCATTCATCAACTTTACAGCTTCCTCTAAGGTAACATCATATAGTTGTATCAACTCACTGTGATGTTCTTTTATAAATACTAATCCATCCTTATCTCCTGCCAAGTAATCTTTTCCGTTCTTTTCTATATCTGCTGCCATCTTACTCAGCCTAACTCCGCCTATATTAAGGGAGGTAGACTTTACAGAATGTACATATGTAACATAATCCTTCCAGTTATCCACTGCATAGCTTTCTTCGATTTGAAGCTTCTTGTCTTTTCCATACTCACAATATACTTCTAAGAAGGATTTATACATATCCATACTTTGGGAACTATATTTAAGTCCTACAGTCTTGTCAATATATTCCTCTTTTACTTCTTTTGAATCCAAAGAATTCTTGGTATGATCTGATACATCACTTTTCTTTATTCTAGTAACTTTTTTCTCTGGAATATAAGTAAGAAGCATCTTTTCCATTCTTCTAGTATCTATAGGTTTACTCAAGTAATCATCGAAACCTTTTGATATATACATCTCTTTTACACCTACGATAGCATTAGCTGTAAGAGCGATGAATTTAGTGTCTCTTTTTAACTCCATCTCAACTATCTTTTCTAAGGTTTCGATACCATTCATACCTGGCATCATATGATCTAAAAGGACTATATCAAATGCATCATTTATAACATGTTCTATACATTCC
>JAGAKD010000152.1 GCA_017625815.1 Lachnospiraceae bacterium | reverse complement strand
TATCTACAAGTGGGATTTTTTGTCCAACAAACATATTAAGTTGAATGTCTGTCATTGCCTGCCATTTCAAAGATGTATTCCACACCTAGTGAACCCTCCCACTTAGGTACAACTGGACACATCCAAATCTTACCAGTTCCTCGATATACATTAACAAGACCTTCGCCTGATACTGCAGATCCAAGAAGGCTCTTACCAGACTTCTCAACTGTAAACTCGAGAGTATTTGACCAAGCAACTGCCATATTGCCATCAATCTTCATAACGTCATTCTGAAGATTAATCTCAATAAGCTCTTCTCTAGGAACTATACACTCCAAGGCAGCAACACCCTGTCCTGTAAGCATAGTATTAAATAAGCCCTCACCACCAAGTAAAGCAGAACTTACATTACTTCTGGCTGTAACTTGAACATTAACAGTACTATCACAGGCGAGGAAAAGTCCATCATCAAGAACTACACTTCCACCCCACTCTGCTAAATCTGTGAGAAGAATGTGTCTGTATGTAGGCTCAAGCATCATCTGTCCATAACCTGAATACTGTGGTTTAACTGCAGACTCACCTGTAACTGCTCCCTTAATCATACCGCCAAGGAAACCACCTACACCCTTAACACCTGACTGTGACTGAACATTTCCGCTCATCCACTGCATAGCACCAGCCTGTACTGTATAACCATTGCCATTAAGGTTGAGTAATACCTGACGCTTATTAATATTCATCTTTGCACAATAGTACTCAAGCTTAGATGTGTCAGGAGTAACACTCATATCCTTTACATATTCCAAGACTTGAAAACCACCAAGCTGTTCCTTGGTTGTTATATTCTCGTTATTCATTAAGCTGCTATATACCATATACGCTTACCTCCTTACTTTGCAGTAGGTGCCATAAGGATAGTACCTGTACCACGATATACGTTAACAAGTCCTTCTCCTGATACTGCTGAACCAAGAAGACTCTTGCCTGACTTTTCAACTGTAAATTCAAGACTTCCAGACCAAGCAATAGCCATATTGCCATCAATCTTAACCACATCATCCTGAAGATTGAACTGGATAAGCTCGTTCTGTGGAACTGGACTCTCAAGTACTGCAATACCCTGACCAGTAAGCATAGTATTAAATAATCCCTCGCCACCAAGCACTGCTGAGCTAAGATTACTTCTAGCTGTTACTTTGTTCTGTACTGTGTTATCACAAGCAAGGAATAAACCATCATCAAGAACAATTGAGCCCCACTGTGCCACATCAACCATAGTAATATGCTTATATGTAGGCTCAAGCATCATAATACCCTGTCCAAAATATTCTGGCTTAACAGCAGACTCGCCTGTAACTGCTCCCTTAACCATACCGCCAAGGAATCCACCTACGCCCTTAACGCCTGACTGCATCTGAATGTTACCAAGCATCCACTGCATAGCACCAGCCTGAACAGTACAGCCTGTGTTATTCATCTCAACAAGCACCTGACGCTTCTTAACATTCATCTCTGCTGCAAAGTATGCAGTCTCTGCTGCATAAGGAGATACTGATAAATCCTTCTGGTGCTCAAATACCTTGTACTGACCTAACTGGTTAATACAAATCATATTGTTGTTGTCATAAAAATTGTTTAATTGAAACATTCTTTCCCCTCCAATATGTAAAAATATTTGTACGTACATATATATATACGCCACATAAAGATATTATATCACAATAGGTATAATTTGTCATTTAAGATTTAATGCAATACCCCACTAAAGATTCGTCTTATCGTAGTGGATTTGAACGAAAAACAACATGGTATTATGTTATAAGATATATACTATTTTTTTATATAAATTCATTCATTTTGTATAAAACATATTCATAGCCACCAAGCTTATGAGGTATCATACAGTTAGAGCAATCCTTTATCCCCTTTTCTGTATAAATGTAATTCCCTCCACATTTTTCTCCTAAAAGATATAATGGGCAATAACAAAATAGACAGTTAAATTCCTCATCTTCACATTTATGACATGGAAACATCTCACATTCCTTATTGGAAAAAAAAGAATATTTATTTTTCATACATTTTCTCCTCTATGCCTAAATTTTCTCTTGATTTATTAAATCTATGTTCTGTCCATACTTCTAATAAAAATGGCATTATACACAAAAACATATATCCTACATAAAATACCCATGACATATATGTAGAAGGATATATTATAATCCTTGGATTATACACTATATCGGTTTGACCAAGCATTGCACCTGCCATAGTAATTGTAATACATAAAACCATAAATATTACATACACTCTATCTCTATTATCAAATCTATATATTGAGAAAGCCTTCCTGCCTTTTATAGAACTACCTCTACACCTCATAGCCTCCGATGTAACCATAAGCTTATCTATAAGCCATGTTATAATTATAGAAAAAATCCTTACACAATTCTTAATTCTCGCTAATATATTACCCTGATTGACACCTCTGCCAATACCGCATTGTGCACTATTTATCTTTCTAGCTTCCTCTTTAATTCTTGGAACCAATCTTAAAAGTGCTGCAAAATACATGGAGAATTTAGGGCTAAGTCTTCCAAACAAATATACTACTTTATCCGTAGTAAAAATGGAATATATACAAGAAAGCAACATAATTACTCCAGAAACTATACATCCAATAACACATCCGTATAAAATGGATTCAAGGGTAAAATTATTGCCTATCATATTTTTAGACAATACTGTTATGCCAAAATGTGTATATGAGCTATAATATAAAGCGAAAAGTATAATTAATGGACACAACAATATATTTAAAAACAATGATTTATACCCATTCCTTTTGACACTATATACAAATGCACAAATAAAGGATATGGCTAAAAAAATGGGATGTTGAAATGCAAGCATCCCATATAACACAGCAACAAAGTAAATAAAATTAACTGCTGGATGACATTGTTCAAAACCCATTTTATTCCTCCATTATACCATATTTAAGCTTTATTCTCTCTAATTTATCAAGTAAAGGATTTCCAAAGAAATACAGAATAAAAGCCGTACATATACCTTGGCTTACATTAATGGGAAATCCAGAAACCAATGCCGCAGCAAAGGTTATCTTATTTACTTCTGGCATCATTAAAAACACCTGAGAACTATCAAGCAGTGGACCTATCCAAGCCACCACAATAACAAAGCCCACTAGCGCCAACAACCATGATTCTTTTCGCATTCTCTTATTCAAAAAGATAAACCCGGTCAACATTCCACCTGCACCATATGCCATCATCTGCCATGGTGTATACGGTCCCTGACCATAAAAGAAATTACTTACAAGTGCTGTTATGGCTCCAACCATATATCCAGTTTCTGGACCGAAAGAAATACCTGAAATAATAATAATGGCAAACGCTGCCTTAAAATTAGGCACAGGTATTACCACCCTTCCTCCCACTGCCAGTGCACAAAGGACTGCAACAACAACCAATTCTCTTGCCTCTACCTTTCGCCCCTCAAACCTCATAAAAAAAGGGAGCATAAGTTCAACAATAATAGCAGTTCCAGTAATGTAATACCCTCTCCCTGAGATATGCATTCCAACATAAAGGGTGATCGGTAGCAACGCAAGAAATACTATCAGAATCATAAAATTAGATTTTTTCATAGTTATGCTCCCTTGTTTTTATTATATAAGTACACCACATCTTCAACCGTAACCGCATTACTGAAAATGTGTTTACTCATTCTACTTGCTACGGTTGTATAAAAACAATTATTACTAAAAAAGTTATTTGGAGTGTTAGTAGTAAGAATCTGTCCATCAAAGAACATACTTACATAATCTGCATTCTTAGCACAGAATTCAACATCGTGAGAAACCATAACAATGGTAATACCCCTATCCTTCAAATCCTTAAGTATCCCCCCAAATTCATCTTTAAAAAAGCTATCCATTCCCTTTGTTGGTTCATCTAAAAGCAAAAGCCTTGGATTATTTAACAATACCTTAGCAAGAGCTGTTCTTTGTTGTTCTCCTCCAGACAAATCATAGGGATGCTTTTCCAAAAGCTCATTAATTTGACAGATTTCTATAATATCAGAAATCCTTTTTTCATCCTTTGTCATCTCAAACAGTTCTTCTCTTACAGATTTTTTAACAAATAAGCTTACAGGATCCTGTGGAAGCATAGAAATACAATTTGAAAAAAGCTCACATCCCTTGTACTTATCAAGCTTTTTTCCAAAGACCTTTATCTTGCCACGATAGGATTTACATATATTACAAATAGATTTTAACAATGTAGATTTACCAGTTCCATTTCCACCCACAATGGCATATAATGAGCCTTCCGGAACACACATATCCACCCCTCTCAATATATCCTGGCTATCCTTTTCATACCTAAACCAAAGCTCTTTTAATAACAATGCAGGATTGCTAACTTCATCCTCCATGTTATCTACATCTATGGAATTAAACTTAGGCTTTGTCTCAAATTCTCTACTAAGCCACCTTCTCCCCTCCCTAACTGTTAAAGGAGTTTCTCCCTTAGAGTCTGTATTATAAAAGATCTTTACTGGAGTAGGCATAGCATTGAACATATGATTATTGGCATCATATAGCTTCTTTGGAATATTACAAGGAGCATCATCTGCGATTACCTTACCTCCCTCCATAACTATTGCTCTGTCCGCATACGGAAATATATCTTCCAAACGATGCTCAGTTATAATTATGGTTGTTCCAAGTTCAACATTTATCTTTCTTATGGTATCTAAAAAATCAGAGGCAGCAATGGGATCCAACTGACTGGTAGGCTCATCCAATATAAGTATCTCTGGCTGCATTGCCATAATAGATGCCAAATTTAAAAGTTGCTTTTGCCCCCCTGACAGGGTCGAAACATCTGAATGGAACCAATTCTGAATACCAAAATAGCACGCCATCTCAGCTACCTTTGTTCTCATAATCTTTTGTTCACAGCCAAGACTCTCCAAACCAAAAGCTAGTTCATGCCACACCTTATCCGTAACTATCTGATCATCGGGATTCTGCATTACATATCCTATCTTTCCCGCCTGCTCCTCATCTCCCATTTCATCAATAGGTTTGCCATTATAATATATATATCCCTGCTTTATTCCATGAGGTGCAAGAACAGTTTTTAAATGTCTAAGCAATGTGGTCTTTCCACTTCCCGATTTGCCACATAAAACAACATATTCCCCCCTGTCTATGTTTATAGACACATTATCCAAAGACTTTGTATCCTTGGACTGAGGATAAGAAAATGTTAAATTTTGTATTCTGATATGCTCCATGACACCTTCTCCTTTATATGTATCAGTATAGGTATAGCAAGCAAAACGCAATAGGCTATAAATCCCAGAATATTACTTTCATCAATAACCGCAATATCTATTTTAGGAACAAACTCTGCCCTTGCATTTCCTGTAACAATAGATACAGTTACAATCCATATTAACAAGCACATAGCAATAATTAACAACCAGTCTCTAAATGTCATATGATACATCTTAAATGTACTACGTTTTTTTATACCATATCCTCTAGCTTTCATAGAATCCCCGGTTACTACACTATTTTCCAATGCCCAAGAAACCAATGCACCTAGAACAATAGTTGCTTGTTTAATACTATCCTTTTTGCTTGAAGCTTCTAGCCCCTTACCTATTGCTGTTCTAGCTCCAGCAATCTGCCCGGCTTTATCTTGAAAGCTTGGTATCAATCTAAAAATCATACTTAAAATCAAGGCTATGGTTGGCATAAAACTACTGAAAAGAAATACAAATTTATCTCTCGCAAAAATTTGATTGTAGCAATCAAGCCACATAAGCACTACAACAAATATACACCCTACAACAAACCCATACACTAGAGCTTCCAAAGTATAAGGTCTGCCAAATATCCTAAACAAAACACTATCACCTCTGGTATTAAGTAATGGATTAATGAGTGTTAGAAATAACAATAAATAAAACAGCTTAATTGCCTTGCTTAAGAAACGTTTTTTTTCAAGCATAAAACAATAAATAACACTTCCCAACCCATTTGCTACGAGATATACAGGATGCTGAATTAAAACACTAAAGCAAAATATACTTAAGAAGAATATTAAGTTAACAACTGGGTGATAACCTGCAAATGCATATTGCTTCATATATTTACCAACCGCCTCCGCCTACATCTGCGCCAAGCCCATTACAGGTATAACACCACACAATAGTTTCCCCACCTGTCAAAATATAGCTTGAACAACCATAATTAGGAAACCAGCCATTTACCTTGTACATCCATCCAGACTCTGAGCCACAATCAAATTCATACAAATTATTAATACCCTCAATATAATAACTGTTATACATTGGTGTCCAGCTGTATTCTATTTGAATACCATAATTGGCACAAGCTATGTTTAATACATCAAATACAGTTTCTCCCTCTGAAAACTCCATTGTTACCGTAGAAAGAATGCATCCACTAGATGGTACGTATGCTACCTTCGCAGGATCAAGGTTGTCCCAATTATTTAAAATAGTATCACAACGAATGGTTATAGTACAGCTTAGTTTTTCCTCCACAGGTGCTTCAGTTGTACTTTCCGTTACAGCTGTCTGTTCCGTAGTTTCATCCTTAGGTGTTTCTGTCACTGGGCCTGTAGCTTCCTCTGCAGTTTCCTCTGTAGTTCCCTCTGTTGTAACATCGTTTATGGAATCTGAAGTGGCTGTTGTATCATTATTTTCTGTGTTTTGTACAACATTCCCATCATTCTCAGTACCAGAATCCTCTTCATCTATATCTAAATCTTCTTTGTTTTCTATTTTATCCTCTTTATCAGACACATTGGTATCTGCAAGAAGCTCCTCATTTCTTTGTTCTTCAAGTTCATCTAACTGAACATTTGTAAAGTATAGCTCTTTAGTCTCATTTAAAGCACGAATTTGCTCAATAGCAAAATCATTTAAGCTATCAAGTGTGCAACCTCTTACCGAATATTCCTCTCCAACCCATTCTAATATTTCTCCACTTGAAGCATCATTTACTTCTCCATAAAAAACACTAATGCTCTGCGCTCCTGAGCGAACGCTCAGGAGTGCAACAGCATCAGAAAAATCAATATTATTATCCGAAAAACTCACTGAAATCGAAGTGACAGCATTTACAAACACCTCACCACTTATAACATCAATTTTTACATTTTGGGTCTTTGGCTCCGAAATAATCACAGTGGAATTCTGATTAAGTGTTATGTAGCCATCATTAACCTCTATTTTGGCTCTAGAGCCTGCATCACAAGATATCTTATCACCTTCTCTTAAAACAGTGTCCTCATCTACAGTATAAGCAACACCATCTCGTTCCAGTGTAACAATCCCTCGACGCTCTGTTATAGTTACGAAATTGGTACTGTCCTTATCAAACCAACCCTTAATATGTCCTACATATAAAATTCCACCTAAGACAATCACCATAATAATGACTGCCATAACAATATTTGCAATTGTCTTTTTTTTCATATGCCTCTAACCTCTACTTACCTACATACAAGAATATTACTATACTAATTTGTCTTTCTTGCCTTTTCATTATTTTTTAAAATTGCTACCATACCAATTAGTGACAACATCATTAGCATAGTATATAACCAGATATTGCTGTTATCACCAGTTGCAGGTGTATTAACCTCAACATTACTATCAGAATTACTTACATTGTCATTTGCTGTATTGTTTACGTTATTATCTATTATATTACCACTATTATCTACAGTATTATTTACTTCCTTATCCTCATACACTAACACATAGGTCGAAAATGCATCTGTATTAAAACTTAACTTGCCTGTCTTTGAATCAAAGTTAGTAGCAAGCACATCAACCTTTCCTTCATGGATTCTTAAAATATTATAAGTACGTGTAATACTACTGTCTGTGTTAACCAGATTCTTAGGTACAGTAATAGATACAGTAACCTCTCCATTAGTTTCAGTTATAGCTACTGGTGAATTATCACCAATTTGCTTAGATAATGTAATATCAAGATACAAACCTACTTTACTTGAGCCAAGCTTCTCTTCAATTAGGGTTTTATCCCTTTGGGAAACAGTATCACTAATATCATCAACATTGAGGTCAATCTTAATATCTGCTCCTTCTTCAAGAAGCTTCTTCTCATCAGCTGTAAGCAGCTTATCCTTTAAGCCCGCATCTGTAACATCTAAGGTAGCAGCACATTCATTTTTAGATTCATCAGTTACATTCTCTATCTTTCCAGAATCATCCTTTGACACTTTATTAATTATTACATCTACCATATCATATAACGATGTTTTTCCATCAAGGAAACGGAAATATGCCGCCAAAGCATACTGACTCTGTTCTGTTGCCATACCATTGATACTTCCACTTGGAATATGAGCGAATCCGCCGCCCTCTACGGCAAATCCACACAACGCATCTACAACAGAGTATCCGTTCTTCACAAATCTTTCATCTGTCTCTGGGTTAATCCCCAGAGCAGTAAGTGCTACAATAACCTGAGCGCAAGACTCACTACATGCTCCATCAACAGAACCAAATCCACCGTATTCATTCTGGCGATTTGATAACAATACAACAGCCTCATCAACTGCAGCCTTAACCTCTGCATTTGTATTGTAATATGGTGCAAGTGACTGAATAGCCATAGCTGTCATATCCACATCAGATGATGTACCACCTATCTTCCAACCACCATCCTCAAGCTGATTATCCAATATACATTTAATAAGCTTCTCACGAGTAACCTGCTCTGTTGCTGCAGAATTTGTAGGAATCTCATAATCATGACTATCAAAAGCCATAAGTGCCCATATAGGACCATTGATTCCCTGCTTCTTTACATAGGTCATATCAGTAAGTCCCATAAGAAGATTGTGACCGTCCACATCTGTAACATCATAGCCTGCAGATGTAAGGGCAAGAATCACACGGGAATTATCTGTTGACTTAGCTCTGTGAAGCTGTTCATTTGCATTAATATTTTCATTTATATAAGAAACAACATTATCATAATATCCATTTGGACAAGCATAACCTCCACGAGTAAGGTCAATAACCATCCATTCTCCACCTACTGAACCAACAGATGGTGTGCCCAAATCTGATAAATACTCATAGGTTGCCTCATAAATTTCTTTAGGATTTGTATCAATTAAGGCAGGTTTTTCTTCGGGCTCTTCCTCTGTTTCTTTTAACTGTGCTAATGTAGCTTCTGCTGTAGTAAGAGTTGAATAGTTAGTTACTAACTCCTTCTGTGCATCAGTTAATGCATCGTATGCTTCACGCGCCTCTATAATAGCAGTTTCACTCTCTAAAGTAACTGTACCAATAGATTGTATTTTAGATATTACTGCCTCAGCAGCCTCTTCGTCAGGATCTACGGTCTCAGTTACTACAACCTTTGCATATGCTGGTGATGAAACAATTTCATCCGGATACTCAGCTCCATAACCACCTTCACACCATAAATACCATGTACCTGCTTCGTTAAATGAAATATTAGCGCATCCTGTATCATCAGTTGATACTTTTCCGTCTACTACCCCAAATGTCTTACCATAATAAACAGTGTAATATGTTTCTTCTCTTACATCATTACCACTACCTGAATACATATCAGAATATGTACTAACTAACTTAATTGTGGTATCATTTCCTGTTTCTCCAGTATAACTGTGCGTTATATTACCACTATTATCTGCAAAATAGTGAAAACCAGCAGCAGAATCCGACCAAAAATTCCAGCTTGTATAACCTGCAATATCCAAAAAATCTCCAGAAGAAAGAACAATCCGATCTGCCGTTGTTCCCCAGCCATCAACTGCTGGATATTCTCCGTTAAGATAATAATTTAAATTGCAATCTTCAAATCCGAACAATCCTCTCTCAAAGAAAATACTCCCTGCTCCACCAGATACACCAACATCTGACCAGTTTCCACCACAAATTTCCTCATGGGTATAAATATAAAGGTGCAAGGCTGTTATCTCATTTATTCCATCACCGTCAGCATCATATACATAATCACCTAACTCATAGTCAGCCAAATTTATCTCAGCAAGGTCATCCATTGACACTTCTACATATGCTATATCATTACCTTTTATATCATCATTGTACTGTCCATCGTAACTAATTGATATATATACCTTACCTGAATCCGTCCCCTGTTCTGAAGCAAACGCACTAATTGGTGTCTGGCTAAACATCATAATCAGAACAAGTAATACGCTTAATAGCTTTTTATATAAACTTTTATACATCCTTAATTATCTCCTTTATTTTTAGTTTTCTTTTCCTGAGCTGCAAAGCACTGATATTTAGATTTAGTTGCCGCCTTTTTTCTTTTCTTAGATTTTGGTGGCAACGGTTTTGCTTCTTTCAAACCAGCCGCTTCAAGAGCTCTTGGCCACGGGCCCAGGAAGGCTTTTATACGTGATCTTGTAGGTTCATCAAAATCATCCTTTTTCGGCAGTCTTCCAAGCTCATTATATTTTTCACATAAAAGTTCTGCCGCCCAGGACTTTTTATCATCTGATATCACATTAATCCCTCCTTTTTCTAAAATAAAGAATGACATAAAAAAAACTCTTTCAACAATATAGGTTGAAAGAGTACAACTGATTTACAACGCACACAAGAATAAAGCTTTGAGCTTTACAATAAAAAAGAGAAGAGTAAACCTCGAAGCCGTTAATACGACAGTAAATCGGTTGCACTCTTCTCACCAAAGTTGTGTTAAACCTAAAAAGATACGACAGGTTTCCTGACTTATGATGCTGTGAATAAATCCACATCAAAAGAATCTCCTTCTCAGGACAAACTATCCCAATGGTTTATGATTCTCTTCCTTGTCAAATACAGTAATGGCGGTTGTTCCGGATTCGAACCGGATTCCCTTTTTCATCTACTAAGTTTCCAACTTTTCAAACCGTATCTTCTCATATTAATCTAATATTAAATTCGCCTAATTCTATCATACTAAGAATATT
>JAGAKD010000151.1 GCA_017625815.1 Lachnospiraceae bacterium | reverse complement strand
CTCATGTCGCCTAGCTTGTCTTTTATTATATCTTGGTAAATACTGTGGCAATAAAGGTCTAGGACCCACTATACTCATATCTCCTTTTAATATGTTAAATAATTCTGGTAACTCATCTAGCGACGTACTTCTAAGTTTTTTTCCAAAAGAGGTAAGTCGCTGCTCATCTGGTAACAAATCACCATGTTCATCCTTAACACTACTCATTGTTCTAAACTTATACATCTTAAAAATCTTCCCATTAAGCCCTGGTCTTTCCTGTGCAAACACCACAGGTACACCTGACTTAATTCTCACCAAAATGGCTATTATCAACATAACAGGACTTAATATTATAATAGCTATACATGCACAAATTATATCCTGTATCCTCTTTATGAATTTTTCATAAAATCCTTTCTTGTGCATATATCTCTCCTTTGAATTATCCAAAACAATTCCTTATCAACCCTATAATTACATCCTGTTCTTCCTCAGTCATCTTGATATCACTAGGAAGACATATACCTCTGCGGAATATATCTGCACCTACATCCATACCATCCTTCGCAGACACAAATTCATACCCCGCAAATATAGGTTGCATATGCATAGGTTTCCATATAGGTCTTGACTCCACATTATAATCAGCAAGTAACTCTCGTATCTTATCTGGATTAGTCTTATCCATGGCATTCTCGTCAATCAACATACAACTAAGCCAAAAATTAGGTTCCATATCCTCCATGTACGGATTCATAGAAACAGGAATCCCCTTAAATCCTTCCTTGTATCTCATATATATATCTTTCTTTTTAGCTATATGCTCATCAAGGTGTAACATCTGACCTCTTCCTATGCCCGCCAGTATATTGGACATACGATAGTTGTAACCAATCTCTTCATGTTGATACCATGGAAAGTTTTCTCTGGCCTGAGTAGACCAAAATCTTGCTTTATCCGCATCTTCTTTGCTATCGGTAAGAAGCATACCTCCTCCAGATGTAGTAATTATCTTATTCCCATTAAAGCTAATAACATTATATTTACCAAAAGTACCTGTCTGCTTGCCCTTATATGTTGCTCCCATTGACTCAGCGGCATCTTCGATAAGTATCGCTCCATGCACATCACATATGGCTCTTATCTCGTCTAATTTTGCAGGTACACCATATAGATTAACCACTATAACAACCTTTGTATTAGGATACTTTTCAAAAGCTCGTCTAAGTGCCACAGGGTCCATATTCCAAGTATCTCTTTCCTCATCTATAAATACCTGTTCTGCTTTCTCATAAGAAACAGGATTAACAGTTGCAGCAAATGTCATATCAGAACAAAAAACCCTATCACCAGGCTTTACTCCTGCCAATTTAACTGCAAGATGAAGAGCTGCTGTACCAGCAGATAATGCGACAGTATAACCGCATCCAATATAATCAGCCACCTGTTGTTCTAACTGGTTAAGATTCTCTCCAACCGTAGATACCCAGTTGGTATCAAAGGCCTCTTGTACATATCTTTCCTCATCTCCATGCATAGTAGG
>JAGAKD010000150.1 GCA_017625815.1 Lachnospiraceae bacterium | reverse complement strand
CTTAAAATCCTGATTCAAGGTAATTACACATTCTTCTAGGGCATTAAGCACTGTATTAGACGCTGCTCTTGTAAGGTCATAATCCTTTCTATTCCATACACACACAACCATAAGTGATAGCATATATGCCATTGTTATTGGCGTTGGGTCATATCCATTAAAAGCACCTGTAATATATATACCATAAACAATAAATGCAAATAATGTTCCCATTATAACTATCATTAAGTTCTTCTTTTTCTTTTCTTCCTTTTCCTTAATATAACTAGTAACTAAAGTAACAGCTATAATAATCCATGGTATTACAATACTTAAGATAGTATGTAATATATATAATCCGCTATATTCCAAAACTAAATGAGGGAATAAACCAGTCTCAACGAATTCAATATTAGAATAATATAGATTATGTAAAGGAGTAGTCCATACTAGCACAATAACAATAAATGCTTCTATTAATAGTATTCTCTCATACAATCTATTTTCTTTGTATCCACAATAATGTCTAATAAACATCATATAAAATACCATTACAACAGATACTCCCAAATATTCTATTTTTACTGCTAACAATGCCTCTTCCAAGCTCTTTGAAAAAATCTCCAAAACATAACCTACGTTTTGAACAAGCTCTGCAATCATTACAAATATAAGCAGCTTCTGACTATAAGTGGATTCTCCTCGGAACATAACCACTAAGGAACTAAGAATAAATAAAATTGCTATAGAATGAATTAAAACTAATACCCCAAACATAATAACTCCTATCAATACAATAATGTATATAAAATCCCATTATTTTACTATAACCCCTATGTGATATTATATCAAATTCGTGAGTTAATACAATAATTTAGAGAATTTTTTTAAGGCAAAATAAAGCTACTAGCACGCATATTTCTTTAATCCATACGCAGCTAGTAGCTTTTTATTTATATTTACTTGAAGTATTCAACACCTGACTCAAATATCTTCTGATCCTGATCTCCAAAGATATTGATAGCCACTGCTGTTCCCTTACGCTCTGAATGAGCCATCTTACCAAGCACACGACCATCTGGACTTGTAATACCTTCTATTGCATAGTATGAACCGTTTACATTGTAATACTCATCCATAGTTGGATTACCATCCATATCTACATACTGAGTTGCAACCTGTCCATTTGCAAAGAGCTTATCAATCCATTCCTTGCTAGCAACGAATCTACCCTCACCATGTGAAATAGGCACTGTGTAAACTCCACCAAGCTCTGCTTTCTTAAGCCATGGGCTCTTGTTTGTTACAACCTTAGTGTAAACCATCTTAGATTGGTGACGACCAATACTGTTCATGGCAAGTGTTGGTGAATCATCTGTCTGTGGTCTAATCTCGCCATATGGCACAAGACCAAGCTTAATAAGTGCCTGGAAACCATTACAGATACCAAGTGCAAGACCATCTCTCTCATTGAGAAGCTTCATAACTTCCTCAGAAATCTTAGCATTTCTAAAGGCTGTTGCGATAAACTTACCTGAACCATCTGGCTCATCACCTGCACTAAATCCACCTGGGAACATTATAATCTGGCTCTGACTAATTGCCTTAGAGAATGCATCAACTGAATCTCTGATATCCTGTGCATCCTGATTCTTAAATACAATAGTCTCAACCTCTGCTCCAGCTGCCTCAAAGGCTCTAAGTGAGTCATACTCACAGTTAGTACCAGGGAATACTGGTATAAATACCTTTGGCTTAGCCACCTTATTCTTAGCAACAAGGATTGTCTTAGCATCAAAAAGTCCTGTGTCTATCTTAGTCTGCTCTACACCTGACTCAGTTGGGAATACCTTCTCAAGAGTGCCAGTCCAAGCAGCCACTGCCTCGTCCATAGTTATAGTTACATCGCCATATGTAAATGTAGCGCTAGCCTTAACACCACCAATAACCTTAGCAGGTACAGCAAGCTTTGTCTCATTCTCAGGCTTAACCTCTACTATAATTGAGCCATAATCCTTAGCAACAAGCTCTTCCTTTGAAATACCATCAAGAATGTGAACACCAAGTTTATTACCAAATGCCATATTACTTACTGCCTCGATGATACCACCGAAACCTACAGCGTAAGCTGACTCAATCTTGCCTTCCTTAATATCCTTAAGGAGAAGTCCATAAGTTTCTAATACATTTTCATAGTCTGGCTTATCAAACTCATCCTTCTTAATATCAATCTTAAGAAGCACATTTCCAGCTTCCTTAAGCTCTGTTGTAACCACATCCATATAATCTGCCACATCTACAGCAAATGAACAAAGTGTAGGTGGAACATCGATGTCGTTAAATGAACCTGACATTGAATCCTTACCGCCAATTGAAGGAAGCCCAAGTCCCATCTGAACATCATATGCACCGAGAAGTGCAGCAAGTGGCTTACCCCATCTATATGGGTCAGTTCCAAGTCTCTCGAAATATTCCTGGAATGTAAGTCTAATCTTAGTTACATCTCCACCTGAGGCAGCAATCTTAGCTACTGAGTGAAGAACTGCATATATTGAACCATGGTATGGGCTCCAGGTTGAAAGGTATGGGTCAAAACCATAACTCATCATAGTTACAGTATTAGTCTTACCTCTTAATACCGGAAGCTTAGCAATCATAGTCTGAGTTGGTGACATCTGATACTTACCACCATATGGCATTGTAACTGTTCCTGCTCCAATAGATGAGTCAAACATCTCTACGAGACCCTTCTGTGAACATACATTAAGGTCTGAAAGTGTGTTAAGCCATGTAGCCTTAACATCTGTAACCTCTGCCTTATCAGCGAAATAATTCTTCTTCTCATCAGGCATAGCAACCTTAACTTCTGTCTCCTGATGAGCACCATTTGTATCAAGGAATGCTCTTGATAAATTAACTATCTCCTTACCTCTCCAGTTAAGAACAAGACGTGGATCCTCAGTAACTGTAGCAACTGCAACAGCTTCAAGGTTTTCCTCATTAGCATACTTCATCATAGTATCAACGTCCTTAGGATCGATAACGATAGCCATACGCT
>JAGAKD010000149.1 GCA_017625815.1 Lachnospiraceae bacterium | reverse complement strand
CTTTCATTTAGAAAATGTTTAAAATCTTCTAATCCACCTCTATCATAATTTCGACCTGAGCCTTGATACACAATTTGTCCATCTACTTCATATGGTTTTAATAGAAGAACTGGTTTTTTATAAGTTGCAGCTAATTCCATAGCAACTAAACCAACTAAGTTTTTATCAATTTCATCGCCAGCTTCTACTAGCATAATTTGATTTTCATACAATTTATTATGTTCAATTTGAGCACGAAGAACTTCAGCTCCGCTTTGTCTCATTTTGCGTTGTCGCCCATGAACATTTGTGCAGTTTCGAACAGCTTGAGTTACTAACCATTCTTTTTCACCTTTACATCCTCGTTTAGTAGAGTCTACCTCTTCATAAGCTTTCCATGTCAACATTGAGTTAAACATGACTTTCTTTTCCTCTTGAGTACCAACTCGAATTGTAGCATTGATTAGTGGTGCTACATAAAAGGAAATTCCAAAGCGAGTTAATTCATCTTTTAATGAATATGCTTGTTTTTCTATTAAAGCCTTTAATAAAGGATTGTTAATATTATCTAACCCACATAGCGTTAAATAATGAGTTTCTAATACTCGCATATCCATCATATCGGCAATTAAACCAATTGCAACCAAGTCTAAGTAATCATCTGCATGAACAGTGCCAAAACGAGAGTCCATTTCTTCACAGAACTTCCAAACCATTGCTACTCCACATAAAGCTTTATTGGAATATAATTCTGATAACTGATTGTTAATAATTAGGGCATTATCACTAATCTCATCACATTCATGGTGGTCAATAACCAATACATCAATTCCATTTTGAACCATTAGCTCGTGCTCTTTTAATTGATTAGAACCAGCATCAATTAAAACTACTAATTTATAACCTTTATCAATTACTTCTCGTAAAATAACGCCATGTTCCTTACCTTCGTGCAATCTATAAGTGATTAAATCTAACCACTCTGGATTAATACTATAAAGATAGTTTAGAAAAAAGGCAGACGAAGTATATCCATCAGCATCTGAGTCAACCTGTAAGAAAATTTTATTTCCAGCATTCAAATGTTTCAGTAATAAGTCTACACCCTCAACTAAATTATCAATAAGCTTTCTATCTAAAATAGCATCATCATTTGCCGACAGATAAAAAGGAATATCTTCAATCTTAATCCCTCGATTAGTTAAAATAGTTTCAACTGTTGATAAATCTTTTCCTGAGTTTTCAATTAATTTAAAATCCATATATTATATCCTCCTTTTATTTTGATTTCATATTCATCCCTCCTCTATATTATAACTCTATTTTTAAATAGAGTCAAGAATGTATTCTTACCTTTGTCAATAGGAGAATCTTTTAATTCAAGCATATCGTTCTTTGAATCATATAAAAAAGATACTTTCATACGATTCATGAACTTATCTTTTAACTTCATTAAGGCTTTGATATTTCTCTTATGTTCTTTACTATTTAATTCTTCAAATTCTTTATCAAAAGCAATAATTGCTTCTTCAACCCCTAAGCTATAAAGCAAATCTATTTGAAAGCTTGAAATCGAACTTCCGCAACAAGCCACTGCAATGTTGCTGGATGAACCAAAATAAGAGTCATATAATAAAACAGATTTTTCCCCTTCAAATATAAACACCTTCTTAGCCTTTCTAATATTGTCTTGATTTTCATATAAACCATATAAAGCAAAAGATAGTGGATGATTATACATCGTATCACCAATTTTAAGTGGCATATATTTTCCAAACATTTCAGACTCTTCTTTGACCATTGTTCTTCCACGAATACCAATTAAATTTCCATTTATATCTCGATGTGGAATAACAATTTTATCCTCTGATAAGTAATATTTAATACCATACTTTTTCATAGTATCAATAGTAATACCTTCTCTTAACCAAGAGCCGGCAGGAATTAAACTCATATTGTTTAAAATGATATCATCAAATATCTTTAGCTCTTGCTCTCTCTTTTGTGAGAATTTACTAATCTTATTTTCAAGAGCTTTTATCTCTTTTAGAAATTGAAAAGCATCGGCATCCATGTCATCAAATTCTTTTAATTTTGGGGCAATTCCTAAAAAATCTGCAACCCAAATAATTGCTTTAAACATCTCCCAATCTTCATTCTCTTGAATTTTACGTGTTTTAATAACTAATTCAAAAACATCAAAATATTCTCCACAGTCAGTATAGCATCTAAATAGCTTTGTATTATCATAATAATACAGCTTATGTCCTCTTGATTCCCCTGGTAAGTTGTGACATATATTTTCTATCATCAAAATTTCAGAGCGAACAATAGGAGTAGAGGCTCCCAGAGCTTCTACTATATCTATCATTTGTTCTATTGTTATATTCTGTTTAATTTCATCCTTATCATACATTTAATATCCTCCTAGAATACCATTTCGTAAGCTTCACTAACTACATGGTCATCAAAGTTAGTTGGCTTAAATTTCTCTTCCTCTTCTGTTTCAATTACTAAATTATCAATAGGGATAAAGTTGTGATTGTGGTCAGTTAAAAAACATGGGTCTAATCGACAAATTCCTAATTTACCATGACACCATAATCGAACCGATTTGAACTTACCTCGTCGGTTTTTGTAGATAGATAAATAATGTGTTGGAGCCGCCATACCCAACTTCATTAGGATAGGTTGTAAAGCCTCAACATCTTCAGGAGTAGCCGGCATGATAATGATACCAGCATCAATTTTCGTTTACACCCTCCCTTTCGGGATATTTATATAGGGACTAGACTATATCTTCACCATACCTTATTTCTAAGGGTTAGGGGATGGCACTTCGAGCCTGAGCTCTACTCCCTGCAACGGGATAGTCGTTGAACCTTCCTCATATCTTTCGACTTAGAGGCTTGGCTGCTGATTGCCCAATCCACATGATTTTCAAACATTCACGCTTATCGTTTCCAATTACGCTGTAGTTCATATGGCTCTAAGGGTATTCCAGCAATTCACCATCTGATAATCTCACTAAGTTTCCTTAATGGACGACTGTAATTCTTGAAAAAGGACTTCTTTTCTTTTTAGACAAATATTTCCATTGTAGAGTTTACTCAGTAATTCATAAGGCTTTCTATTTCCACCTACTCTAAAATAAAAACAATTAATAGAATTTTCATTTCTAATCTCTAACTTTTGATTACATCCAATTTGGTCTTGAATCCAGGATAGTATCTCCTTAGTTCCAACGAAGCTAAATGTAAAACCATTTTGATTTTTCATTTTTGAAATACTTCCATCCCCATCAAAATAACCTCTTATATAATCAAAAACGAACTCTTTGTTTATTTTAGGTGGTTTTAATATAGAACTTTTAGCAGGAACAACTCCAAGATTTATTAAATCGTTTACCATTTCTAGACTATTTATTTCTAAGTCTATACAGGGCTGTCCTTCTGAAAAGCCACTATTAACCCTATCCTTTATTTCTAAATTTGAATTTAAGAAATGTATAAATGCTTCTAGATGACTTCTGTCTTTTGGATGTAATCTAATTTTAACACAGGCCCCGCCTCCATTTTTCCGAGGTGGAACAACACATCCATCTGCCGAAATAAATCCAAGCCAATAAGCTTTTTCAGGTGAATCAATAACATGAAAACAATCAAAATCACCATAGTATTTTTTAGCAGTTCTTTTATCATCATATACATTCTCTTCTTTCAAAATTCTTTTTATAACTGTACGACTAACTCCATACTTATCTCCTATTTGCTTTTGAGAAATAGAAGGATTAGAATACATCTCTACAATATCTTTTATTTGCTCTTCTGAAAATTTTATAGCCATAATATCACTCCTCAATAATATTATAGCATATTTTTTAATCCTTTGTCAATATTATTTTCAATCAGCAATGGCTTTTGCTCCACGAAGTAAATTCTGGTCAGGTGTATCTGCATCTTGCCAAGCCCCATTTACTTGAGTTCCTGACATAATAAATACTCCATATTCATTCGCCAAGTCTTTCATACGAATAGACATCATGAATAAGATTTGGTCTTCTCGTAATTTCATACCACCAGTTTTCTTAGTGATTTCTTCTAAGATTTTTAATGATGAATGAATGTAATCAAAGAATAAATATTTAGTTCCAAATTCACGGATATGTTTCTTTAAGTTCATTTCAATATCTGATAATGAGAAGTCTGGCAATTGTGTAATATGAATTTGACTTTGTTCCAATAGCTTAATTGCATATTTAACACGCTCTAATTCATCTCCAACATAAGTATAATTTAAAATAGTATCCTCTTCTACTCCAGATAAAAAAGCAACCATCATTGTTTGAACCTCTGAAAGCTCTAACTCTGTTGTAAATAAACTAACTGGCTCAGCAACTCCAGTTGAAACCCATTTACATTTTTCTAAATCATAAATCTCTGAACATCCGATAAAGCAAGCATCTGCCGCCATAGTTCGAGACTTACCAACTCCAGTTGGAGCTGAGCGAAGATAGAATTTTTTTAATCGAGCACCACGTAATACTG
>JAGAKD010000148.1 GCA_017625815.1 Lachnospiraceae bacterium | reverse complement strand
AGACAGGGATAATCCTGCTGCCATCTCGTGTCCACCATAATGGAGTAATAAATCTTTACACTCTAAAAGGGAATCCACCATATTGTATCCCTCTATGGAACGACCAGAGCCTTTTACAACTCCTTCTTCCCCCTCTGAGTTAGTAAGAACAATTACTGGTCTATAAAAGTGTTCCTTAATTCTTCCTGCTACAATTCCTGCTATACTCTCATGAATTTCAGAAAGATACACCACTAGAACATTAGGCATTTGCTGTTTTGCATCTACATCTTCAATAGCCTTTACTACCCCTTTTTCAGTCAATGTTTTTCTTGTATTATTGAGAGCGACCATCTCTATTGCCAGCTCTTCTGCCACTCCTTCATCATCAGTTAGCAAAAGCTCTAAGCCTCTCTTTGCAGAGTCAAGTCGACCAGTAGAATTAATGCTTGGGCCTATCAAAAATCCAAGATGATAAGAGCCAATCTTCTTATCTGTAAGTCCCAGCTGCTTTATCAATATTTTAAGACCTAGATTAGTTGTATTGTTCATAATCTGTAGACCACGTCTCACATATATACGATTTTCTCCCTGAAGTTCCATAACATCACATACTGTAGCTATGGCAAGAATGTCAATAAATTTATCTTCATCTACCCACTCTACACCGCACATATCGTACAAATTTCTAATAAACTTGTATGCAACTCCTGCACCGCATAAGCACTTGTTAGGGTATGTACATTCCGGCTGTTTAATATCTATAAGGGCATCTGCTGGCACATATCTATATGTCTTATTACCATTTTCGTCTAGCTCTCCTGGTATTTCGTGATGGTCCGTTACCACAACCTTCATACCATAGGATTTTGCAAGCTCTATAGCCTCAAATGCACTAACACCATTGTCACAGGTAATAATAGTTTTTACACCATCAGCATAAGCATCATTAACTATACGAGTGTTGATGCCATATCCGTCAATAATTCTATCTGGTATTTCATAGCTTATCTGCCCGCCAAGCTCTACAAGTCCCTTATACAAAATGTAATTAGATGTAATACCATCAACGTCATAATCGGATACAATTCTTATATGTTCCCCATTATCAATACTAGCCTTGATAATAGCACAACCCTTATCTATATCCTTTATTGTCTTGTAATCGTAGACATCCTTCAAGGTACCATTGAGGAATAAATCTATATCCTCAATTGCTTCCACATCTCTATTTCTAATTATTCTGGCCACTACCTGATCTATTCCAAATTGTTCACCTATGGCCTTAAAATCTGCCCTTTTGCTGTGTACCGTCCATTTTGCGTCCACTTAGTCACCTCATTTTATTTTAAAAGCGTTGGTTGCAAGAAGCAGCCAACGCTCTTATATTTTTTATGCTTTTTTCTTTGATTTTTTCTTCATCAACAACCAAAGCGGGCCAGTTATACATACTGATGAGTATGCACCACACACAATACCAGCCATAAGAGTAAATGTAAACTCCTTAAGAGTTGCAACTCCCATAATAAAGAGTACAAGAACCATTACAAATGTTGTAAGTGAAGTGTATATAGTTCTTGTAAATGTCTGTGAAATACTTGTATTTACAATCTCCTCAGTAGATGAGTTCTTATTCATAAGCTTTAAGTTCTCTCTAATTCTATCAAAGATGATGATGGTCGCATTAATAGAGTAACCTACTATAGTAAGCATACATGCTATAAATGTGTTACCAACTGAAAGCTGTCCCACTGCATATATAGCAAACACAACTAATACGTCATGAACAAGAGCCATAACTGCTGCCACACCAAACTTCGCATCTGAGAATCTAATAGCAATGTATATAAGCATGAGAACAGAAGATATAGCGATAGCTATAATAGCATCCTTCTTCATCTCTCCACTAATAGTAGAGCTTATACTCTGGGCACTAATCTCTGACACACCAAAGCTGGTCTGGAAAACATCGTCAAGCTTAGCACTATCTGCTTCTGAAAGCTCAGGAGTCTTAAATATAACCTGAGTACTATTCTCAACTGTCTGTATCTGAATATCACTCGCTGAAAGTGATGTCTTCTCAACTATAACAGGAATAATCTCTGATTCTACTCTCTCAAGAGTATATGCCTCATCAAATGTAACCGTAGTAGCAGTACCACCAGTAAACTCAAGGGCATAGTTAAGTTCTCTTCCATTCTTACTCTTATTGATTGGAAGGAAAACAAGTCCTACAATGATAATTGCTAATGAAATAGCAAAGCATATCTTTGAATTCTTAACATATCCTCTAACCTTTGGTGTCTTGGCAACACCGTAGAATTTCTTATTCTTGATACCAAGATTAACCGCTGCATTTAAGAGGAATCTAGTAATAACAAGGGCAGTAAACATTGAAAGAAGAATACCAACCATAAGAGTTGTAGCAAAACCCTTTATACTTCCTGTTCCTACTGCCATAAGAACAACTGCTGCAATAAGAGTTGTTATATTACCATCTACGATAGCAGATAAAGCCTTTGAGAAACCAGTCTCAACCGCACTTCTAACATTTACATCCTGAGCAAGCTCTTCCTTGATACGTGTAAATATAATAACATTGGCATCAACCGCCATACCGATTGAAAGGATAATACCTGCAATACCAGGAAGTGTAAGAGTAATATTACCTATACTTAAAACAAGAAGCATAAGAATAACATATGCAGCAAGGGCAAGTACAGCTATAAATCCAGGAACGAGATATATTATAATCATAATAATCGCAATAAGTCCAAGTCCGATGGCACCTGCTATAAGACTTGTCTTGATAGCCTCCTGACCAAGCTTAGCGCCAACTATATTGTACTGTATCTGGTTAAGCTCAAGAGGAAGTGCACCAATCATAATGGTATCAGCGAGCTGTTCAGCCTCCTCGTAAGAGAATGTACCACTGATAGTTGCGATACCACCAGTAATCTCCTCGTTAACAACTGGTGAACTCTGAACCTCACCATCATAAACAATGTATATAGGCAAACCAATATTGGCTCTCGTAGCGTCAGCGAACTTAACAGCGCCCTCGTCTGTAAGTGTAAGCTCTACTACATTTTCAGTACCGGCCATAGATTCCATAGTACCAGCTCTAGCCTTCTGAACATCAGCACCTGTAAGAACAGGAACATAAGGTTCACCATTGTACCACTTCAAAAAATTATCGCTGTCTAAAAACTCCAGCTTACCTGGCTGTCCCAAATCATCCAAGATAGCATAAGCATCATCTTTTGCAGTGTCTACAGGAATTTCAACTGTGATTCTATCATCACCTTCCATATACACTTCACCCTCTGAACTATAGCTATCAACTCTTCGCTGCATCTTGTCTATAGTTGCATTAATCTGCTCTGATGTTGGGTCAGCTGTTGTAATCTCATAAGTAACACTAAGACCACCCTGAAGATCCAGACCAAGAGGAATATCAGATGCTCTACCAATATTATCTTTTCCTGCACCCATCATTGCCAAATACACTCCACCTGCACAAAGTAGCAGGAAAACAAGTATAGCAAATATGGCTTTTCTTCTTGCTTTTTTCATTATAACTCTCCTTCTTCTAAGTCAGCTAAGGCTGCCTTTATCATTATTGCACACTCCACACGCTTCTGCTGTAGCTTACAACCTATATCGTAAGCGTCTAATATACTACCATGGAACTGGTAAGAGTTAGCTGCGCAACCACCACTACAGTAAAATCTTGCAAAGCAATCCTTACATTTGTCCTTAGCATATACATTACAGAGTTTGAAATCATCTACTATCTCTGGCTTTTTAATACCTTCGAATACATTTCCCATCTCAAACTCATCTATTCCAACAAATTGATGACATGGATATAATTCTCCAGTTGGTGTCACTGCTAGGTACTCAGTTCCTGAGCCACAACCAGAAAGTCTCTTGTACACACAAGGACCTCCCTGAAGATCTAGCATATAATGGAAAAATGTAACCGGCTTGCCGGACTTATGTCTCTCAATAATATCAAGGGCAAGCTTGTCATATTCCTTGTAAATTGTCTCCAAATCTTCCTCGCGGATAGCATAGTCTGCATCATCTGGAGCAACAACCGGCTCAATGGAAATCTCCTTAAATCCCAACTCTGTCATAAGCTTAAAATCTTCAACGAAATCAAGATTATTTCTAGTAAATGTACCTCTTACGTAGTAACTCTTGTCTCCACGCTTTGATACAAAATCCTGAAATTTGGGAACGATAACATCATAGCTTCCTTTTCCATTTCTAGTCGGACGCATAACATCGTTAACGCACTGTCTTCCATCTAAGCTAAGAACCACATTAGATATCTCTTTGTTACAAAACTCTACAACATCATCATTGAGAAGTACTCCATTGGTAGTGAGGGTAAATCTGAAGTTTTTATTTGCTTCTTTTTCCTTGCTTCTACCATAAGCAACTATCTCCTTGACTACATCAAAGTTCATAAGAGGCTCACCACCGAAGAAATCCACCTCTAGGTTAACTCTATTGCCTGAATTCTCTATAAGAAAGTCTATAGCCTTTTTGCCCACCTCTAAGCTCATTAACTCACGCTTTTTTCCATGATATTCACCCTCATCTGCGAAACAATATTTGCAGGCAAGATTACAATCATGAGCAATGTGCAGGCATAAAGCTTTGACCACTGTTTGTCTCTTTTTAAAATCGATAATGACATCCTTGTAAACATCTTCTGTAAATAGCTGCCCCATACTCTTAAGCTCTTCAATATCAGAATATGCCTCATAAATGTCCTCTAACGAATACTCATCACCGTAACGCTCTCTGATAGCCTCAGCTATCTCTTCCTTTGTCTTCTCCTCATACATAGCAATCATGTCATAAACAAGATCGTCTACTACGTGAACAGAACCACTGCATACGTCCAGCACAATATTGTATCCATTATTCTTGTACTGATGGACCATATAACACTCCTTTTAAAAACGCAACTAAAGAGGACTAATGGCCCTCTTTAATTAGCTACGTTATGTATTAGTAAAATTACTGACAATTACTTATTCTCACAGCTCTGGTTACCAACTGTGCAAGATGTCTTACAAGCTGACTGGCAAGAAGTCTGGCACTCGCCACAACCGCCCTTAACAACTGTGCTGTTTAAAGTCTTGTTAGTTAAAGTCTTAATTCTCTTCATATCCTTTGCCTCCTATATAATCATCTATTGAAGAATTATAACATACAATTTCTATAAATAAAAGTAATTTTTTAGCTAAGCATTCCACCTAACATTCCTCCACCTACACAAAGGAGTAAAGTACTCACTCCATCCTGCATTATCATGGTGGCATTTCCAGTAACTAAAAGGGATACTACAAAGATTAGAGCAGCGTATATAAGTCCTACTAGGCTTCCCCACAGAAACTTCCTTTGTTTCATACTCCTACCTATAAGAATGCCCGCAACCCCTGTTGCAAGAATATAAATAAATGTAACTCCAAAATTAACTGCCTGCTCAGAAATTCCAAACTTATACATAAGGAATGCTAGAACAAAAAGCATTATTCCCGTTACAACATATGCTATTATTAATGCTTTTACAAAAGAAGCCACACCGTATGCTTTAGTCATAAATACCCTCCATATATTATCACCTAAAATAATATATGAAGGGTATTTAAATAATATTACTTATGTTTTGTCTACGCACCCAAACCTTCTACAAATGTAACAGGCATACCGAACATAATTCCAGTATTAGGCTCATCCAAGCCTATAGTATCTCTAATAACCTGTTTAGCCTTTTCAATCTCTTCATCCTTCATAACGAACCACATAGTCTTAACTGTATTTTCATCATCTTCTGCAAGAATTGTCTTAAGCATACTAAATATAGGAAGGTCATCCATCTGTTCGATAACGCTGGCCATACCAACGCCATCAATTATAGTACCACCACGAACGCCTTTTTCCGCAAGTTCTTTACAAATCTCTGTAACTAGATTAGCTTTCTTAAGTATAACAACTAGTAACTGCATCTTCTCTCCTCCTAAAAAACATATGGTGACCATCAGTCCTAAAACTGTGGTCACTCTATATTAAATAATCTCCTTAAGTCTAGTCATAACATCATAAACCTGCTTGACGTAAACGTTAATCTCATCGTTAGGTTTGATAAGATCAACTACCATAACAGGATATAAACCAGCCTCTCCTGCTGACTTGATACCATTGATAGAATCCTCTACAGCGATAGCTTCCTCAGGTTTAACCTGAAGCTCTTCACAAGCCTTAAGATATATGTCTGGAGCTGGTTTTCCATGTTCAACCATATCTCCAAAAATTAGCTTGTCAAAATATTTGTATATATCATGGTCAGTAAGATATCCGATAGCTCTCTCTCTAACTGTTGATGTGGCAAGACCTATCTTGATACCCTTTTCCTTAAGGTACGCCAAAGTCTCCTTAACACCTTCCTTTAGCTCAACGCCATTCTCCTTTATATATGCATCAAGTCTTGCTATCATCTTGTCACGATATTCAAAATAATCTATGCCTCGTCCCACAATAGCTTCAAAGGGTGCTTTGTTGGTATATTTGTTGCCTCCAGCAATACGCTCACATGCCTTATGCATAACCTCTTCAGGAACACCACGCTTAAGACCTTCTTCAAGCTGAAACCTTCTATACAATTTTTCTGTGTCAGTTATGACACCATCCATATCAAAAACAACTGCTTTAAACATATAAATACTAATCCACCTTTACACAGATACAAGAAAAGTTGTCTGTCTTAGTCATATCAGCTCTCTCTAAAACAAGAGCTGCCATAGCATCCATCCATTCCTTAGCTGATGAGGTCTCGCCAAGAAGTTTAAGCATCTCATCCTCCATAACATACTCCCAAAAACCATCTGTCATAAGAGCAAAGGAATGTGTTTCACCACGTTCAAGAACTGCACTAACATCAAAGGATTTGCCAGTCCACTCAGTTCCCATAACACGAAGAAGTTTATTTCTCTCCTCATGATGTCTCATATCTGCTTCTTCAATCTCTCCCATATCACAAAGAACCTGAACCATACTGTGATCTCTTGTTCTCTCATATTTAGTATTACCATCGAATATATGGTATAGTCTACTATCACCTATATGGGCCCATTTCATGGTATCCTTCGTTACAATTAATACCACAAGAGTAGTTTTCATGGCACTAGCCATACCCTTGCTTGCCTGAAGCTCAAGAAGCTTCTCCTGAGCTATATTGAATGCATTTGGAAGAAAATCCGCTGAGTCTCCCTCTTCTTCAAACATCTTTGCAATAGTCTCAGCCACTGTAGATGATGCAACCTCACCACATTCATGTCCACCTAAACCATCACAAAGTATAAAACACTCTGCATCCCCATACTTTGCAGTTGTCACGTAATCTTCATTATTGTCACGACCACCAGGATTAGTCATTAAACTAGCATCTACCATTATCGTACCTCCTCAAACACTATAATATATCAAAATCATCAAATATAAACCGTCATCCAACTTCACATCTCTGCATATAAAACGCAATCATCTCACATACTGTAATAACATACTCAAATAACATATAAATGATTAGCTTTATACGACAGTTATTTTATATACATCATATTATAACACGAATTTCATTGGTTGCAAGAAATATGATGATTTTAAAATTCCAATAGTATTTTTAATTAAAGTCGCTCATTTTTTCGTAATAAAATGTGAAAAAGTCCCTCATTTTTTTGCAACAAAGCGCGAAAAAGTCCCTCATTTTTTTGTAATCGCTTATTGACAAAGGGGTGAAAAGTCAATAAAATAAAGGCATAGAGAGCAGAGGTGAATAGTGAAATGAAAAATCTATATTTATTTAGAAAAATTGACAACTACCTGCACAACTGGAAAACAGATAATGAGCGAAAACCACTCATTGTAAAGGGTCCACGTCAGGTAGGCAAAACCGAATCCATAAAACACTTTGCAAACAAACATTATGAAAGTATAATCTACATAAATTTCGTAGAAGAACCAAAATACAAAATGATAACGGCTGATGGTAACAGCGCTAACGATATCATCAAGAATATATCCCTCATAGACCCAACCAAAAAATTCATACCTAACAACACCCTCATATTCTTTGATGAACTACAGGATTTTCCTGAAATTGCCACATCACTTAAATTTTTTCATATAGACCATCGCTTTGATGTTATATGCAGCGGTTCTATGCTAGGTATAAACTACCAGCGCATCGAAAGCAACAGTGTAGGTTACAAAACCGACTATGAAATGTATTCTTTAGATTTTGAAGAATTTCTCTGGGCAAAGGGATACAGTTCTGCCACCACAGAATCTATGCTCCAGCATATGACACAACACCAGCCATTTAGTGATGTGGAGATGTCTGTTTACAGCTCATTGTTTTTAGACTATTGCATCCTGGGCGGTATGCCTGCTGTAGTGAAAGAGTATATTATAAAAGGTACATTTGAAGGTTCACTAGATACCCAGCGACAGCTACTAGCCGACTACACCGAGGATATCCGAAAATATGCTGATGGCATGGACCAAACTCGAATTCTAAACGTATTTAACCAGATACCACCACAGCTTGCAAAAGAAAACAAAAAATTCCAGATATCTAAGGTTGCATCAGGTGCACGTTTTAAGGACTATAGAGGTTGCATCGAATGGCTTAACGATGCTGGAATTATCAATATTTGTTATGGGTTAAAGTTCCCTGAATTACCACTAAAGGGCAATTATGACGACAGTAAATTTAAGCTATATTTTGCGGATACCGGTCTTTTAGTTGCTATGTTGGACGAAGAAGCCCAAGAAGACCTTCGTATTAACAAAAACCTTGGTGTATACAAAGGCGCACTATATGAAAATGTAGTAGCAGAAGCACTAACCAAAAGTGGATATAACTTATACTACTACAAAAAAGAGGATTCCACACTTGAACAGGACTTTTTTGTAAGAACTGCATCCGAATTAATTCCTGTGGAAGTAAAAGCCACCAACGGAACTGCTAAATCACTGAGAACGCTTGTCACAAGCGACGCATACCCAGACATACACTATGGTATCAAATTTATCTCGGGGAATATTGGGCGTACAGAGACTACAACTACATTTCCTTACTTTTGTGCATTTCTACTTAAACGATATCTACATTCATAACATAAAAAGAGGCAACCTGATGGTTGCCTCTTTCACTATATCTTTATAATTATTTATCTTTTTTCTTCTTCCAGACGATAAATCCTATACCACCAAGAAGGAGAACTGAAGCTGCCACTATGATTATCCATAACCAGCTCTTAGCTTCTTCACCGTACTTGAATTCAAGCTTCATAGATGATTCATTTCCAGCCTCATCAATAGCTGTCATCTCAAGTACATACTCACCCTTTTCAGTTACTGAAATCGTACAAGTATTATTTGATACAAGGACATCTTCACCATTTAACTTAACTGATGTTAATGTATCTTCCTCAAGCTGAAGTGAAACATCGATAGTATATTCCTCATTCTTAACTTCGCCATCCTCAACACCTGTTACGATGAATACTGGCGCCTTAGTATCAAGAATAAATGAAACCTGCTTCTCAACCTTGTGTCCAAGTTCATCCTCTGCTGTTATAAGAAGAGTGTATGAACCATCCTCAATAGCAGACTCACCATCGTACTCACTACCATTTAAGTACATATGAACATCACATACTGTAAGGTCTGATACCAATTCATCAAGGTCCTCTTCCCAGCTAAATGATGTAAGTATCTTACCATCAATATCCGGCAAATCTCCAATAACTGGATCAGTCTTATCAATAGTAAAGTGTACAGACTTAGTATCACTATTACCAGCAACGTCAGTTACAGTAACCTCAATATCATAGATACCATCTTCCTCAAAGTTCTGATAGATGATAGTTGGGTTACCTGCTGGGTTGTAATCACCAAAGTCAATATTGTTAACCTTTCCATCAATATCAGTTCTTGTACCACTAAGAGTTATCTTCTTAGTTATATAGAAATCATCTGTTATCTCGATAGTAGTTGGAACAGCCTCATCAGTTAATGCGTAATTGTCAGCACTTGTAAGTGTAACAACTGGTGCATCCTTATCAATAGTAAATGTAGTATTAGTAGCTGATGAATGTCCTGCTCTATCAGTAGCTGAAAACTCAATTCTATAAATACCAGTCTCAGTAAGTGTCTCTCTCACAACAGTCTCAAACGCTGTTGGTGTAACATCAATTGTCTTTAAGAGTTCTTCACCCTGGCCCTCGCCTGGCTTTCTATAAATAGTAATCTGACCAGATGCATCCTTCCAGAATGCCTCTTCCATAGTAAATGAAACTGTTGTTGCACTTGATGCAGCTCCACTTCCTACACCGCCGATAGTAAGCTTAGGTGCGTTCTTATCAACTCTGAACTTAACTGTTCTAGTTGCGCTTGTGTTATCTGCAAGGTCTACCGCGAAGAGATTGATAGTATAATCCGCTTCCTCAGTATAATCAAAGCTTCTAGCACTAGTCTCAATATAACTTGAAGTAGTTACTTCCTGGTCTGGCTTAGCCTGAATAATCTGGTAATTGAGGTCCTTCTTATCCTCATTTGTATCAGATACTGACGCACCAAGTGAAACATTTGAAGTAAAGTACTTAAAGCCTGAGTCATCTGTATAAATTACTCCACCTAAGGTTGTAGAAACAACTGGCTTAGTCTTATCAATAAGGAATGAAACAGTTGCAGGAGTTGACTGGTTACCAGCATTATCCTGAGCACTTATAGTAACTGAATGTGCCCTCTCGGCTGTAAATGTGGCAGTTCCTGTGTAAACACCATTTGCATCAGGTGTATCTGACCATTTAACATCAACAGTCTTGTCACCGTCCTTGACAGTTATAAATTCCATATTCTTATCAGACTTAGTAAATGTAACTGTTACATCTGTATTGTAGTAGTAAGATGACTTTGAACTAACTGTACCGGAAGTAATCTTTGCAGTTACTGTAGGTAATGTGTTATCCAAAGTAAAGCTTACTGTAGCACTAGTCGTTTCATGACCTACATTATCAATAGACTTCAAATAAACTGAATATGTACCATCTGTTACATTTTCAGCACCGATGATATCAGCTAATGTATATGTAGCTTCCTTAGTAATGTTATCAGCTGCCTCTTTTGTATTATGATAAGTCTTAGTATATGTAGTTCCATTAGGAGCCTGAACATTTATAGTTGCACTCTGAAGAGTTAATGTATCCTTTGCTGTTGCCTTAATAGTTGGCATACCAGTGATGTCATCAGTAAATGATGTTTTGTCATTAACTGTAAGTGTTGCTGTTGGTTGTGTTGTGTCGATGTAGTAAACATATGTGTATGTTTTACTATTGCCTGCCACATCAGTTGCAATAATCTTGACCTCTGTACCTGCAGCAGTAGCTGATGATGTATTAAGATTGATAGTACCTGTGTAGCTATCAACTGGGGTTCCAGCTGTAATCATCTCAACATAATCACCGCCAGCAGTAGATACCTTAACTGACCCAAGCTGTGATTCATAAACTGTGGAATCACCAGATTTAACCACATAGTCTGCATTTACTGCTTCAACCCATGCTCCTGCGCCATTGTCAACAAATGTTTCTGTGCCGTTTCCCTTGTAAATAATCGGTACTGTCTTATCAAATAATATGTCTTTTAAGTCTATCTCGCACTCATATACAGTTGAGGAACCATCACCTATATTCTTTGCATATGCACTAATACTTGTAAATTTGACATTAGCCTCAGAAGGAAGGGTATAATCAACTATATAGTGATATTTTTTATCCTGGGCATTAATTTCTTCACCATTTGATATAATCTTTGCATTAACTGTATCGGTAGCAAGGATAGTATTGATACCTGTACCATCAGTTTTATCATACACCAATCTAGGCACTTCAGCCTCGCTTGTATCTATCTTAATAGCAGAATTGTAATCTACTCTTACAGTATACTCGCTTGCACCAGATATAACACTATCATATCCTTTAGGCGTAAGTTCTTCAATAGGATTACCCTCTGAATCTAAAAGCCATGCTGAAATTCTAACGTTGTTATCTAAACGCTGAATCAATGGCGAAGTTTCCATCGTAACGTAATTTCCTGCCACATCTCTAAGTAAAGCAATTATCATCACTGGCTCAACTGCACTTATGATGTCTTCTTTAATATTAAGAATCACTTCACCATTCGTCACATCTATTCTGTCACCAGTATAGTCAACTAAATCACCATTTAAGGTTATATCATCTACAAGCAAAGCACCTGATATGTTTGCATCTGAGTAAGTTATAACATATCTGTACTCAGTATCTTTAGTAGTAAACATAGCACTCTTGCCAGCATTAGTTCCTGCTGTAATAGTAAAACACTCATCCTCTGATACAGGAACCCAATTAAGATCTGTACTTCCTTTAGCTTGAAGCTCTATGCTCTGTATTACTGGATTTGTGCAATCAACTGTAAACTCAATACTTTTAGTAGCACTTTCATTTCCAGCTAAATCTACCAGCTGTATCTCAAGTTTATATTTTCCATCTGTTGTACCATCAAGTGTAGGAATAAGCTGGTCAATACCAAAATAATGCTCATCTGTATATAATGGTAATGCTAAAGACCACTCTGTTGGTTCAACATATACTGTGCCATCACACTTTGATAACTTATATTTTATGTTTTTCACACCTACTGCATCTGAAAATTCAGTGTATATAGCTGTTGTATTTGCAGTAGTTGCATTTACATAGATAGCACCACTACACACTGAGCCATTCTGCATAGCATATATATAATTGGTGTTATCAAATACTGGTTTAGTCGCATCATAATAATAAGTGTACATATTCTTATACTCATTGCCTGCTTCATCAGTTGCAGTAATAAGCACCTTCGTACCACCTGAATTCTGTGACTCAAGCTCACTTAAAGGAACGGTATACACACCATTCGCATCTGGCGAAATAGTCTTCTCTGTATTTGTTCCAATTTTATATTCTACAGATGATATATCTGATTCATAAGCAGCTTTCTGATCACCTGAAACAACCTTGAATTTTAAACCTTCTGTTTCACCACTTCCATACCATTGATTTACACCCGGTAAATCAGTTGGCAAAACAGAAGTGTTATCTATAGCATTCTCTGTAAGTATAATTGGATTTGTGTTGTCATACATGATTGTTCCAAGAGCAACACTTTCCATTATAGTATTGTTTCCATCAGCCTTAATCACATTGATAAATAGCTTGTCACTAAAATTAACATCTGCATCCGCAGGAATATTAAATGTACAACTAAATTCATAATATGTACTAGGATTTACCTGTTGGTCACCATTTTCAATATACCAACATATATTACCACTTTCATCTACTATATTAACTCTTGCAATTTTGTCATATGTCTCAGCATTGATAGTAAGCTTATACTGTTCACCGATGAGCGTTTCAGTTGTTGAGTCTGGCAAAGTGGTTCCTGGATTTATCGCTGTCGCCTCATCCCATTCATAGGTATACACTTCGTGAGATGAATCAAGCTGTACAAGATTAGCAAGTGAGCCACTTGTTGAAGCTGTATTCAATCCATCATTAATACTTACTGTTACTGTTCCAGTGTAATTAGTAGCCTGACCATAGAACACTCCGTCTACACCACTTGACGTAAATCCAAAGTACTGTTCTGTTCCATTAACTAATAACTTTATCTCATTACTATCAACTTTTTTTCCTGAACCATTGTCAACTACAACATAATATCTATAATGTGCCTTATCAGTATCATTTCTAAAAGTCGCTGTACCAGTTATAGGTTCTTCATTATTAATATCAAATGTTCCCCAGTTTGTTGAATAATATAATCCTGTTTTATCTGCATCAATCACTGGTGCTACATTATCAATCTTGACACTATCATCTGTATCCCCCACTTTAACAGCATTAACCAATTTATCTCCAACAAAATACCCTAAATAAACCTGATATTCTCCTTGTGTATCAGCAGAAATTTCAAGTGATTGTGATGTAAGTTCCTTCCATTCTGTTATATCATCTAGGTTAACGGTATTTGCATCTAAGATAAAGCCATACTTTACTTTACCAAATCTTTTATAACTATCACCCATATAATACTGCATATTAGGTGCATTAGTAATATCCATCTGTAGTGTGTTGCACCATTTATCATCATCATTTAATGCAGCTGTAAAAGGATTTGAAGCATCTGTTCCAGCAAATGGATCTGCATCAGTAAACACATATGTCCTCTGTAAGGTATATGGAGTAGATATAGGTTGTTGACTTCCATCTTCAATAATAAGGCTTACATACACTCCTACCTTTTCGCCATTTGTTACCTTTATGTCAGATATTCCAGACAAACTTGAACCATCATCCACTCTAGTATCAAGGTTATCATTAACACCAACTTTCTTCAGTCCAATTTGGTAACCTGTAACAAAATTACCATTACCATCATTAACTAGTACTGATGTCCATGTCTTCGAATCAGTAGTAACTTCTATATCACTTGGTGCTGTAAAACTAATCTCATCAATACCATGACTATAAATAACCTCTTCATTACTTGAATCGGCAGAAATATAGTAACTATTATTATCTGTTTTGATCTTTCCTTCAATATTCGTCTCATCAATCCCAAACGACTCCATAGAATAGCTAGCTGTAACAGTTTGATTATTCGCCTTACTATCCTTCTCTATTCCAGCATGAGCAAAGAATGGCGTAGCCATCATAACGAAAACAAGCCATAAAGCTACTACTCTACTGACTGAATTGTTTTTCTTAAATAATCTGCTCATCGTTTTCCTCCTTCCAAGGTTTCATCTGTGTGAGTTATAACTACGTTTAACTCGACCTTTACTTTACTTGCCAGCTTGCTAGCATCCATGCCTGCGGCAAGTACTGTTGTTGCGCCTTCATCATCTATGTCTGGTGCTCTAAGCACGTCGGTTGCTTCTTCATCCATAGCTGAGGTAAGTACTGCTGTTTCCTCGTCATCTGATGTAAGTACTGCTGTTTCTTCGTCATCTACTGATGTAAGCACTGCTGTCTCTTCATCGTCTGATGTAAGTACCGCTGTCTCTTCATCATCTGTAGTAGCAGTAAGAACCTCGGTTTCTTCTTCGTTAGCTGTAGGCTTCTCACTTGATAAAACTTCGGTTTCTTCTGGGTCGTAGGCTCTGTCTGTAGCTCCGAGAACCTCTGTCTCCTCTGGGTCGTAGCTGTTTTTCTCAGCTCCAAGAACTTCCGTTTCTTCCATACCCGGCATCTGGTCTGGACTGAGTAGGTCTGTTGTATCATCCTGCTTTTCTTTACGTTTTGCTGTTGAGATACCTTCACGAACCTTAATCTGTCCTGAACTCTGATTATAATACTTAGCCTGTTCCTTCTTGGATGCACTTTCCTTGGTAGCGGCGCCTTCCTTCATCTCTTTAATAGACTTCTTTGCACTTCTACCAGTCAAATCTCCTATTACCTTTGGAATCTTAAGTACTATGAATAGTACCACTGACACTATAAGTAGGAGAATTGCAAGTACAAGTCCGCCATAGAAACATATTTCATAAATATTTTCCATCACTATCACTCTCCTATCTATTCTTCTGTTGTGTCAGAATCTTCTGATTCACCATCTTCAGTTTCATTTTCATCTTCTTTATCACCGTAATCTCCACTCTGAAGCATCTTCATTGTTTCGTTACGTTTTTTCCAAGTCTTATTACTGCTTATATCTGAAACATCTTGCCCTTCCTCATATACAGCAAGTAAGTCGTCAAACTCTGAAGCAAGCTGTTTTTCCCACTTTGTTGGGTCCTGCTGTTGTTCCTCGCAATAAGTGTAAATGTAGTCTAAGTGTTCTGCGTAAACCTTATTACTTAGGACATTGTCCTTGCCTAAAACTTCCTCTAACTTCTCATACTGAGCAATAGTCATATCGTAATTGCCCATAGCAGCATAAGCGTCGGCTTTTGTCATCATCTTGTTATAGTAGGCTGTATTGAAAACATTGTCATAATCGCCTCCAATACCTACCTCACCATTCTCTTCAACTTTAATATCTAAGATAGTAAGGTATTCATCACAGTAGCTGGTAACATCAGTGTAATGCTGATTTCTTAACATCTCATCCTCAGTTCCCTTAGCTAATGCTTCATATATAACTATAAGATTGTCATAATATGCGTAGAAGTAATCATTAACGTTTAAGTTGGTACCAGTGTACTCTTCCAAATCCTCAACGGCCTGAGTCATAATCTCCTCTGCCACCTCTGCAACACCCTCAGTGTTAACATAGGTTGCATATATCTGACCTATAGTCTTATAGTTTACAAATTTAATCTCATTCTGATTAGTATATTCACTCTGATTATATGCTGCGAAGCTATTAATCTCTTCCATAAGCTCATCTGCATTTACATTTGTACTTGATAAGATAAGGGAAACAGATGCATAATACTGAGCTAACTCGCCGTAATCCTTGTCCTTTTCATCTATCATATCAAAGTATTTACTTGCGGTCTTATAATCGCCTAATTCATCAAAATATGTGATAGCTATCTTATATAAAACCTCATCATTTTTATCCACACCATCGTGGCCTGATTTAATCTTGTTAGCCACTACGTTTAGACCTGTCTCTAAGTCTAATGGTGTAGTTCCATCTTCATTTATCTCATTTGATGCATCTACATATAACTGTATATACTTGTCATATGCTTCTGCGTCAGAACCATCTAACTCAAATGCTTTCTTATACTGCTCTGCTGCCGCTGTATAATCACCTTCAAGTCTGTAGTCATTTCCAGTCTCTATGTATGTATTGTAGTTATCCATCTTAATCTTCTGTAATCCTAAATATCCGTATACAGAAGTAGCTATAGCTGCCACAGTTAACACTGATGTTCCAATAAATGCAGCAAGCTTTTTCTTATTTTTCTTGCGGTATGTATCATCAAGCTCTGTGTAATGCTCCAAATCGTACATAAGCTCTGTACAATTCTGGTATCTATCGTTAGGGTCTGCCTGAGTACATTTTAAAAGTATCTTCTCTAAACCTGAAGAAAGTGCTGGATTCCACTCTCTAATTGGCTTTATTTCGTATGGTGGTTCACAAGGGTTCATACCTGTTACGATATGGTAAAGTGTTGCACCAAGGTTATAAATATCTGTTCTAGCATCAGTATTGTATATACCTCTACCCTGAGCATCACCAAACTGCTCTGGTGCGGCATAACCTCTAGTTCCAAGGGCTGTAGTATCTGCATTGTTCTCAATAACATACTCCTTAGCTGTACCAAAGTCGATAAGCTTAACTCCACCCTCTGGCTTTATCATAACATTGGAAGGCTTCATGTCACGATATATAACTGGTGGATTCATATTATGGAGATAATCTAAGGCACTAGCAAGCTGGAGACCCCACTCAACCACTAACTCCTGTGGCTGTGCGCCCTCCTTCTTAAGTCTATCACTTATAGTTGTACCCTCTATGAAGTCCATAACTACATAGATGGTTCCCTCCTGATTGATAATATCTACTATTCTAGGTAAAACAGGATGGTCAACATTCTTAAGGATATTCGCTTCACGCTCTAATCCCTTTAACAATGTCTGGGTAGACTTTGAGCCATCGTTTTTCATCTCCTTAACAGCCCACTGCTTATTCAGTCGGTTATCTCTGGCAAGGTATACGATGGACATTCCACCACGTCCAACCTCTTTCCATATTTCATATTTGCCGTCTAATACGGTACCTTCCTTAGTCATACTACACTATCCTTCCAAACTGTCTGTATAAAATATATACACACCAAAATATGCTATATTACATAGCTTTTATTACTGCAACTGTTATATTATCAGATTCTTTTCTGTTCTTAACAAGTTCAGTGAGATAAATACAACCGTACTTCATCTCTTCCTCATCTTTTACTGCATCCGGACCAAGCTTAACTATCATTTCTTGGTCTGATATGTGATGTCTGAAGCCATCAGAGCAAAGCAAATATACAGAATCCTTGCTCACTGGCGCTTTTATAAATTCTGGCTCTACCACTGGAGAAGCTCCTACACATTGAAGAAGTACACTTCTTCTAGGGTCAGTCTTAGCCTGCTCCTCAGTCATTCTGCCTGCTGCTATCTCTCTCGCTACGAAGGTCTGATCCTTAGTAAGCTGGGTCACCTTATCTGACATATGGTATATTCTACTATCACCCACATGAACAATATAGTAATTATCCTTGTATAGCAAAAGGGCAGAAACGGTTGTACCAAGCTGTAGGTTGTTGTTATTTCCATATTCTCCAAGTCTCTTGTTCTGAGTCTGTATAATATCATTCCACTGCTGTACAAGCTTGCTCTCATCAAAGGTTCCTGATTCTACCTCACCTATAAGTACATCATCAAACCACTTACAAAATGCAAGTATAACCTCTTTACTAGCAAGCTCGCCTTTGGCCAAACCACCCATACCATCACATACTATGGCAAATGCTACCTTGCCCTCTTTAGTATCTACTATCTTCATAGCAAGGGAATCCTGATTGGTCTTTTTACTTATACCCACATCAGTATGATATGCTGCAATATATCTCATATTATTCTCCCTTTCTGAGTAGGAATGTAAATTCCTCATCTCCCATCTGAATTACAGTCTTGTTTTTAAGGAGTACCTCCTTACCTGGCTGTAACTCAACTCCGTTAATATATGTATGGTTAGTTGAACCATTATCCTTAATGTAATTTACGCCGTCCTTCTGCACTATAATACAATGTACTCTACTTATTGCAGTGTTATCTTCAATAGCATAATCCGCCTTAGTCTTTGACTTTCCTATTGAAAATTCTGACTTTGTAATATTAATAGTTTCCCCTGTTTTCTTTCTTACAATGTGAGGAATTGGCTTTGTTCCAAGCTGACCAACAAGTCCATTCTGACCACCCATCATAACTGGTGTACCGGTTGCCGGCTTATCCTCCTCTGGTTTATCTTCCACTGGCTTTACTGAATTTGCCATAATTGGAGGAGTAACTGGCTGTGGTGCCTCAACACGTGGTGTCACTGGTGGCTCTTCTGTCTTTGGCGTTGGAGCTACAGGTGCTGGCGTTGGCGCTACTGGCTGTGGTGCCACTGGTGCTGGCGCTGGCGCTACCGGCTGTGGCGCCATTGGTGCTGGTGTTGGCGCTACCACTGGTTCCTCTTTAACTTCTGGTGCTGGCTCAGCCACTGGTTCTTCTTTTACCTCTGGTACTGGCTCAGCTACTGGTTCTTCTTTTACCTCTGGTGCTGGCTCAGCTACTGGTTCTTCACTTTTCTCTTCTACTGGCGTGGGATACTGTGGTGTCATCTGTGGCTGTCCCATCATAGGCTGGTTCATCTGTGGCATCATTCCCGGCTGGCCCACTGGTTGTGGTGCCTGTGGTGCCATCTGTGGCTGTCCCATCGGCTGGTTCATCTGTGGCATCATTCCTGGCTGGCCCATTGGCTGGTTCATCTGCGGCATCATTCCCGGCTGGCCCATTGGCTTTGGTGCCTGTGGTGCCATCTGTGGTTGTCCCATTGGCTGGTTCATCTGTGGCATCATCCCTGGCTGTCCCATTGGCTTTGGTGCTTGTGGTGCCATCTGTGGTTGTCCCATTGGCTGGTTCATCTGTGGCATCATTCCTGGCTGGCCCATTGGCTTTGGTGCCTGTGGTGCCATCTGTGGCTGGCCCATTGGCTGGTTCATCTGCGGCATCATTCCTGGCTGGCCCATTGGCTTTGGTGCCTGTGGTGCCATCTGTGGCTGTCCCATTGGCTGATTCATCTGTGGCATCATTCCTGGCTGGCCCATCGGTCTTGGTGCCTGTGGTGCCATCTGTGGCTGACCCATTGGTTGATTCATCTGAGGCATCATTCCTGGCTGTCCCATCATAGGCTGGTTCATCTGTGGTGCCATCTGTGGTTGTCCCATCATAGGCTGATTCATCTGCATATTAGCAGCCATAACCCCAAGCTTATTAACCTTTACATCCTTTGGTGCAGCTTTAGGCTCTGAATTATCTGTCATATTCATAAGACCATTGTCTTTACTAATGAACAAGCCCATCTTCTCAAGCTGACCATCTATAAGTCCTTTTAATTTGCTAACTGAAAAATCATCTGCATTAATCTGAGTTATAAGCTCTGCCACATAGTTATCCTTATCTGCTTCGCTAAATCTCATATTAGAGACTACTGTTCTAAAGAATGCAGGTATCTCAGCAAGTGGCATTACATCCTGCTTAATTGGAACTATAATACACTTAACTGCAAGTGTCTCTTTGTTGATGAATATGTAATCTGAATCCTTAACAATATAGCTCACTGGTATTCCCTGCGCACCGATTTCAAAGGCTGCACACAAACCACTCATAAGACACAATACATCTTTTTTGCTTAAAGTACTCTTGTACATTACTGATAATGTTGTATCTTCATGAGCATATGATGTAAAGCTTCTCTTGCCATCTACATCGCTATACTGAAATGGTATTATGTTTGCAAGCTGAGAAGCCTTGTCTGCGGCTCTGTCATCATATACATCAGCTGCTGACAATTCGTACTTAATAGTATCAACATTATTCTGTTTAGAAACATTAAACTCCAACTTCTTCATAGTAACCTCCTAAATACAAAACATTTTATTATCTAATCTTGAACAAGAATTCCTCGTCACCTAATCTAATCATTGAATCATGAGTGAGAATCTCTTCTACTCCATCTTCTACCATATTGCCGTTAACATATGTATGATTTGTTGATTTGTTATCCTTTATGTAACATACGCCATCTTTCTGAGTAATAACAGCATGCTGTCTACTTATGGCACCATTACCACTTACGTGATAGTCAATACCTCTTGTAGCTTTACCAATCTTAAACACTACCTTGTTTAACATGATTCGCTCTTCTGTATTAACTCTGATAAGGTAAGGCATAGCCTTTGGTGCGTTGAGCAATGTGTGCTTAGCCTGAGTATCTGTAACTGACTTGCTAAGAATTGAATTGCTCTTTGGCTTTTCAACATTCATATCATCCTTGATATCCTCTATAGTGCCTGTAGCCATATCAGCTGTAAGCTCTGCTGTCTCTTCATACTCAGCCGCTGCACTCTGAATAAGAGCGGCTCTGTTAACCTTAACCACATTTTTCTTAACCACTGGCGGTTTACTGCCAAGCATATGATCTAAGTCTTCAAGAGAATTTATAGTCTTTACTTCTGCATCTGTTGTCTTAGCTGAAGGTACATCTCCTGCTAACATCTTAATCTTATTCTTGATGATGTCTTCATTTGTTTCCTTAACAGGAGCTGGTTTTGGCTCCTCAACAGGAGTCTGTATAGAAGGAATGCCCTGACTCTTTGGTTCTTCCTTAACAGCTTCCGCTTCTGGTTTAACCTCTGGTTCTGATTCAACCTGCACTTCTGGCTCAACTTTTGCTGTTTCTGGTTCAACTGGCTGTTCCTCTGCAACCGCCTTCATACCAGCTGGAAGTATGCTATCAAGTTCCTCATCATCTGCAACAGGAGCAACGCTCTCCTCTTCATCCTCTTCGTCATCACCGATTTCTGGTAATGCCACATCTTCATCAGATGCTTCACTCATAAAGTCTGTAGCCTTTACCTCTTCCTCAGGCATCTCGGCACTTACAACCTCAACTCCATCTGCATCTATATCCGCTGTTCCTTCAAAGCTAAGTCCAGCTTCCTCCATAAGAGCCTCAGCAAGTCCAACCAGACCTCTTAGATTAAAGCTGTCACTGTTGATGTAAGTGAGGAGTTTACCAACGTAATTCAAATCCTCTTCCACATCATATTTCATATTAGCAAGGAGCTGTCTCATAAATCCCTTGAATTCTGCAACAACTGAACCCTTGCTCTCTACTGGAAGGCAAATAAACTTAATATCATAATTATCTTCAACGTAAACGAAGCTCTTGTTCAACAAAATATATGACAAATGAACTGTCTGCTCCTTAAGAGATATTAAACCGTTCGCAATATTTCTAAGAATGTTGAGCACCTTTTCGCAGTTCATATTCTGCATCATGTATTCCTCAAGTGACACCTTTTTAGTAATGTCATAAGTGAGATAATCATAATCCTCGTCTTCTTCATAAATGATGTCTAACAACTCCTTGAGGTTGTTCTCCTCACAGTAGTCTAAAACATCCTCATCTAACTCGCACTCTTCGCCCATAGTGTAAGTTAAATATTTTTCTTGGCCAATATTTCTGGCTTTGAAATTAAATGTTCTCATATATCGCCCTCCTAATCTGTAATGTTTATATTCGTATCAAAATGCCTAAAGCATAATTATTCTGAATCATCTTCTCCATCTTCTGATTGAACGCCATTTGGTCCACCGATAATCTGTGTATCTACGTGTTCCTCATAGGTTTCAGTAAAGATGTGTGTTCCTGCCTCTTCATCTCCAACGTGATAGTAATAATAACTGTGTTGTTCTGGATAAAGAACTGCCTCTATACAAGCAACACCTGGGTTACATATAGGTCCCTCTGGCAAGCCTGAATATTTGTATGTGTTGTAAGGAGATTCTATCTCAAGGTCTTCATAAAGAACCTGATTCTGGTCATACATACCGTCTGTAAGTGGATAAAGTACAGTTGGACACATCTGAAGTGGCATATCAATAGCAAGACGATTGTTAATAACTCCCGCTATAGTAGCTCTCTCCTCATCCACCTTTGCCTCTCTCTCTACGATAGATGCTCTGGTAATAACATCATAGGAGTTGTATCCAAGCTCTGTAGCTCTAGCCTCAAGCTCTCCTGAATAGTGATATTCAAAGGTATCAAGCATCCATTCAACCAATGACTCAGCTGTAGTGGACTCATATATGTCATATGTTGCTGGGAATAAATATCCCTGAAGCTTATACTCTACATCTGCTCCTGCAGGAACGTCTGCCAAATATATAAAGTCGCTTGTTGTAACTGACTGAACTGCATTAAGGAACTCTGACTCTGAACAAATACCTTGTTCCTCACATCTTGCAGCAATCATCTCAACAGTGAAGCCCTCAGGTATAACCAATGTAGCTATAGGAAGCTCATACTCAACCTCTGGACACATAGCTTCCATCATCTGAAGAGTATTCATACCAGTATTGAGAGTAAATGTTCCACTCTTAAGTCTTCCTGAATATTCTGAATCCTGCAATCTCTTTACAAATGCACCCTCATACTTAATAAGACCTTCATCCTTCAATATGCTGGCTATTTGTTTTGCTGAAGCACCTTCTGGAATAGTTACTTCCACATCCTCGCCTTCAAAGCTATAGGTGCCCTTGTACTCTCTCATATAATCGTCATAATATCCTTTACCATAGTCAAAAATAACCATGCACAAAGATACGGACGCAACCGCCAAAATTATAAGCTTAATCAAACTAATTATTCTATTCACAATACATATACCTCTTTATTTTAGTTTACATAACATCTGTAAAATTACATACTTGAAGTAATTTTACAATAATGTTATTATAGTACCACATTTTTCATTATAATTCAAGAAAGGATGATAATTTTGGCTAACCCAATAGTTACTATGACTATGGACAGTGGAGACGTGATGAAATTTGAGCTTTACCCAGACATCGCACCAAATACTGTCAACAATTTTATTTCACTTATTAAGAAGGGATTTTACGATGGTTTAATTTTCCATCGTGTTATTGAAGGCTTTATGATTCAGGGTGGATGTCCTGAAGGTATCGGAACTGGCGGTCCTGGATATTCTATCAAGGGAGAATTTGCAGATAACGGTTTTGAGAATAACTTAAAGCATGAGCCTGGTGTTCTTTCTATGGCTCGTTCTATGATGCCTAACTCAGCTGGTTCACAGTTCTTTGTTATGCACAAGACTTCTCCACACCTTGATGGTTCATATGCCGCTTTCGGTAAGATAACTGAAGGTATGGATATCGTTGATAAGATTGCAACTACTCCTACAGGATATGGCGACAGACCTTTAGAGGAGCAGAAGATCAAGAGCGTTACAGTTGACACAATGGGAACAGAGTACCCAGAACCTGAGAAGTACTAAGTACACCCTGACCCTAGACTGGGGATATTTTTGTGACATTTAAGAGATTTTTTGCAATATCATTGCTGAAGGGATTTCGATAAATGCACCCTAAGGTATATGTCTGAGTGTAAGGACTAGGAATATAATTATCTGGGGCAGTTTGCTTTTGCTGTTAAGATTTTTTATGAAATATCACAAAAAGCAGACTTGGGATGTTTTATTATTCTCTGAGTTTCAAAACTCGTAATCACCAAAAGAAAAGAACTACGAATTATGTATATGCAAAATCACATAACATATCCGTAGTTCTTTTCTTTTGCTCATTACTCAAACAGTTGAAACTCAGGGAATTCATCCCAAGTCCAGCTTTTTGGATATTTCTATAAAAAACCTTAAAGGCAAAACAAACTGCCCCAGATAATATATATTCCAGTCCTTACACGAGTTTGTACCGCAGGGTGCTAATAAAAATCGAAATACCAAAGCAATAGATATTACAAAATCTCTTAACCAGGCACTAAAAATATCCCCAGTCTAGGGCGTGGGTGTACTTAGTCTTCTTCAGGTTCTTGAGTTTCCTCTTCACCTTGTGGTTCAGCTGTAGCTTCTTCTACTGTATCATCTTCGTCTTCACTTTGTTCCTTGTCAGTGTCATCCTCTTCGTCGATTTCATCAGCTTCCTCATCTTGAAGGTGGAAATCCCCTTCATCTTCTACTGCACGTTTTGGCTGTAAGAAAGGCTTGAAGCATTTTAGCATAAAGAATCCATAGACATATCCTGCTACTCCAAATCCAAATAAGATAAATCCGATAAAGCAAAGGGCAAACTGATAATAAAATCCCCACACTATTATGGCTGATATTAAAGCAAGCAAAAGAGTTGTAGGAAAATACTTAATTGAAAGCAAAAAGGCATTTCTAAACTGAACCTTTATGCTGTTATCAAACTTCGCCTGCAAAGGGAACACATACATAACCACCATAATAGCTACTGAAAGAATTATTATACTAACAATAGTCATAGCCTGGCCAGCTTGTCCCATAGTGCCATGCTTCCACTGATAATACCAAAAATACACATCAAAGCCTAACACAAAAAGCACTAACACAGATATAAGCCATATAATTGTTGACTGTTTAAAGTTCTCCTTAAAGCTCTTAAAGTAGAATTTTGCTATATAACCATCTTCTATCTCTAAGCTCTTCATAGTTGTATAGTATAGAGCTGTAATTGATGCTCCAATTGTTATAAGCGGCAAGCTTGTTAACACAAACAAAACCGATAATATCATAACGTCACCAACTCGATTAAGTAATCTTATTAAAACGTTGTCGTAATTAAATCCTTCTACTGACATAGCATACTCCTATCTTTTTTATATATTAAGCATTTCATTATTAATCCCCTATATCTGCCATAAGCAGACAAATTATTCTAACATTTTTCATATATGTTTTCAAACTTTTTTTAGTTATTATATTGACAAATAATTAAATCTTCAATAAATTAAAGTATTATCGCACTTAGGAGGTTGATTTTTATGAAAACACCATTTGTAAATAAAGAAATGGTTGAAGAGATTGTTAAGGATTTCCCTACACCTTTTCATATATACGACGAGAAGGGCATTCGTGAGAACGCTCGCAAACTCAAGCAAGCTTTCGCATGGAACCCTGGTTATAAGGAATATTTTGCAGTAAAGGCTACACCAAATCCTGCTATCCTTCGCATTTTGAAGGAAGAAGGCTGTGGTTTAGATTGTTCATCATACACAGAACTTCTCATGTCAGAGAAGGTTGGGGTTGTTGGTTCTAATATTATGTTTTCTTCTAACGATACTCCAGCAGAAGAATTCCAGCTTGCTGCTAAGCTTGGCGCAACTATTAATCTTGATGATTTTACTCATATTGATTTCTTAAATGATATCTGCGGAATTCCAGAGACTATCTCTTGTAGATATAATCCTGGCGGAACTTTTTCTATTGCTACAACTATTATGGATAATCCTGGAGACGCAAAGTATGGTATGACTAAGGACCAGCTCTTCGACGCTTATGTTAAATTAAAGGGCATGGGAGCAAAGAATTTTGGTCTTCACTCTTTCCTTGCTAGTAATACTGTTACCAACGAGTATTATCCAACTCTGGCAAAAATTCTTTTTGAAGTTGCAGTTGAGTTAAAGGAAAAGACTGGCATAGAGCTTAGCTTTATTAATCTTTCCGGCGGCGTAGGTATTCCTTACACTCCAGACCAGAAGCCAAATGATATCCTTACTATCGGCGAGGGAGTTAAAAAGGCTTACGAAGAAGTTTTAGTTCCTGCTGGCCTTGGAAATATTAGTATTTTTACTGAGCTTGGTCGTTTTATGCTAGCACCTTATGGACATCTTGTTACTAAGGCTATTCACGAGAAGCATACTCATAAGGAATATATTGGTGTAGATGCTTGTGCTGTTAATCTTATGCGTCCTGCTATGTATGGTGCATATCACCACATAACAGTTCTAGGCAAAGAAAATGAGCCTTGCAACTATACTTACGATGTCACAGGCTCACTTTGTGAAAATAACGATAAATTCGCTATCGACCGTAAACTCCCTAAGATTGACAAGGGAGATTACCTTGTTATTCATGATACTGGTGCCCATGGTTTTGCAATGGGCTATAACTATAACGGCAAATTAAAATCTGCAGAGCTTCTTCTTTGTGAAGACGGTTCAACTAAGATGATTCGCCGCGCTGAAACTCCTGAGGATTATTTTGCAACTCTTGAGGGTTACTGGGAAGTATAAGTATACATTGTATTCCCCTGTAAACTGAGAGATTCCTCAAAGGCTTCTCTTGTAACCTTTACTTCTCCATCCTCTATCGGATCATAGTATCTGACATGGGTGGAGTTGTAACTGATTACAAGAACATATCTACCATCATCTATTCGTGCCGCAAATGGCACATCTCTATCCAAGAAATAAAGTGCAATATCTAGACTAATACCCGATATATTCACACCTACTCCATCTGTATATTCTGCAAAAGCCGACTCCCAACTCTCACAAGCCATAATGTCACTATATTCCACTCTATTATCAATATACTCTATACACATATAAGCACATGCCATAAGTGTATCATTTATATTTTGACACGGATGTTCATCTATCTCGTCCGCAACTGTATTATAAGACAGGGCATCAATACCTCTGTAAATGGTATTACCATTGTTATCAACTACTATTCCTGCTTCCTCATTAGTTACAGATACTATAGCTCGTCCTGCACTATTATACTCTCCAACATATCCAGAGTTATTGAATACATAGAATGCATTTTCACTAGTTTGAGTTTTAACCTTAAGCTCCCAAAAAGCCTTATTGTCCTTGCTTTTTGTCATAGTATGCATAATTTTTTCACTGATATAAATATTTGAAGGAAATACTATATCTACTTGATTAAGCTCCACTGCGTCATAGTTATATACAGTAGAGATAGTTGCACCTACCTCTTCCTTCTTGTAGGATATATAATCTGGAGTTGTTTCCTGATAAAAACTGTTCATTTTCATTGCTCTAGAAAGATATATCTTCTCCCCCTGAACCTGGGTATCCATTATATATACCCCCGCTTCAGAATATTCCTTTAAAACTTCTCCATTAGGACTCACTATATAAAGCTTGTACAACGGAAGAATATACTCTCCATCCGAGGCTACAGTTATATCTCCCTTATGTGCTACACCATATATAAGATCATTTCCAACAAAACCTAGTCCTAAAAATCTATCCGTTGCACTTCCTGTCTGAGTATACATTTCACCTGTTTCAAAGTTATAGATATTGATAGATGTAACATCTGGTTCAATTGCCGCATTAGGATATGCCACAATCTTACGATTATCTGATACCAAATATTTGTCAGAAGGTATACCGAAAACTACGGTATTCTGTGTTCCATTTTCTATATCAACCTTGTAGATAGCTCCATTAACCAAATAATAAAAATAACCATTTGGGTCATAATATGTGAGTCTACCTATCTCCTGTCGCATAACATCGAAAGGCTCATCTATTTCTACAAAGAAAATTTCTTCTAGCCTAGAGTCCTCAGAGGTAAAGGAATACATGGCAAGTCCATTTTTCCCCTCATGAGCTCCTCTACTCATATATCCATATACAATAAAATGTATATTACCCTCATCGTCCATGTCTGCGATGTTAATATCTATATCTGTATTTAGAGTTCTAATATCTGAAAAATTATTCTGTGGAAAGCTAAACACACTTGTTAGACCTGATTTATCATAGTCATAGTACCAGAGTTCTCCCTCTTTAACGAAGGCTACTTTTCTATTGTCGCTAGAATACACATATTCAAAATCTGCTTTGTCACCAATACCAACAGATATACTGTTTTTCGCTTTGCTGATATAACTCTCATCAAAAAAACTTTCTATATATCTGTCAAAAGCAAGTAACTCAACTTGGGCTGTATCCTTGTTATATCTTGCACTGTAATATTCCTCAACATTATAAAAATGACTTCCGTTTTCTTTTGTTCCCTGAATAACGTAGGATAGCTTAACCACAGCATATTCACTGTCTAATTCTATAACTGTCGGCACAATACCTGTCATAACTGTTGGTTCAAGTCCTGCCCAAGTCACCATATCATATGATGCGTGCAAATCAACATGAGATATATCATCATCAAGCGCTGCCCCCTTTACACTTAGAGCATCATAGACCATATTACCCTCTTCTTCGTTTACTTCCTTCACAAAGGTTGTATCATGAAACTGCATAACATAGTCCATTATTTCCAAGCCATACTGCTCTGGTATATTAACTACTCTGGTGTAATATCTTGCGCTCACACCATCAGCATTAGTCACAATAAACACAAGAACATATTCTTGATTGTTCTGCATGTCCATACGAAATCTAACATTAAACTCCTGATATCCCTGATTGGTGCTCCACTCTGTAAGCTCTCCCTCTTCAATCAAGTTGTCCCCAGCTATACTTCTAAGCTGATATGAATATGTGGCTCCATAATCCCCCATATCATCAACCAAAAGGTCCACACCATACTCTTCATTTACAGGAACAATTCCGTCACGCATAAGACTTGTAGACATGGTCTGAGTATAACCCTGCATCATATTTACCTGTTCACCCTCAAAAAGACAGTATACCAAAGGGAGTGTGGCTCCCTCCATCTCCCTTGAAACACTGTCTAAATTCGAGTTGTTAAGTTTATTTACTAAAAAGGCTGTACCTGTCATAACCATAACAAATACTATCACCCTTATTATTATCTTCCTAATCATAGTTAAAAGAATTTTCTCCTTCTTTTATATCTGCTGCGTCTTACATAAAATTCATTAAAAACCATAACATCTATTAGATGCTTCAAGTTTTCATCACTGTCCTTATAACTCACCTTGTCATAAATATTTCTCGATATCCCTAGTATAGTTTCCTTGTCAGGATACATAGCAAACATAGGGCTTCCCTCGTATTCTAATCTGTCACAGGCATCCTCCACCATAACCATAATCAGTTTGGCTCTTGCAGGATACATTTCAATTAAATATTCTCTATCTTCTTCTAATTCCTTTTCATCTACCATCTGTAGTTCTGGCAGAATTAATTGTTTATGAAAAATACTCATCTTATACCTCACATAATAAAATCGGCAATTTCACAAACAGACAATCAAAACTCCTTTTAAGAATTCTAATTGTCTGCTTATGATAATATATGCCGATTAACTCTTTATGTGAGAATATACATCCTTGGAATTAATCACCAAATGAAATACCAAGCGTCTTTGCCTCAGCAATAATCTTGTCATCAGGTGAGACATATTTAAGCTTGCCTGCTGTCTCGCTAAGAGGAATAGATGTAACTTCGTTATTCTTCATAACTACAAGCTTGCCATAATCCTTTTCCTTGATGAGTTCTGCTGCCTTAGCGCCAAAACGGCTTGAAATAACTCTATCGTAAGGAACAGGGCTTCCACCTCTCTGAGTATGTCCAGGTACAGTCACTCTTATGTCCATACCACAGAATTCCTTAATCTTATCAGCCACCTCATATGCAACTGATGGATATTTCTCTGCTGCCGCAGCAATAGCCGCTTTTCTTTCCTTCTTAGGAAGTGCTGCAACCTCCTTAGATATAGCGCCCTCAGCAACTGCAAGAATAGAAAATCCCTTGCCAGCTTTGGTTCTCTTTTCAAGAGCCTTAGCAACCTTCTTAATATCATAAGGTATCTCAGGGATAAGGATAATATCAGCACCTGATGCAATACCTGCATGAAGTGTAATCCAACCTACCTTATGTCCCATAACCTCAACAATAAACACTCTATTGTGTGATGCCGCTGTAGTATGAATACAATCGATAGCATTAGTAGCTATATCCACTGCACTCTGGAAACCAAATGTCATATCAGTTCCCCAAATATCGTTGTCTATAGTCTTAGGACAACCAATTACATTTAAGCCTTCCTCGCTCAAACGATTGGCAGTCTTCTGAGAACCATTTCCACCTAAAACCACAAGACAATCAAGCTTAAGCTTCTTGTAGGTTTCCTTCATCTTCTCAACCTTGTTGTATCCCTCTGGTGTAGGCTCATCAATCTGCTTAAAAGGTGTTCTTGAACTTCCAAGAATAGTTCCACCCTTAGTAAGAATTCCAGAGAAGTCATCTGCTGAAAGCTTCTTGTAGTTACCGTAAATCATTCCCTTGTAACCTTCAAGAAAACCGTAAACTTCAACATCATCAAAGGTATTGTATAAGCCTTTAACAACGCCTCTCATGGTTGCATTAAGCGCTTGACAATCTCCGCCACTAGTTAACATACCAATTCTCTTCATACCGCTACCTCCTAAATTGTGATTCTTCCATCCAAGGCTCGAAGCAGGGTAACCTCGTCAATACATTCTAAGTCACCACCTACAGGCACACCGCTTGCAATACGGGATGTCTTAATACCTGATGGTTTAACCAGCTTAGATATGTACATAGCTGTCGCCTCACCCTCAACGCTTGAATTGGTTGCAATTATAAGTTCCTCTACATCTACCTGCTCTAATCTCATAATGAGCTCTTTTAAACGGATATCATTAGCTCCGATACCCATTGCAGGATTAATAACTCCGTGTAATACATGATACACTCCCTTGTACTGTCCACATCTTTCGTAGGCAGCCAAATCTCTTGGAGTCTCCACCACCATAATAAGTTTATGGTCTCTATTGGGGGATGCACATATCGGACACTCTTCTCGGTCTGTTATAGTATAACAAGTTTTGCAATATTTTATGTTTTGCTTAGCATCCATAATGGCATCTGATAAGCTTTTAGCTCTCTCCTCTGGCATATTAATAATGTGAAATGCCAATCTTTGAGCCGTCTTACCACCTATACCCGGAAGTCTGGATAATTCTTCTATTAACTTATTAACCTGTCCTCCGTAAATGTCCATTAGAAAGGAAATCCTCCGCCTAAACCGCCGGTAATCTTGCCCATCTGGTTCTTCTGGTCCTCGTCCTGTAATCTTATAGCTTCATTAACAGCAGCCATAATAAGGTCTTCTAACATCTCGATATCGTCCTTATCTACAACTTCCTCATCAAGATGTACTTCAGTAACTTCCTTCTTACCATTAATCTTAACCTTAACAACTCCGCCACCTGCTGTAGCTTCGTATTCCTTTTCCTCAAGAGCAGCTGTAGTCTCCTCCATCTGCTTCTGCATTCTCTGCGCCTGCTTCATAAGGTTATTCATATTGCCAGGCATCATTCCTCCTGGATATCCACCTCTTCTTGCCATCTTAAAAATCCTCCTAATATTTATAGTCTATTTTAGCTTTTATCTTTGATAAATCCCACTCGTTAAGCTTGGTCTCCACCGCTTCTTTTGGGGATATCTTAACAACATTAATAGCCACATCTCGCTCAGTCATATCTGATATTGCCTTGCGAAGTGTATCCACATTGGACTGCTTGTCATAGTAATTAATAGCCATCTCTTTTTCTGGAGATTTAACTATAACCAAATCTATGGTTGAGGGAACGCTACCAACTCTCACACTAACCATGTCCATATAGTTTCTAGTTAGTTTCATGGCATTTGACTTGATATAATTCCATGAATCCACAATGGTTAATATCTCTTCAATATCAGCTTCCTTGTACTTGGTTTTAAGGTTCTCCATAACCTTATCGCCCAAGTTAGCTGCTTGCTCGTCACCTGTAGCAGAAGTCTCTGATGCAACATTTTCGCCTACTGGTACTTGGTCTGACTGAACATAAACCACCTTAGCTTCAGACTGCTTAAGTTGTTCTAAGGCTTGCTCTAGTGCCTGCTCTAATTCTTCAACTCTTCTCTCAAGAGCAGCCTCACCCTCCTGCATCTGAGGTTTACACATCTTTATAATAGCAACCTCAAGAATAACTCTTTTTGCAGTTGCGTAGTGTAGCTTTGTTCCAGCTTCTTGAAGAATATTGATATAGTTAATCAACATTCCATCACTAAAGCTTTGTCCCATATCAATAAGTCTGTCCACATTATCTGATGTGACGTCAACTGTCATATCAGGGTCTAATCTTAGCAATAATACATTGCGAATAAAACCAGTAAACTCATTGACAAGCTGCGCTAGATCCTTACCTTGCCATACAGCCTCATCAATAATATCAACTGCCGTTGCTGTATCCCCATCCCTAATAGCCGCTAATAGTTTAATATATACTTCTACATCTACAGCACCTATGGTCTCAAGCACCTTATCGTAGGTTAATTCTTCCCCTAGGTTGAAGGATATACATCTATCTAATATACTTAAAGCATCTCGCATTGAACCGTCTGCTGCCTTAGCAACATAAGCCAAAGCTTCCTTGGTAGCCGAAACATTTTCTCTATCTAACAGCTCAACTAATCTATCAGTAATAGTCTCTATAGAGATACGTCTAAAATCATATCTCTGACACCTAGACATAATAGTTATAGGTATCTTATGGGACTCAGTAGTGGCGAGTATAAACATTACATATGCTGGTGGCTCTTCCAAAGTCTTAAGAAGTGCATTGAAGGCTCCAGTTGAAAGCATATGAACCTCGTCGATAATATATACCAAATATTTGCCCGACTGTGGGGAATACTGAACCGCCTCGTTAATCTGTCTGATATTATCAACACCATTGTTAGATGCCGCATCAATCTCAATAACATTCATAGCAGCCCCTGATGCTATAGCCTTACAGCTTGCACATTCATTACAAGGACTTCCATCAACAGGGTTCTCACAGTTAACAGCCTTTGCCATAAGCTTGGCTATGGTCGTCTTACCAGTTCCCCTTGTTCCGCAAAATAGATACGCGTGACCGATTCTGTCATGTTTTATTTGATTTTTTAGGGTGGTAACTATGTGTTCCTGTCCCTTAACCTCCTGAAATTCATCAGGACGCCATTTTCGGTATAAAGCCATATATGACATATAGCAGCCTCACTCTCAAACATTTAATAGTTATTTGTTATATCTAAATCTAAAAATCTGATCAAGCATTCTAAGGGTCTTAAAGTTACCCTTTGCAGTAATCTCTCCTGACATAAATCCCTTTTGGAAGGTCACCTTGCCAGCCAAGATATCTCTCATAAGAGAGCTCTCTGTCTTAAGCTTAACATCACCATCTTGATCCTCACCATAGGAACATGAAAATTCTTTGCCAGCATTGATAATAAGATTCTTTCCAAGGTCTGATATAACTATAACATACTTGGCATTAAAGTCTTTTTCAGGATAATAATTCTTGCAGAAGCCCTCTACTATGTCATCCTCATAAACAACGTCTTCCTTAACCTCTTCGTCATCTCCAAGCATCTGTTTAAACATAGCTGCCAGCTCTTCAATATCTTCCTTCTGTTTTTTAACATAGCCGTCATCTGCAACAAACTTAGATAGCTGCTCGCTCTCTTGAGGTGTAAGAACGATATTACTCTTCTTGATTATGTTGTTCTTGACTGCTGTACTACTTGTAGGAAGTTTAACTGCTTTCTGGTTAATATTTCTATATAAGTCTTCTGTCTTTTTCTCAATAAGGGCAAGATACGCGGAATTGCGCTCTAATACCTCGTGGGAATCCACATATGTAGCAAGTCCATTTAAAGAAATGCCACCTAATACATCCCAAGCTTTGCGAAGAGAAAGCTCTGCATCTTGTTCACCATAAGCTGTAGCAACTACTACTGGCATCATATAGAGATTAGAAATCTTCTCCTTGTCTCCATATAACCAACACATATCTAAGAACTGTTGCATAAATCCACCAATACCAAACCACTCAACGCTTGATGCAAGAATGACACCATCGCAGTCCTTAAGTGTATTAGGTAAAGTAGCAATACCAGCCTTATCCTCGTACATATTATATCTTGTAACAGTAACTCTAAGCTCTTCAAGAACCTGCACAATTCTATCAATAACGAAAAGTGTTGGGTCCTCTAATAAGCCTCTTCCACCATAGTAAATATTAACCTTCAAAGCTTTCACCTCAATCTATTTTTAAACTAATTCACATATACACCTATTGTACCAAAAAAGTGACTTAATTACAATCTAAGATATGAAAAAGAGTATCCCTACGAAGCAAAAAATTCTTCGTTGGCAAAAGCTATAATATCACCTTTAGAAATCAAATATTCCTGATTAGGATTAAGGCGATTAGAATTGACAAATGTACCATTGGTAGAACCCTTATCTTCAATATACACCTTGTCCGCTTTTCGGCGAATCAATGCATGCACTCTACTAATTTGAGTTGTTGGAAGTCTATAGTCGGTATCCCTTTTACCTCTTCCTATAACTATATTTTCCTCATAGGTGTCTATATAAACTATATCTAAACCTCCATTCGTGAGGGGTACTAGACGATGTATTTTTTCATATGGCGTATCTATGCTTACTATATTCACTTCACTTTCACCATAATTCCCCATAGCATAATGGCTGACATCTACACTTCCATTCTCTTTCACTATATATTCAGACAAACTGGATTCTAGGTCATTTTTTTGTTCTTCTTGAAATGAGTTCTGTCTAGTTAAAAAAAGGATTCCTGTGCCTACTCCTAACATCAGTAATCCTATCCCAACAATTAAATAAACTATTATTTTGTTAAATATAAATCCCAAAAAGAATATTATTCCTAAGGCTATTATTCCTCCAGAAAAGTATATACCTATATCCTCTTTATCATCTATTATTCTAGAAGCCTGTTCGGATTCTGTTTCCTTAACAAGTCTATTATCATTTTCTAAGTTTAACTCACTTGATACATTATCGCTTGCTTTTGTTATTGCTCCCACTTCACAACTTAAAATTTTTCTAAGTATTGATATGTCCAAATTCTCACCGCAAACTGCATCATACAAATCATATAATTCACATATTCCCTGTCTATCGTTATGATTAAATATCTTCATAAGATATTCAAGAAATGTCTTTAACTGTTCTTTTATGGGAACATTATAACCTGGCACACACAGCATTCTAAGTTTTCCTTCTTCCGGCTGGTACATCATATATTCTGGAGCTATAACCAAATCCTCTGGCACCAGTAAATATTCTCCTAATCCATCTATACAATCTATTATCTGTTGCATAAGATATCTAAGCATATATCCATCAGGCTTTGACTTTATCATAATTCTTTCCAAGACATATCCTGCATCCACACAGAAGCTAAGTGTAACCTCTCCATCTACTTCCCCATATCTAGGAGAAATCACATATGGTATATTATTCTCTTCTAACATTCTAATCTTATAATAATTCCCACTATCTAACACATCACCTATATCCCCAAGCTTAACATTTAAAAAATTATTTATGCCCTTACTCAGAAAGCACATCTCCATACAACTGCCACCTCCTCAATCTATCACTACATTCCCCCTGTATCATTTCTTCATCGTAAAGATAGAGTCCAACGTAATTATCCGACTGCCACTGGGCATCCTCTTTACTCTTAATCAAGGTAAATATAATCAACATTATAATGCCAATAATTATGGGCATAATAAAACTCATTTCCACAGTTATACTACCCTTGTTTCCTATTCTCAATTTGTGCATCTTGTGCAACCTCCTATTCCTTCCACCTCACTAAATTTCACTCTGAAAATAGTTCTTTTCAAGCCACTACAGCTCAAACTGTAATGATATTTCTCCCCATAATTTGTTACTATAACCATTTCCCCCGTTCCATCCCCACAATACTCACATGGTAATAATCCATTACTTTTTGCTTCTTGAGCAGATGTTGTGCTTATAGAAAGTTCGAGATAAGTACATAATCTACTCTCATGATATACTTCTCTATTTTCCGTAACGAAAACATATCTATCATTGACACCGCTTTCATTCTCTCCCACATCATCTCCAACATAAGCCCTGCACCTTATACTTACCGTTTTATCTGATGATAGTTCTGGCACAAAAGGCAAAGATAAAACAACCTCGTAATTCATTCTTAATTCATAGTAGCCCTCTGAATCTATACCTGTTGTCCCTAGAAAATCTACACCTTGCACTCCACCCTTTATATACTCCGTCAACAAATCTTCATCATCAACATATTTATGAAAAACCAGTCTAGCACCATAAATACTATCCTTATTCAGATACGCTATCTCCGCTAAATATTCTGCCGTTTCAACCCCTGCATCATATATAACATTCTCCGCTAATTTTGCTTGGGCCATATGATATATGGCCAGCATAGAAAAAATAAATATGGGCATTATTAAGCTTGCCTCTACTGTTGCCACACCTTTATTATTTAAGTTGTATTTCATGCTCTATTACTCCTTATTGTCTGTTTTAACATCCTCTATCCCCCGACTAAAATTATGGTCTGCACCTGGAGAGGGTTTACATTTTATATGGGCACGAGATAGAGAACATTAAGACAGACAATAATCAATAACCTACACCCATATTAAAGCTACTTTCTCCACCTTCAAAGGTCACATTTAAATCAACATATAATTCCACTGCACATTCAAGCAAGCTTATCTCTCCGCTATATTCCCAGGTATTAATCTGTATAACATCCAACATTCGCTCATAAATATCATCACCTTCAAAGGCCAACAGAACACACAGATAATCCTCATAATCAAGCCCCTTTTCATCTTCAAAGGCTGTATCATATTTACTATTTTCTAAATCATTAAAGTCTGTTATCCAATTACTAGAATCTTTTTTAAAAGGCAATGTCTTCCCTTCTAATAGTGCCCTAACTTCTACCAAGGATTCCACATAAGACCAGCAACCTGCCAACAAATATTTTAGCACTGGCTGAGGTATTCCCACCAAGATAGATAATGGTGTCGCCACACTTGAAACCTCTGACATTTTCACCGAATCACTCACTAAATAAGCATAATTAACTGGTAACCTGATAGCAACTATCTTAGCTCCCACCGACTCTAAATTTTCATAATCAGATGTTTTTCCTGCGATTAAATATTCCATTTCATATTCGAGAACCGTATCTGGATTTTTTTCACCATCTGTAGCACTATTAAATACCGTCTTAGCATAACTTATGGCAGCTCCCTTTTCCCCCAATGAAGATATCCAACTACTGTGAGATAACAAATCATCTTCCATAACATCTATGTCATCAAACTTGGTATTTATCTTGAATACATCCTCTGCATCAATGTTTATAGCACGAGATGGCAATTGCTTAGTATCTATTTTTGCTCTACTTGGGCTCATACCCTCAGGAACAATAAACGTCAATATACCGAAGTTACCAAGCCAAGTGGTATATTCTCTCGGATCATCCACATCTGAAACAGTAGTCGACGTTTCCTCTTCTTCATCCCCTGAAGAATCAGCTTCCATACTATCAGCCAAGCTATTGTCTGCATCATTCATCTCATCTAAAATTTCTGAAGGTATAGTACCATCCATACCGTCTGTGGAGCTTATTATCTCTTCTCCCACATCTTCAATAGCAGCATATAGTATATAGTCTCCTATCTGTTCTTTAAACGCCTTGCAATCATCATCCGCAATACTCACATATTTTGTTATGGCACAATTTTGAACCTTAAAGTTAGTCCCTAGATTAGCTTCCATATCCTCTACAATTTTTTCCTCAATGTACGCCTCTCCTTTTCCTCCTTGGTTCATATCAAAAAGGAGAATATGATAATGTTCAAATATGTAACTGTTATACCCTGCTCTCACATTGTACATTGCCGTCCTAGCGCACATTGTGACCTTTCCCCTAGCAGAGTAAACTTTTACTGCACCTATTATTGCCAGTCCAAGCATAAGAAGACTGCTTAGCATCAGACACAAAAATACAGTGATTTTTCCCTGATTATTCATATTCTCCTCCTTTTTGATTAACGTGGAATTTTTACAGTGTTTTACACTAATAGATTTTCTTAGCATCGCTGTTGATAGAGTCCCAAATATCCTCGACCAAATCGCCGATTTCATCCTTAAATATAGCGACCATAGCTATCAACACCACTATTATTAAGATAACTTCAACGACACCCATACCGTCGTCTTCAGTAAAGAACCTTTTTACGTGTTTCATTTTCCCTCCATTTCTAAAAGCCTGTTATAGCAGGAATAATAACTATAACCATAACAACTGCCATAAGCATTATCATTGGAAATAATAGCTTTGTAGAGGCTTCCTCACCTTGTCTTTTCCCATAATCTTTTTTCATTTCCATAGATGAATTGACCTCTTCTTCCATATGTTCAAACAAACTTGAATTTCCTCTTTTTAAGTTATGTGATACCTGATTCATCAACCTACTATACATAGGCAGGTCCAACCGACGACCTAGCTCCTCATAGACAAAAGCTTCATCAAGTCCTGTTTTTATCTGATTGAGACTATATTCTATTTCCCGTACTAGAATATTTTTCTCTCTTGATTCAGACACAATATGGGAGAGTGCATTTTTCATGGTCATACCTGTCCCTAGCAGCAACCAAAGTTTATTTACAAAGGCAGGGTAGACCCTTATCAGCATATTATCACGTTCTTTTTCTGCCTTAGTAAGCTTCTCTTTTTTTACAGTCAGGGCTATCACGCACGCCATTATTCCTAATATAAAGACCTTTATGCTTGAGTGATTCGTTTCCTTTTTTAACCCAATATCTACCCCTTTTATATTGTGTGGTAACTCAATAAATTCATCATTACGACTATTTAATTCTAATTCCTCTAGCTCGGCTTCTACCTCTCTTATTAGGCTAGTATTACCTTCTTCCTTTTTTAACCAAATCTCGTAATCTCGTTCCAATGCAAAATCCATATAAGTTATGTAGGCTGTCAGTACAACTTTTTGATCTTTTGCAAGTTTATCTCGATATACAAGTCCATTTATATCAATTAAATCAGGATCACTAGAGTCCCATTCAAGACTGAATTCATTAGGAAAATCTTCTGGATATAAAACCAATTCTACACAAACATTTTCCGCAGACTGATTTTCACCTAAAATGCTTTCTTCAAGCTCATCTAATATTTTATTTCCCTTCTTCAGAAACTCTTCCTCTGTATATTGTTGTGGCGCAACAAACAAAGAATATTCATAGTTTTCGTCACTGATAGCAAGGGTCACTTCACACTCCGAGCCTTCGCCAGCATAATCTTCTCTTTGAATTCTAATCTTCTGCTCTTTAGGGTTCACTTGATTATATATACCGATTACCAAGGATGTAGCATTAAATACCATAAGGAGAAAAAGACATATTGCCACACGACTTATCCGATATTTATTTGCAAGCTCCCTTGAAGCAGCAGGTGAAACCACGTACAGTTTTCTAATACTCTTTTTAGTATCCTCCCTTATACCCGTTTTTTTTAAGAGCATAAAAATAGTTTCACCCATAGCCATATGTAACGCTTTTAATTTACCCACAACTAACATATTGTCCTTATACTTACTACAATTTTTTCTACTCAAAATAGCTAGCATAAGGTACAAAAGAATTACAATAAGATTTATAAAAAACATACTTTATACCTCGATATTAATTATTTTTTCTATCAGCATTCCTGCCACAACTACAATTCCAAAACAAATAGTCATAACCATTCTTCCCATACCAGTTTCATATAAAATTCTCATATATTCTCCATTTGTCATTCTCATATATAAAACTATAGCAAGTGGTGCTATTAACATTATTCGTCCTTCTAATTTCTTTGCAGATATCATGGTCTTTATCTCCATTTCAACCTGATGCTTCTCCGAGAAATTAATAGCAGTCTGTTTAATTAGCTTAATCATATTTCCACCATATCTTTTAGCTGCTTTAATAAGCTCTGCAAAATCTATTACTTCAGAAATATCTATGTTCTCACCAAACGCAAGTAACATATCCTCGATATTCTTATTACAATTAATTCCATTAACCATATGTCCCAGTTTAGTACCTATTATGCTTTCTTCTTTTGCATTAACAAATTCGGCGTGAGACTGAACAAAGGCATTTTCAAGGGAATATCCCGCATTAAGATTGCCTGACAAAAGAATTATAAAATCCTTAAACTCTTCCATAATCTTTTCCTTTTTCATCGTAATAGCCTTATTCCTATCAACCCTCCACAAAAGCAGCCCAAATGGTAACACGAACATACTCCCCCATAGAGCATCATAAAATAGATATCCTACCAATAAACAAAGAGCTAATAATTTCACAATTTCTGCAATTTTCCACTGGATACTTAATGACAAAATTTCCCTATCCACCACAAGCCTCCTCATATACATTCAACATTCCATACGACGTCAGCTTGTTGATATTAATCAAATCATTAACCTTGCGCAAAACACCCTTATTCTGATTTACTTTTTCTTCATCGGAAACGTATTCAAACAAAGTATTTAATACAACTTCTCCATCTCTCACACCTATCACCTCACTAATATTCAATACCTTTCTACTCTTATCCTTTAATCTACCCAGATGGACAATAATATCTACGGCTGAGCTTATCTGTTTTCTCACAGCCAAAAGAGGAATATCCATCCCCGACAAAACCATAGTCTCAAGCCTACTCACCATATCCTTTGCAGAATTTGCATGGCCTGTACTTATACTTCCATCATGACCTGTATTCATAGCCGCAAGCATATCTATGGCAGCCTCATCCCTAACCTCACCAACAATAATTCTATCTGGTCTCATTCTAAGACTTGTCTTTATAAGCTCCCTTATACTTATACTATGTTTACCCTCAACATTAGCATTTCTCGCTTCCATTCTAACTAAATTAGAAACCCCTTGAATTTGTAACTCTGCTGAGTCTTCTATTGTAATAATTCTCTCATCCTTGGGAATAAAATCTGACAACGCATTTAGAAATGTTGTTTTACCAGAACCGGTACCTCCCGATATAAAGATGTTATATCGAGACTTTATTAATGCGTCAAAAACTCCTATCATATAAGGAGGTATAGAACCTAATTTAACTAAACGTTTCATATCTATAACCGATTTAGGAAATCGTCTTATTGTTATAACTGGTCCCTCTAGAGACACTGGGGGTATAACTATATTTACTCTTGAACCATCTCGTAGCCTAGCATCCACTATGGGACTAGCATCATTAATTCTTCGATTGCAATCCGCTACAATCTGTTGAACCACTGAGTTGAGCTTTTCCTCGCTCTCAAATTGCTTATCCGTTTTATATAAACTACCCCTCCGTTCAACGTATATGTTTTGAAAGCCATTAACCATAATCTCCGAAACTTCTTCCTCCTCTAGAAATTCTGTGAGAACATCTAGTCTCCGAAAGTTATTAAACAGCTCCTGTTTTATGTCCAGCTTTTCTTTTAAGGGAATATAAACATTTTGTGTTTCTTCAATAAGGCATTGATCTATAATTCTTCCCACATCTTCATCTGTCACTTCCTTGGACATATCAATCATGGATAAAACCTTATCTCTAAGTCGTCGTTTTACATCTTCATCACTTAATATCATAGTTCTTCCCTCTCTATAATTTCATCAAATCCTCGGGAATATAAATCCTCTTCCCCTAGCGATAAATATGTAACCTTACTCCCAATACTTTCTCTCGAAGCTATATTACTTTTAAATAGCTGTAATTTTTTTAGGGATATTTCATCACCAAGTGTAGGAACAATAACTCTATCAAAACAAGACAAAATATCAATATCCATCAACACTCCTTGACCTATGTCAAAAACCACTCTTTTGAAATCCATATTTGCTTTCAACATATCCAAAAACCAGCTTATATTACTTTTACTAATGTGCCTTAAGTCCTGATAAAAGTTCACACCTAATATACTTTTATTTCCTCTAAAATCTTCTTTTAGCTGAGCGATAAGATTTAAAACCTCTGGATTGTAATTAGCTAGATAGTATATAAAAACTTCTGAATTAGTAGATGTATCAACCTCTTCCGGATACTCCTCCATATTAATATAAAGACTATTCCTATGGTGTTTACAAATCTCCTTTGCAATGGTTGTCTTGCCACATCTTCCCAAGGGAGAATACACCCCATACACCCGCAGTTTTTTATAATCAACCTGTTCTTTTTTCATATATGACAAAAGTTTTTTTGCTATGGCATTCATACTCTGATATTTATATATGTAACCTTCTTTCGCATCTTCTCTTTGATCACTTACATAAATAGTTGGAACATCAATATCCAAACTCTCGAACTCTTCATCGATCAGCAAAAACTCTAACTTTTGAGTCCTTAGGTAATCCCTAAGGGGTAGCTCACCAGAAAAAGTAATTGCTTTAAAATGATACTCTGTATTATTCAGATACTCCATCAATCCATATGAATATTTCTTATCCTGGTTTAATATACCAATCCTATAACTCATATATTACATCCCTCCAATAAGAAAAATACAAGTTGCAACACCAATTGGAATAGACATATGAATACAAGTTGTTTTATAAGTCCATTGATTATGTATGATAAGTTTTGCCAACTTAAACAATACAACTCCTATCCCATATACAGCTGTCAAAAACATAGCAATAATAATAACCTTGAAAATATCTGCCTGAACAAAGGCACCAATAGCAGCAAGAAGTTTAATATCTCCTGCCCCAATTAATTTGAAAATAAAGAAAATAAATAATAGAACAACTGGAATAATCATTCCTAATAAACTAGCTTTCACCTGATATATACCTTGGAATATAAGAGTATATATACAGCCTAGTCCACACCCACATAGATTTAAAAAATTGGGTATATGAAATGTTTTTAAATCAAAATAAATTGCTGTAACCAACAGACTAATAATAAATACATAATATATAATCACCACTCCCTTCAGGAGTCTGTTCCTTACAAAACGAACTATACACTAGGTCAAAAAATTCGTAAAGCTCCAATTTGTATACTCAATGTAGCAAAATATACACATTTACATTTTTTTATATGCTTGTAAAACAAAAGGACCTGGCATAAACACTAGGTTTACGCAAGGTCCTTTTCACTAATCGACCATAGTCAAAATGCAACAAAAGTTAACATTTTAAAGTTTAATTTAAGCCTGGTAATTTACTATTTCATCTATGAGCTGTGGTAATTTTTCATCCATATTCTCATCTGAGAACTGGCATGTTCCAACCTTACGGTGACCACCACCGCCATACTTAAGCATAAGACTTCCAACATCAACATTTGAAGTCTTGTTGATGATACTGTAACCAACAGCAGCAGAGCAACCTACGCCACCCTTACCATTAACAATCCATACAGAGATATTCTGCTCTGGGTAAAGGCTGTAAATCATAAATCTGTTACCAGTATAGATTGGATCTACTCCTCTAAGATCAGTAATAATTACATCCTTCTCAATACGAGTATATGTCTTAACCATCTCCTTGAACTTCTCTGTCTGCTCGTTGTATACTTCGATACGCTCCTGTACATCTGGAAGTGCAAGTATCTCCTCTGTAGTCATAGTTCTACAAGCATCAATAAGCTCCTCCATAAGCTTGTAATTAGGTATAGTAAAGTTTCTCCAACGTCCAAGACCAGTTCTTGGGTCCATAAGGAAACCAATAAGTATCCAACCAGTAGGATTGAGAATCTCATCTACTGTAAGATTACCAGAGTCAACCTTATCAACAGCCTCCATCATCTCATCAAACTGTGGGAATTTTTCTTTTCCACCATAATATTCATATATAATTCTTGCACACGATGGTGTAATTCTACTCTCGCCTTTGTACTTGCCCTCAAGCTGAAGTCTCTCATGCTCACTTGAGTGATGATCGAACCAAAGTCCACAACCCTCAACAAATGGCACGTTAGCAAGACAATCATTTTCAGTTACTGGAACAAGTCCATCCTGTAAATCCTTTGGATGAGCAAATGTCCAACAATCAATAATACCCGCTTCCTTAAGAAGAGCACCACAAGCTAAACCGTCAAAATCTGAACGTGTTACTAATCTCATATCTTTTCCCCTTTTTACATTATATTTTTTATGTAATGAACATAGTATTATAGTATATTATTTGCGCCATATTTTCAAGGAAATGTTGTTATGTATGTACTACTTCTTGTGTCAAAATATGCTATCCCCGTAATAATTGGCTATATTGTGCTTTACGGAATGTCAAAAAAAGTTTCTGTTTACGATGTTTTTCTTACCGGAGTTAAAGATGGCTTTAAAATAGTTATTGAAATTGCACCCACTTTAGTGGGACTTCTTATGGCTGTAGGGATTTTTAGAAGCTCGGGATTTTTAGATATTGTCTGCAATTTTTTTACACCCTTAACAAATCTTTTTAACATACCATCAGAGCTTTTACCTGTTTCCTTGGTTCGCATGTTTTCATCATCCGCAGCCACAGGTATGACCCTTGATATATTTAAAACCTATGGTCCCGACTCTACACTAGGAAACTCTGTATCTATTATGATGAGTAGTACAGAAACTATCTTTTACACCATGTCAGTGTATTTTCTCGCCATAGGAGTAAAAAAGACAAGATGGACACTTCCAGCCACACTAATATGCACTTTGGCTGGTTTTATTGTAAGTATTTTTTTAGGCCAATTAATGTAAAAAGGCTACTGAATAAACCTCAGTAGCCCATATATTTTACCACAGCATTATAGAATAATCTCCCTGTCTAGCATTTCTCTCAGACATACGTTTATGCAAGGTGTTTAATACTAATTTTTTGTTTCCAGACCAAGTAGGTGATATGAGTATGGATTTGGGACCGTCACCTGTCACACGATGAATAACTATGTTAGGATTTATCTTCTGTAGGGCATCTATCACTAGCTCAATATACTCATCCATCTCCATAGTTTGAAATTTTCCAGCTTCATAATCAAGGGCCAAGTCTGTATTTTCTAACACATGTAACAACTGTAGCTTTATACCAAAAGGTTTTATCTGACCATGTCTGTCATAGTCGAAAATCCCTTGTTCCACATAAAAAACGGTTTCTAGCATATCTTCCTTTGTTTCACCCGGAAGTCCAAAAATAATGTGAGTAATATATGGAATATCTAATTTTCCTAATTTTATAACAGCTTCTTCATAAAAAGACAAAGGATAATGCCTTCTGATATAACCTGCAGTTTTGTCATGTATTGTCTGTAATCCTAATTCTACCCATATAAACTTATTTTTCTCAAAGGACAAAACCTCATCTTGTTTTTCTTCTGAAGTGCAATCTATGCTACAGGTACAATATTTATTTTTCAACTCACCCAATAGCTCTATAATATCATGGCCTAAACAATCTGGTCTTGTAGCTATGGATATACCCACCACATCATCATACTCTAATGCCTCAGACCAAATTTTTCTCAGATAGTCTATGTCTCCATAGGTATTAGTAAACGCCTGAAAATATATTACGAACTTATCACCAACAGATTTATTAAACTTTTTTAAGCCTTCTTCAATCTGTTTTCTTACCCAATCCACTTTATTGTTATGACATATTTCTGGCAAAGCCGTATTTTTCCTTGATTCATCCGTTGACTCAATTCCAACAGCGAAATCTCCGCTACCCCCAGCACTGCAAAATATACAGCCTCTAGTATCTAATTTTCCATCTCTATTTGGACAAGTAAGACCAGCATCTACAGCAATCTTATATACCTTTTGTCCGTAGGTATGCTTGAAATATGCATTTAAAGAATAATATGGTTTACCTAACCAATCAATATCATTTATATTGTCAGACATATTATCACCTCATCTTTAAGTGTCCTTTTAATTCATATAAGTTAGGCCTTACATCCCAATAAAAAACAGCCACCCTATGAAAATTATCTCATATATGGTGACTGTTTTTCAACAAAATTTATATTGTTACGCCAAAATTATATTTTATTTTCTTTTCGCTTAGGATTAATATACAACAACGCTATGCCACACATTGACATAATCATAAATACAAATACCGAGTTAAAATCATCGCCTGTTGCTGGACTAGCATCAACGTTAGCTTCTTCTTTCTTCTCCACATGACGTTTATATCCACAAGCATCACAGGTTTCGTCTGTGTCATCAGTATATATATGCTCACAAGGCATACCAAATGTATATGTACCCACAACTTCCTTATGGTATGTAGACATATAATCCTTCGTTAATGAAATACCATTTACAATAACCACAACATCTTCTGAAAACATATAGCCTTCATTAGCATATATCTTAAATTTAGCTCCATATGTGTTACCTGCCTCTATATATGCATTGTGTAATTCATATCGTGCATCATCACCCTCGAAAGACTGAAGCCAAGTATTGTATAATAAATCATCTGACTCCAAAGTATAATTCGCTCCATCTGGTAGAGTGATAACTGGGGTTATACTTGTATGCTGACCAACAACCGGCTCCTTAATAGTAATCTCGACCTTATCTATAGCTTTAAGACCTGTTGAATACTCTTTGCTATAGGTAGCCCTTCCTCCCAGGCCATACACTTCATCACTTAAGGTTCCATTCACATAATACTTCGTAGCATCCTCACTAAATTCATAACCTTGGTCTGCAAATATGTCAACATTTAAGTAATAAGTCTTACCTTCTTCAAAAGTTCCGTCGAACGCTTTCCAATCCTTTATATTGTCATCCCACACACGCCACTCAGCTATAGCTTCATACTTTGCATCCTGAGGTACAGTAACCTTAGTGCTTGATTTCTCTCCAACCTTCATCTCCTGAACACCATCTATCTTAACCTCAGGCAAAACATTCTTTAAGGATTTGTTATAGATCACCAATACCCAATCTGCAGCATCAGGTCGTCCAAAAAATTCGTCCCCTATATATATTTCTGTTTCCAAGCCAAACTCATATCCTTGCTTTGGAGTCAATTGAACCACCAAATCATAGGCATGTCCAGCCTCAAAAACAGTAACAACTTTGTCGTAATCGTCTATATCCACCCAGTGGGCATAATCTATAGTATAATTTGCTCCATCAGGCACCTTGAGTCCTGACGTAGATGGGGCTTCACCTATCTTAGGCTCAGTAATACCAGTAACCTCAATTTTGTCAACTACTTTAGCAAAAGAATATGGCACCTCTATATGTAAGATATCCTTGTTTGCACTTGTATCCTTATGTGCAACCCCATTGATGTACACCATAGTTGCATCTGCAAATTCAAAGCCGTGCTCTGGAATTATCTCAATCAATAACTTGTAAGACATACCCTCCTTAAAAGTTGCTTCTGCAGGAAAATCTCCACTGTTAAGATACCATATTCCTGTTGCTGTATACTTTGCTCCATCAGGTACTGTCAAGTTAAATTCCGAACCAAGGTTAGTTATGGTTTCTCCTGGAACTGCCTTCGGAACATTATCCAAAGTAACTTCATCAACTATAGTTGCAAAGGATTTTCTATAGTTTATTTGCTCCATCGCAGGATCCACACTACCATAATCAATTAATTCATCACCTATATACTTTTCTCTATGCTCTGAAAATGCACAACCTGTCTT
>JAGAKD010000147.1 GCA_017625815.1 Lachnospiraceae bacterium | reverse complement strand
TGCTCAAACATCTAAAACAGCGGGGCGTTATCGCAAGTATATCTCTAATGATATTTCAGTAAAATCTCTTAAAAATCGACTAAAAAACTTCCTTATATGATTTTATATCCCATTCAGCATCGAGTTTGTACCTAGCGGTGTAAATCATACATCGAAAGTGCAAGGCAATAGATATTGCAAAAATCTCTTACAGGAAGAAAAAATTATCATGCCTGTGAGCTATCCTATTAGTGTATTTCTTTTAAAAAAGAATAAGAATAATGTAAGGTAGGTTGTTTGCAATAGAACAAATGTTCATTTTCTTCTGTACTTTTTTTGATGGGTGTGATATAGTATGTTTACGTTGTTAATACTATATTTAGAAGTATGGAGGTGATGTTGTGGATCATTTTGAATTAGTATCGGAGTATCAGCCAACTGGCGATCAGCCTGAGGCTATAGAAGGACTTGTTAAAGGTTTTGAGGAGGGCAAGAAACAGCAGACCTTGCTTGGTGTAACAGGTTCAGGTAAGACATTTACTATGGCTAATGTTATTGCTAGGATTAATAAGCCAACTATAATTATATCCCACAACAAAACCTTAGCGGCACAGCTTTACAGTGAGTTCAAGTCATTTTTTCCTCACAATGCTGTTGAATATTTTGTTAGTTATTATGATTATTATCAGCCGGAAGCATATGTGCCATCTACTGATACCTATATCGCTAAGGATTCCTCGGTGAATGATGAGATAGACAAGATGCGTCATAGTGCTACAGCGGCTCTTATAGAGCGTAAGGATGTTATAGTTGTGTCATCTGTATCTTGTATATATGGTATAGGTGATCCTGAAGATTATAAGTCTATGATGATGTCCTTAAGACCGGGTATGCAAAAGGATAGAGATGAAGTTATCCGACAGCTGGTAGATATACAGTACACTAGAAATGAGATGGATTTTGCTAGAGGTTCATTTAGAGTAAAGGGAGATGTGGTAGATATCATACCTGTATCTACCTTTGAGGATGCCATAAGAGTAGAATTCTTTGGAGATGAGATAGATAGAATAGTTGAGTTTGACCCACTGACAGGAGAGATAAAGAGAAGTCTTAATTTTGCATGTATATTCCCTGCTTCTCACTATGTAGTTGCTAGTGACAAGCTTGAGGCGGCTATTGAAGAGATTAAACTAGAGCTTGCCCAGAGGGTCAAGTACTTCAAGGAAAATGACAAGCTGCTTGAAGCACAGCGAATAGCAGAGAGAACAGAGTTCGATATGGAGATGCTAAAAGAGACTGGATTTTGCTCTGGTATAGAGAACTATTCTCGAGTGCTAGCTGGGCTGGAACCTGGTGCAACTCCGAACACCCTGCTTAAATTCTTTGACGATGATTATCTTATAATTATAGATGAGTCACATATAACATTACCACAGGTTAGAGGAATGTATGCAGGAGATAGGGCCCGTAAGCAGACTTTGGTGGATTATGGATTTAGATTGCCATCGGCATTGGATAATAGACCACTTAATTTTGATGAGTTCTGCGAGAGAGTGGACAAGATATTATATGTGTCTGCTACGCCTTCAGATTACGAGGGTGAAAATGAAGAAAATAGAGTTGAACAGATTATTAGACCGACAGGTCTTTTGGATCCTTTAGTTGAGGTAAGACCAGTAGAAGGCCAGGTAGATGACTTGGTGGCAGAGGTTAACAAGGAAGTGGCATTAGGGCATAAGATTTTAGTTACAACTCTTACCAAAAGAATGGCAGAAGATTTGACAGATTATATGAGACAACTAGATATCAAGGTCAAATACTTGCACTCAGATATAGATACCCTGGAACGTATAGAGATAGTTCGTGATCTTCGTATGGGTGTTTTTGATGTATTGGTAGGTATCAATTTGCTTAGAGAAGGATTGGATATACCAGAGATTACTTTGGTTGCAATACTTGACGCAGATAAGGAAGGTTTCCTTCGTTCTGAGACTTCCTTAGTGCAGACTATTGGACGAGCAGCTCGTAATGTAGATGGACGAGTTATTATGTATGCGGACAATATAACCCAGTCTATGGCTAAGGCCATTAGTGAGACAGAAAGACGAAGAGAGGTTCAGGATAGATACAATGAGGAACATGGTATTATACCGCAGAGTATCAAAAAGGACGTAAGAGATATAATCTCATTAGAAGTAGATGATGCAGACAAGTCAAAGGATACCAAGTATGGAAAAGACCCTGAATCCATGACTAAGAAAGAACTGAAGGAAGAGATAGCGCGCCTCACTAAACGTATGAATAAGGCTGCTATGGAGCTTAATTTTGAGGAAGCTGCTAAGCTAAGAGATGAATTAAAAGAATTAAAAATAATTTTACGTGATTACGATGATTAAAATAAACCATACTATGTTTATAAGGAGGTATTACTATGTTAAGAGACGATTTAATAACAGAGATTTCAATGAGAACTGATATACCTATGGATGAGGTTGAAGAGGTTCTTGATGAAGAAGATATGATTATAGAAGAGGAACTTTGTAAGTGTCGTAAGAAGAAATGTATGATAACTACTATATTAGTTGTGGTATTTTTGTTAGGTGCTGCAGTTGCAGTTTATGTATTGGACCGCAAAGATAAGATTGATGTTGAAGCTATAGTGAAAAGATACACAGACAAGATGAAGGATTATTTAGACAAAGAAAAGAAGATGGCTTAAAGATATTTGGATGTATTATGATTATATATTCACAGTATATTTGATATATCTAAAAGTGCATGGAGAGTAACAAATGAGTGACCATAAATATATTACAATTCAAGGTGCCAAGGAGCACAATTTAAAAAATATAGATATTAAAATTCCAAGAGATAAGTTTGTTGTACTGACAGGACTTTCTGGTTCAGGTAAGTCATCTCTAGCCTTTGATACTATATATGCAGAGGGCCAGAGAAAATATATGGAGTCCTTGTCTTCTTATGCTAGACAGTTCTTAGGATTAGCAGATAAGCCGGACGTGGATAAGATAGAAGGTCTTTCCCCATCCATTTCTATTGACCAAAAGTCTACCAACCGTAACCCACGTTCCACAGTTGGAACTGTAACAGAGATATATGATTATTTGAGATTATTATATGCTCGTATAGGTATACCTCACTGTCCAAAATGTGGAAAGGAGATTGTTAGACAGACAGTTGACCAGATGGTTGATGAGATTATGGGGCTACCAGAGGGAACTAAGTTTCAGTTGCTAGCACCAGTTATAAGAGGTCGTAAGGGCGAACATGCGAAGCTACTTTCTCAGGCTAGAAAAAGTGGTTTTGTCAGAGCAATTATTGATGGAAGCATGTATGAACTTAGCGAAGAGATAAGCTTAGATAAGAATAAGAAACACAATATTGACATTGTGGTGGATAGACTTGCCATACGTGAAGGCATAGAACGCAGACTTGCGGATTCTATAGAAACTGTCCTGAAAATGTCAGAAGGGTTGCTTAAGGTAGATGTTATTGGTGGAGAAGTAATCAATTTTTCTGATAGCTTTTCTTGTCCGGATTGTAACATTAGCATAGATGAGATAGAGCCTAGAAGCTTTTCTTTCAACAATCCTTTTGGTGCTTGCCCATGTTGTACAGGACTTGGATTTAGAAGTGAGTTTGATGTGGAGCTTATGATACCTGATACGTCCCTTTCTTTAAATGATGGAGCTATATCCGTTATTGGATGGCAGTCTAGTGGCGATAAGAAGAGCTACTCTCATGCTTGTTTAGTTGGCTTGGCTGAGGCTTATGGTTTCTCTTTGGATACACCATATGAGCAGCTCAGCAAGGACGCAAAGGATGTTATCCTTTACGGAACAGGGGGAAGAAAGGTTCACGTTGCATATCAGGGAACAAGAGGCTATGGTGAATACATGATAGCTTTTGAAGGTCTTATAAAAAATGTTCAGCGACGATATAGAGAAACTTCAGCCGAGGTTATTAAGCAGGAATATGAGACATTTATGACTGTTGTACCTTGTGAGGAATGTGGAGGTAAGAGACTTAAGCCAGAGTCCTTGGCGGTAACTATTGCGGATAAGAATATATTTGATATTACAGATATGTCCATAGTTAAGTTGGCCAAGTTTTTGGATGAGCTTAAGCTTTCAGAACGTCAGAGTATTATTGGTGCCCAGGTACTGAAGGAGATAAGGTCTAGAATAGGTTTCCTTGTCAATGTGGGGTTAGATTATCTAACCTTGTCTCGTTCCACAGGTACATTATCTGGTGGTGAGGCACAGCGAATTAGACTTGCCACTCAGATTGGTTCTGGTTTGGTGGGTGTGGCATATATACTTGATGAGCCAAGTATAGGTTTGCACCAGAGGGACAATGACAAACTGATTGCAGCTTTAGAAAAGCTTAGAGATTTGGGCAATACTCTCATAGTAGTAGAACATGATGAGGATACTATGATGGCAGCAGATCACATAGTAGATATAGGTCCGGGAGCTGGCTCGGCAGGAGGAGAAATAGTAGCAGAAGGAACGGTTGAGGATATTATAGCTTGTCCTGAATCTATAACTGGCGCTTACTTAAGTGGTAAGCTTAAGATACCAGTGCCAAAGGAGCGTAAACAGCCTACTGGATATCTCACCGTAAAAGGTGCTCGTCAAAATAACCTTAAAAACATTGATGTGGATTTTCCACTAGGTGTGGTTACCTGTGTAACAGGTGTATCTGGTTCTGGCAAAAGCTCCCTTGTTAATGAAATACTTTACAAGAGATTAGCCAGAGAACTTAATCGTGCCAAGAGTAAGGCCGGGGCACATGACGATATAGTTGGATTTGAACAATTAGACAAGATTATCAATATAGACCAGTCACCTATTGGAAGGTCTCCAAGGTCTAACCCAGCCACATATACAGGCGTGTTTGATTTGATTAGAGACTTATTTGCCAACACGAAGGATGCTAAGGCTATGGGCTACAACAAAGGTAGATTTTCCTTTAATGTATCCGGCGGTCGATGCGAGGCCTGCAAGGGTGACGGTATCATCAAGATAGAGATGCACTTTTTAGCGGATGTATATGTGCCTTGTGAAGTGTGTCACGGCAAGCGATATAACAGAGAAACTCTAGAAGTAAAATATAAGGGAAAGAGTATATATGATGTGCTTGATATGACTGTTGATGAAGCATGTGAATTCTTTGAAAATGTTCCATCTGTCTTAAGAAAAATATCAACCTTAAGAGATGTAGGTCTAGGTTATATAAAACTTGGCCAGCCATCTACTACCTTATCAGGTGGTGAGGCACAGCGAATTAAGCTTGCTACAGAGCTTAGTCGTAGAAGTACAGGCAAAACTATATATGTTCTAGACGAGCCAACTACAGGTTTGCATTTTGCTGATGTGCACAAGTTAGTAGATATACTCAGAAAGCTTAGTGAAGGTGGTAATACTGTAGTAGTCATAGAACACAATCTTGATGTTATCAAGATAGCAGATTACATCATAGATATAGGCCCAGAAGGTGGTGAGGGTGGTGGAACTATAGTAGCCACAGGAACACCAGAAGCCATAGTGAAAAACAAAAAATCCTACACAGGAAAATATCTCAAAAAATACCTAAAATAACACGCCCAAAAGTTTTTATGCGGCATACCTAGGGGCTAAACTAGTTTTTATTCCCTTAAGAGATTTTGTAATATCTATTGCCTTGCACTTTCGATGTTTGATTAACACCGCTAGGTACAAACTCAATGCTGAATGGGATATAAAAGCATATAAGGAAGTTTTTTAGTCGATTTTTAAGAGATTTTAGTGAAATATCATTAGAGATATACTTGCGATAACGCCCCGCTGTTTTAGATGTTTGAGCAAGACAAGGAAAATGGACTATGACTTGTTCGGATTAATCCGAACACAAGTCATAGTCCATTTTCTTTGTGATTGCGAGTTTCTAAAACACG
>JAGAKD010000146.1 GCA_017625815.1 Lachnospiraceae bacterium | reverse complement strand
CGTTTGGTTGCTGCTTTTACTGTTTCCATTAAGGTTCCGCGAAAGGAATTGTTTTCAAGAACTTCTACCTTCTCTAACTGAAGAATATAATTATCAATCATCTGCATACGTTTAGCATACTCTGTTCTAGCAGCGTCTGTCTTGCAGCGTCTAATCTTAGGTTTGTTAATACGGTAATAGTTCTTGATTCTATAATATGCCTTTTTGTAGCTTGCCTCATCCTCGCAAGCAGTAGCCATAGCGTCCCAAAGAACTCCAACAGCTCCAACCTCATCAAGAAGGTCCGCATCCATAACAATCTTACACTCAAGTGAAAGGTCTGCATCAGTATCCTTATCCTCGTGAATCATAATAATCTCACCTACACGACGAATGATATCAGGATCTACTCCAAGGCTATCTAAATATTCAACTGCAAGCTCTGCTCCTACCTCTCCATGAGGTCTGTCCTCAGACCAACCTATATCGTGTAGAAGTGCAGCAAGGGCAATAATGTCTAAATCTCCACCAAGCTCTGACTGTAGCTTAATCGCCCATCTATATACTCTCATTGTATGCTCATATCTACTTCTGAATGGATACATAGGGGGTCTACCATTATCAGAAGTCATTTTCTTAACGTATTCTATTATCTCTGCATAATTCATAAAATCTCGCCCTCTTGCATCAACATTTTCTCAAGTATAACTAATTAGTACTATATATCATAACATTATTTTGCAAAAATTACTATAGCTTTTTTACTTTTTGTATACATAAAGTACTCAATTTTAAGATTATTTTAAAACCGTGCGGCTGGTTTTGTGAAGCTATCATAGACGTTACCTTAGCAGTTAACTCAGTCCAGGCGACCTCACGGCACATAAGAGGTTCTACTTAGTGCTGCTTCGTTCCCGACCTGACACGGTTCATAGATTCCTATCGCGCGAGACCCAAACATCAACGCCACTTACCAAGGGCAGCTCTACAAAAAACAACCCGAGACCAACCATCACCCCTACTGTAGCGGATTGTAGGTACAGGGCACCGCTAACTCCCCGGCTGCACGGAAATTTTATAACAAATTTAATAATTGGTGAAAAATATTATATTAGTTAATAATAATTTACCACTATCAATCAAGTATATAGGAATTGTTATGTTAAGTCAAGATTTTTTGACTTCTTAGACTCTCTAAGCCATGCAAAAAAATCCTTCATCATAGTGGAGCACTCCGCCTCCAACACACCTCGCTCAACCTGTACTTGATGATTAAACTGTTTCATATCAAGTAAATTGATAATGGAACCTGCACAACCAGCCTTTGGATTCATGCAACCAATTACCACGTTGGGAATTCTAGCTTGAACAATGGCTCCTGCACACATCTGACAAGGTTCAAGAGTAACATACATTGTGCAATCCTCTAATCGCCAGTCACCAAGATATTTGGAAGCTTTCTTGATGGCAAGTATCTCCGCATGGGCAAGTGTGGTCTTGTCCACATTTCGACGATTGTAGCCTCTAGCTATAATCTTATCCTCATAAACTATTACACAACCTATAGGAACATCTTTATTTGCCTCTGCCTTCCTCGCTTGTCTAATAGCTTCCTTCATATACTTTTCTTTTTTCTTCTGTATTTCCATATCACACAATTGTATCACCTCAAAAAATATTATATAATATGTTAATCAACACTAAAACAAAAAGGGTACAAATACTATGGGGCCAATGGTCAAAACAACTAAGCATCTAGTGCTTAGAGTAGAAAATGAAAATAAAGCTAACGAAGTTCTTGCTCTATATGATAGAAATAGAGCTTCCTTTGAGCACTTTGAACCAACCAGACCAGCAGGCTTTTATACCATAGACTACCACGCAGCTATGTTGCGAAGAGAATATAAAGCTTATACCCTTGGTACATTTTTACGATACTATATCTACAAGGCTTCTTATCCGTCACGTATCATTGGCGCCATCAATCTAAATCTTATGCATGATGGTTCTGTGCCCTATGCAGAAATGGGTTATAAGATTGATGCTTTCTATCAAAACCAAGGCTATGCTTACGAAGCTTGTCTTGCTGCTATAGAGGTTTTAGTAAAAGACTATGATATAAGAAGAATTGATGTCCGCATACACCCTGATAATACGCCTTCTATTAGGCTTGCATCTAAGCTAGGCTTTGTACCTGTAAGACTTGAACCACAAAGCGCAAATGTTATGGGACACTATGTAGACTTAGTCCGCTACACACTGGATACCTCTGATATCCAATAGCCAAAATTGCCAGTCAATACCTTTGTTTTTCTCACTGGCACAAATACACTAAAGCCAAACATATTTGCCATATATCTTTCTTTATTTGTAAATACTCCCGGTACCCCTATGACATATCTTTCTTTGTCATCAATACGTACTTTCCCTAACATTAAATATCTATAATGATGATACCCATGAGACAAAAAACTATTTACGCCCAGTTTCCAATTGCCCATGGCAAGTTTTCCTATGTCGTGGGGAACTATCTTAACACATTCCGTAAGTTCACTATCTATAAAAAGCGGAAGTCTTGGATAAGTCTCTAGCATATCCCTGCAAACCTGCATATAATCCATACTTTCTGCTTCTGTGTAAGCCGTCTCAAGCTCTTCTTCAATGGTGGGTTTCTCCGTATTAGTAGAATCATTTTCATTTTGCTTTTGAAAACGAACATCACTAACATCTATATCGTACTCCTGCCACATACCAGTGAGTATCTCTCCGTCGTCACAAACAAAAAGAATACCGTCATATTCTTCTATGGAATATCCATCTCCCACAGGATTATCCCAAGGAATCTCTACACGCTTCATCAAAGTATCTTTTTCTTCCCGTTTGAAATATATATCCGTCAAATATTTCCCTTGATTTTTACCATATATAAGATAGGCCATACACTTGCAATCCTGGGTTTTAAAAAGCTTCATACCTATCTGTACACGAGCTAGATCTGCATTCTTATTTGATATTTTTTGCACCTTTATAAAGCCTGCATTCTCACACCGTATATTATTTCGATATCTGTATATATAAGACACCCATCTATTTTGTCCCATAACAAGACCTCGCTTCCCCATTTATAATACTATATGTATATTCGGGAAGGGGGGTAAATATTACTTATTTTCCTAATAAATCACTGAGCCTTGCAAACTGCTCTAGGGTTAAGGCTTCTCCTCTTACTGTTTCTGGAAGACCCATTTCCTTAAGTGCTTCAACCACCTGCTCCTTTGTAAAGTTAAGGTTAGGTGCGTTGTTAATTCCGTTTTGAAGAGTTTTTCTTCTCTGATTAAATGAAGCTCTAATCAAATCAAACATTAATTTCTCATCATTAACCTTAACTGGTGGATTGTCCCATCTTGTGAGCTTAATTACAGCTGATCCCACATTCGGTCTTGGCATAAAACAATTAGGTGGAACGTTGGCTACAATATAAGGCTGGGCATAATATTGAACCGCCAAGGAAAGTGCACCATAGTCCTTTGTACCAGGTGCTGCCTGCATACGAAGGGCAACCTCCTTTTGTACCATAACAGTGATGGATTTGGCTGGAATATGATTCTCAAAAAGTCCCATAATAATAGGGGTTGTAATATAATACGGAAGATTGGCAACCACCTTCACATTACCTGCATCTTCACCTAAAAGTTCCTTAATATCAACCTTAAGTATATCGTTATTTATAACTTCAACATTATCATATTCCCCTAAGGTTTCAGCTAAAACAGGCAAAAGATTTTTGTCGATTTCAACGGCATAAACCTTTCCTGCTGCCTCTGCAAGATACTGAGTCATAGTTCCAATACCAGGCCCTATCTCTAAAATAGTATCCTCCTTTGTTATGTCAGCCGCCTTAATAATCTTTTCGATAACGTGACCATCAATTAGAAAGTTCTGACCAAATCTTTTCTGAAATGCAAAATCATATTTTTTTATTATTTGTATAGTAACCTGTGGATTGCTTAATTTCTCCATTTAATCCTGTGAGACACTGTAGGTATCCCACTCTCCTTTCAAATTATAATCTATATAATTTCATAGCGTTGTTGTAAGTTATCTGGTACAATTCCTCAACATCTATTCCCTTAATATCAGCTATAACCTGTGCCCCATACGGAATGTAAAGTGATGAATTTCTTCTTCCTCTAAATGGCTCTGGAGCAAGGTATGGACAGTCCGTTTCAAGAACAATTCTATCTAGTGGTGCATACTCTACAACATCTTTTAACTTCTTGCCATTCTTAAATGTAACTACTCCACCTACGCCTAAATAAAATCCCATATCAAGAAAGGTTTTTGCAACCTCTTTTCCATATGAGAAGCAGTGAACAACACCACCTATATCCTGTGCGTTTTCAGCCGTCATAATATCCATAGTATCCTTTGCCCCATCACGACTATGAACAACAATAGGAAGCTTCAGCTTTCTTGCAAGCTCCATCTGGTTAATGAACCACTTCTTCTGTAGAGCTTCATCTGCATCATCGTAATGATAGTCAAGACCTATCTCTCCTATAGCTACTACTTTACTATTTTCCACAGCCAGCTTCTCAATAACATCTATGGCTCCCTCTGTCTCAAGCTCTCTAATATCTGATGGGTGAACACCAACCACGCCATACATAAAATCGTATTTTTTTGTAAGTTCAACAGTTGCCTTTGATGTGGATAAATTGGCACCAATATTTACAGCCTTATCTATTCCATTTTCCCTTAAACTAGATAGCAAACTATATCTATCTTCATCAAATGCGTCATCATCATAATGTGCATGAGTTTCAAATATTTTAATCATTTTCTTATTCCTTATCATATAAACTTGATTTTTTACTTAGATTTCCTATTTATTCTAAATTCTATATTAATTTTTGTAAATATTTTTCTGAAAATAGGATATTTCTTGTTGATATTTATTCAAAAAAATTATACAATATTGGGTAGGAATATCAAGAGGAGGTATTGGCTATGACTATTAATGATTACTTAGACAGCGCAGCACTTGACGAATTACTTGAAAAGTGGGCTGCTGCTACCAATATGATTGCCGTAGTATTAGATGATGAAGGAAACTTTTTATCAAACAAATTAGGCTTTTCACGTAATAATATAGAGGCTTTTGGTGAGGATATTGAGGTTGATGAGGTTATCGTCGCTTCAGTTATCGGCGGACCTTTAGATGAGGACATGGACGAAGATGTTATTGAGAGTGCTGCACAGCTTCTCGTTATGTCTATCCAGAACCTTTTAGAAGCTTCATTCAGAAAGGCTCAGTATAATGAGACTATCTCAAACTTTACTTCAGAAATTGGTGATGCTTCTGCTCTTATTAAAGAGCTTACATCTAAGTCACAGAGTCTCAAGAAGATTGAGAACAAGCAGAACATTCTTGCACTTAACGCTTCTATCGAAGCAGCTAGAGCTGGTGAGGCTGGACGTGGTTTCACAGTTGTTGCTCACGAGTTTGGTAAGATGGCACACGAGTCAGGTGTTGTTAACGATGCTATTCAGAAGACATTACATAAACTTGATGTCTCTATCAGAGAATTGGCGGATTTCTAAATATATGAATTTTATCTAATGTGTTTTATTTTTCACAATTAAAACATAATTTCGACACATTTAGATGTTATATTACGTATTGTAAGAGCTTTTCATATATTTGAATCCTCTCTCCCCTCAAAAAGGTGATGAACGAATTTTCCTCCCCGGAATTCTTCATCACCTTTTTCCTGTTATGAGATATTACTCTATGTTTTTTCAAACATTACTTTTATTTTCCTATGTAATTTGCTATAATTAAAACGCTTTTTAAATCATTGATTATCTTTATTAACTTGCTATGAATTTAAAAGCTTAACAGTTTTATTTTTGGAGGATACACTTATGATTAATGAAATGTACAAGGATATGACAGGAAAGGGTTCTGTCATCAGAGAATTTTTTACATATGCTAACAAGAAGGCTGCTGAAATCGGAGCTGAAAATATATATAACTTTTCCATCGGTAACCCATCTGTGCCTGTTCCACAGGAATTCACAGATGCTATGGTTGATTTACTTAAAAACAGCGACCCAGTTAAGCTTCATGGTTACAGCCCATCACTTGGTTTTGACTCAACAAGAAAGGCAGTTGCAGATTCTCTCAATCAGAGATTTGGTATGAACTATACTGCTGACGAAATTTTTATGACTAGTGCTGCTGCAGGAGCTATTGCCCATGCATTACGCTGTGTTGTTAAAGATGGCGATGAGGTTATTACATTTGCTCCATATTTCCCAGAATACGTGCCATATGTCAATGGTGCAGGTGCTAAGCTTACTATTGTTCCAGCAGATATAGATACATTCCAGATTAATTTTGAGGAGTTTGAGAAGGCTTTAAACCCTAATGTTCAGGCGGTTCTCATCAACTCTCCTAACAATCCATCAGGTATTGTATATTCAACAGAAACTATCGAAAAGTTAGCCAAGCTCCTCTATGCTAAGCAGGAAGAGTTTGGCCACGACATATATCTTATTACTGACGAACCTTATAGAGAGATTGTTTTTGATGGTACAGATTCACCATTTATATCATCTTTCTATGACAATTCAATCTGCTGCTATTCATTCAGTAAATCACTCTCACTTCCAGGTGAGCGTATTGGTTATATGGCAGTAAATCCAGCTTGCAAGGATGCTAAGCTTCTTGTTCTTATGGCTGGTCAGATTTCAAGATTTACAGGTCATAACTGTCCACCTTCACTTGTTCAGCTTGCTATCGAGAAGGTGCTTAATATGACTAGCGACCTTTCTATTTACAACAAAAATAAGGACATCTTATACAAGGAATTAACTCGTATCGGTTATCATGTAGTTGAGCCAGGCGGAACCTTCTATATGTTCCCTCGTTCACTTACACCTGATGCTAATGAGTTCTGCTGGAAAGCAGCAAAGGAGCTTAACCTTATTATTGTTCCTGGTGACAGCTTTAACTGCCCTGGACATTTCCGTATATCATACTGTGTTCCTACTGAGCAGGTTGAAAAGTCTATTCCTTTATTTGAAAAGCTTTATAATATGTACAATTAAGTGAAGATTTAATTGTTTTTTAAGGCTATTTTATGTATAATGGAATTTAGTGCTTAAATACTAGGAGGAACTAGAAAATGTTACAGAACACCAGTATTAAAAACAAACCTAAAAAATACACTGGTATATTATTACACCCTACTTCTTTTCCTGGTCCTTATGGAATAGGAGATTTGGGACAAAACGCATACAAATTTATTGATTTCCTTGTGAAATCTGGACTTAATACATGGCAGATATTGCCACTTGGTCACACTGGTTTTGGTGATTCACCATATCAGCCATTTTCTGCTTTTGCAGGACAACCACTTATTATAAGCTTGGATCATCTAAAGGAATTAAAGCTTTTATATGATAGTGATTTTAATGATATGCCGGTATGGAACCCAGAGCAGGTTAGCTATGGCGATCTTATTGAGTTTAAGACAGGTCTTTTAAAAAAGGCATACGAGAGATTTATAGATGAAGCTGTTCAAGATGGCTTCTCATCGAACAAAGAGCTTATGGATAAGTATGATACCTTCTGCAAGGATTCTTATTGGCTTGAGGACTATGCTCTCTTTATGGCAGGTAAGGATTACCACAATGGTATGCCATGGTATATGTGGGAGGACGACTTAAAGAAACCTAACAAGACTCAGAAAGCAAAATGGATTAATAAGCTTTCAACAGAGATGGGCTACTACAAGTTTATCCAGTTCTTGTTCTATACAGAGTGGACTGAGCTTAAAGCCTACGCTAACGAAAAAGGTATTTCCATCATTGGAGATATTCCAATATTTATGGCTTGGGACAGTGTTGATGTTTGGGCTAACCAGAAGCTTTTCCTTTTAGATTCAAAGGGATATCCAACAGAGGTTGCAGGTGTTCCACCTGATTATTTCTCAGCTACTGGTCAGTTATGGGGTAACCCACTTTACAATTGGAAAAAGCACACTGAAACAGGTTATGAATGGTGGCTTAACCGAATCAAATATCAGCTTACCTTATCTGATTTCCTACGTATTGACCACTTCCGTGGTTTTGATAAGTTTTGGGCTATCCCATATGGTGAGGAAACAGCTATCAATGGTAAATGGGTTGAAGCTCCTGGTATTAACTTCTTTACACATTTAGAAGCAACCTTGGGCTATCACCTTCCAATTATCGCAGAGGATTTAGGAGAAATTGACGATTCAGTAATGGAGCTTAGAGATAAGTTTAGTTTACCTGGTATGAAGGTTCTTCAGTTCGCATTTGAGAACCCAGAAGAAAATGATTTCCTTCCTCATAACTTTACTAGAAACTGCGTATGCTACACTGGTACTCATGACAATGATACTACTCTTGGCTGGTACAACCACGCATACGAAGCTTCAAAGGATAAGCTTAGAAGATATTTTTCAACTGATGGCTATGACATCTGTTGGATTCTTATAAGAGCTTGCTTTGGTTCAGTTGCCAATATGGCTATTGTTCCTATGCAAGATGTACTTTCCCTTGATTCCTGGGCTAGATTTAACACTCCAGGTGTGGGTGAAGGTAACTGGGCTTGGAGATACAAGGCTGATGCTTTAACTCCACAGCTTGAAGCTAGATTATATGAGACTTGCAAGATGTTTGGAAGATAAATTTTAGAACTCTACATAGTGCTAAGGAGGTCTTCACATGAGAACTTTTTTGGTATTTTTAAAACTGGCACTGACATTGGTTTTCTGTCTGCCATATCATTTATACCTAAAAGGGGTTGCAAAGAAGAACCCAGACAAATCATGGAAAAAAGCATATAAGTTTGTTTATAGCTTCTTTAAAAACGAGCTACGAATAGCCGGTTGTAAGATGGAGGTTCTAGGCAAAGAGAACATCCCACCAGAAACCTGTTTGTTTGTAGGCAATCACAGAAGCTACTTCGATATCCTTTTAACTCACAATACTGTAGGTAGACCTGCAGGCTTTGTAGCTAAGGACAGTATGGAAAAGGTTGCATTGCTTAACCTTTACATGAAGGATATAGGTTGTCTTTTCCTTAACAGAGATGATGTTAAGCAGGGCTTGCAGACAATCAATCAGGCTGCTGAGTACCTTAAGATGGGACATTCCATTATTCTCTTTCCAGAGGGACATCGTAACCAGGGTGATGAGTTCCTTCCATTTAAGGAAGGTGGCTACAAAATGGCAGAAAAAGCCAAGTGCCCTATTGTTCCTATAGCTATATCTGGTTCAGACCTTATGTTAGAACAAAATGAAGGTATGAAGATAAAAAAAGGAAAGGTAATCATCGAATTTGGTGAACCAATTTATCCATCAGAGCTTGGCATCAAAGAACGTAAGGCTAAGTATGCTGAGATTCCAAGCATTATTCAGGGTATGAGAGATAAACATATTATTTAAGGAGGATTAAAATATGCCTTGGTGGTCAATATTATTAATAGTATTAGCAGTAATCGCTGTACTAATGTTTGTACTTTACAAAGTTGGAACTAATTTACAGAATAAGCAGATGGCTCAGAAGGAGCAGATGGCTGATGCAGCTCAGCCTATGACAATGCTCATCATCGATAAGAAGGTGCTTCCTATGAAGGACGCAGGACTTCCTAAGATTGTTATGGAGCAGACTCCTAAGAAATATCAGAAAGCTAAGCTTCCTATAGTTAAGGCTAAGGTTGGTCCACAGATTATGAATTTTATCTGTGATGATGCAATCTTCGAAGACCTTCCTACTAAGGGTGAGGTTAAGGCTATGGTAAGTGGAATATACATACTCAGCGTTAAGAGTGTTCGTAATAAGAAGAACAATGCTGTTGAAGAAGAAACAGGTAAGAAAAAGAAGAAGAGCTTCAGACAGAAGATGCTTGCACGTCAGGCAGAGTATCAGAAGCAGCTTAATGATGAGATTTTAGCTAAGAAGCAGAACAAAGCTAAAGAAAAGACTAAGGAACAGATTAAGAAAGAAAAAGAACGAGCAAAGAAGATTCAAGATGATATCAAATAATAAGAAAAATGAACTTAATATTTCTAATCTTATATTTTCAATATTGCCGGTTATAATCGCAATTATCCTCCAGTATGTTGCCATTCTGGGGGATATTCTTATACTGTTTATCTATAATATTTTTTCTGACGAGCGTAGTGTTAGCTCTCGTTCTGCAGGGGAAATATTTACAGAGCAGTACAACCAGCCAATGAATTTAGCCGCTATTACTTTCACACAATTTTTGCTATATTTCATTGTGTTTGGACTATGGTATTATAAGGTTTTTTGCAAATACAAGGTTACAGACGAGACATTTACCATAAGGGGTTATGCTAAGTTCGCATTAGGTCCAACCTTCAAATCCTGCACACCTATATTTATGATTATTGCCGGTGTGGCTGGTCAGTTTATGGTGGACGGTGTGTTAGCTCTACTTAGACCAGTATTTCCAGATACATTTGGGGAATACGATGCTATGGTTACAAGTGTTACAGGAGCTGGTTCTTCCTGGCTTATGCTCCTTGCAGTTATGATTGTTGCTCCTATAGGAGAAGAGTTCTTGTTCCGGGGACTTACTCAGCGCTATGCAAAAAGAAGTCTTATCGTTCCACTGGCAATTCTTTTCCAGGGTATTATATTTGGAGTATATCATGGCAATATTATTCAAGGTGTTTATGCATTTATTTTAGGTTCCGTACTAGGCTTCCTTGCCTACGAGTTCGGTTCCATAACACCAGGTATATTGCTTCATATATCAATAAACACAAGCTTACTTTTTGTACCACAGGTATTATTTAGAACAACTACTAGCAGTGCAGTTACAGCAGTGGTGGCAGGTATTATTTTTGTAGTTGCCATTGTGATGGCAGTGAAGTTGCATAGAAAAGAAAAAGGGCTGTAATACAGCCCTTTTTCTTTCATCTTAAGAATTCTTCTCTCCGTCATACACACTCTGAAGCAATATTCCTCCCACAATAAATATCAGCGCCAAAAATGCTTGCAGCTTAATCTTCTCCTTTAAAAAAACTGCCGATACAACTAAGGATAAAAATGGGGTTAGATATGCAAGATTGGCTATCTTTGCGGTGTCCTGAACCCCCTTCAAAGCTAGTGCCCACAACAAATATGCCACTGCATCAATCACAATACCCAGCCACAACATTCCAATCCACTGAACTCCAGTTATAGCAATCCAATCCTCTGTCATTAAGCCAACAACTAAAGCGCCTACTCCTGCTACTAACCAAAAAATCATCATAGAAATACTTTGGCTATAATCTGCCTTCTTGTTCAACACTGAAAACAATCCATAACAGGCTGCTGCCACAAGACAGCTTATAATTCCCAAGATAATATTTCCGTCGCTACTGTGGTTATTTCCAAGGGACAATATAATTATACCCACAAAGGAGCAAACCATAGCAACACCCTTCATAAGGGTCAACTTTTCTTTTAAGATAATACAAGAGAAAACCACCAGCATCATAGGCCATAGATAATTTAATATACAAGCCTCTTGGGATGTGAGTTCCCCTAATCCGTAATAGTAAAGTGCTGAATATAAAAACAATCCCACAAAGCCTAGACCACACATTTTTACGTAATCTTTTCCAGGGTACTGTTTCATTTCTTTTCCCTTACCACTTATTAAATTCATTAGAAATAAAAATATTGCAGCTATAAAACTACTTATGGACAGAGCCTGCAAATTCGGTATATCAAACAACATTTTCTTCACTGTTGCCGCCATAGTTGACCATATGAGTACTGTGGTCAAGGCATATATATAATTCTTCTTCATCGTATTTTCCTCAAAAATGACATATTCAAAATCATGTCCTAATATATCCATCTATTTTTCAATATGATTTTTATTTTCCCCTAAATATTCATCTTATAGATATAGGCTTTTTCATCCGGATCCTCTTCATATCCTGGTAGCTTCAAAACCTTCTCCAAAGTGAGAGGATATTTTCTTAATGCTGTCATTATCTCATAAGTACAATAATATAATATCAAAGTCACTTCCCTTGGCTTCTTCTTAACTGATGTCAAAATATTTTCCATCACCTTATCTAGTATTTCCACCGCAAATGGATTGAAAAAATAGAAATAATTATCCGTTGGTTCTATAGAATATTCCTCTGCCTTCATCTTAAGTAGTGAAAACTTTCTCTCTTGATTTTTGAATAGTTTAAAGTACTCCTCTGCATTTTCGCAAAGCTTTCCATATATCTCGCTGTCATATTCAATGCCAGTCACTTTACACATATATTGATGATTGCAATAAAAAAGAACCCTACCAAGACCACAGCCAAAATCAACAAGGGTGTCATAAGGAGTTAATACTATCTCCTCAAAAATCTTAATCAATCCCTCGTAATGTGTAGCCTCGTATATAGAGTACTTTCCTATTTTTTCCTTGTCACTAGTGCCATTCTCTATAGTACTAATTCCAAGAAACTCTTCAAATTCCTGTTCCTTTGTCATAACCTTCTCCAAAGTATTTCATATATTACGCTTTAGTTACATTAATACGTATACTCATCGGCAAAGCCTCCTGACCTTCTATCTCTAGAGCATACTTCGCTGATGCTACTAAATGAAAATCCTTTGGCACATTTTTTTCTTGAAAAGGACTATCTTCCTTGTGAAATGGATGAGAGACAAAAAAATCATAATCCTCGGTTACTAATGTAACTGGTATTGCTCCATATGGTGTTTGATAAGAGGTATTGTGAACTAGGGCAGGTCCAAACATAAAGTCCGTATTTAGCTCACCTTTTCTAATTAGGCGAAGTCCATCCTCGGATAAAACCATAGTTGAACGGGTCATACGTCCCTCTCCCGACAGGTCTTCAACAAAAACCAGCTTATAATCTGTATCTCTAATCTCCATAATAGCAAAAACCTTAGAGCTACTTTTTTCACCTGTCATATCTAAGCTCTCGTATTCAAGAAAAACCTTCATAATATACCTCTTAGTAACTCTCTATATCCACAACATTAACACAGCCAACGTTGATAGGTAATACCTCATCTGCAAATGACTTGAACTTATCAACACCATCACTCACATAGAAATCATAGGTTGATGTAGTTATTTTTTCATTTAAAAGTCCCTTCTTCTGAAGAATATTTTTCAATTCCTTAGCAGTCTCATAGGCTGGATTCACAAGTGTAACACTATCTCCCATATATCTCTTGATAGGGTTCATAAGAAGTGGATAATGTGTGCATCCAAGTACCAAGGAATCCACATTGTAAGGCTTAAGCTCTGACAAATATCTATCCACCATATCGTCTGTTATTCTATCCTCAAGTAAACCTTCCTCCACAAGAGGCACAAAAAGCGGACATGCCTTTCCGATAACTCTAACCTCTGGGTCAAGCTGTCTTATGTACTCATTGTAAATACCAGACTTAATAGTTGCATCTGTTCCAATAACACCTACACTTTTAGTCTTAGTCATATCCGCTGCCATCTTAGCACCAGGTCTGACAACACCCACAACTGGAACCTTCATCTCGTCCCTCATATCCTCAAGTGCAAGTGCACTAGCTGTATTGCAAGCGAAAACAATGGCCTTTACATTCTTAGTCATAAGGAATCTTACTATCTGTCTAGAGAACTTGAGTACCGTATCCTTTGATTTACTACCATAAGGCACTCTAGCTGTATCACCAAAATATATTACATTTTCACCTGGGAGCTGTCGCATAATCTCTCTCACAACAGTGAGACCGCCTACTCCCGAATCAAATACTCCAATAGCTGAATCCATAATCTTTCCTCCTTATGTCTATGGTCTTTCTACTGCCATATCTATAAGTGTCTCAACTAACTTATCTATAGGAAGCCCCTTTGCCTTCCAAAGCATAGGATACATACTGATAGATGTAAATCCCGGCAATGTATTAATCTCATTAAATACCACGCTATTTGTATCCTTCTCTAAGAAGAAATCTACTCTTGATAAACCAAATCCATCTAAAGCATTAAATATCTTAATAGCATTTGTTCTAATCTCTTCTTCCTTACTCTCTGGAAGCTCTGGTCCAATAATTGTCTTTGATTCTGCGTTGTTGTACTTAGCGTCAAAATCATAAAACTGTGCATCACCAGCTGCAATTATTTCACCAATACCTGAAGCCTTAGTATTATCGCCGTAACCTAAAACAGCACATTCAAGCTCACGACCAATAATAGTTTCCTCAACAAGAATCTTGTAGTCGTGCTTTGCAGCCTCTATAAGTCCTGATATTAACATATCTCTGTTATCAGCTTTTGAAACGCCCTTTGAAGAGCCTGCCTTTGAAGGCTTAATAAATACAGGGTATGAAAGTGTTGCTTCAACTCTTGTTACAACCTTATCCATATCCTCTAGCTGCTGTTTAAGAACCGGAACGTATATTGCCTGTCTGATACCCAATGTATCAACCACAAGCTTAGTATAAAATTTGTCCATAGACGCGGCAGAAGCAAATACTCCACAACCTACATATGGAATTCCTGCCATCTCAAATAATCCCTGGATAGTACCATCCTCACCAAACATACCATGAAGTACTGGGAATATAACGTCGAGCTTAACTGTGTCTTTTACAGTATATGTACCATTATTCACATCACTAATAATAAGCTCACCCTTAGTGTCTGGTGAAATAATGGCTGATGTCTGGCTGTTCTTCCAGCTTCCATCCTTTATTGCTTCAATGTCCTTTGATAAAAGCCAAGTACCTTCCTCTGTAATACCTATAAGGTACACATTATATTTTTCTAAATCAACCGCCTCTGCGATAGCACGTACTGATATACAAGATACCTCGTGCTCTGATGAGCGACCTCCAAATATAATTGCCAAATTCTTCTTAGACATAAGCTTTTCCTCGTTTCGTTTTTTATATTATATTCTTATCTATATTTCATAGAACTTTTACACATTGATATATGCTCATAGATATTCTTATTATACCTCAGTATTACACTAAAGTTCAAGTATTAAAGCACTTTAGATTCCCAGCCATTCCAGGAACTTGAACTTAATTTTTACATCCTCGTCTTCCTCAATATCTCTTTTTATAAAAAGCTTATTGTACTCTTCCTCACCTAATACCTCTTTTAGCTTTTCTCCATCTTCATCCGAAAGCACAGCTCCACTATCTAAGGTATAGCACATCATAGGATATAAAATGCACCAAAAATTTTCTCCCTCTGCCTTACCTATATCAACTCTTAAAGCATCATAATACCCTGCTGGAAAAACCATCTCTCCATACTGTCTAATAGGAAAATAGTCCGTCGAAAAGTAAACCTTAACAGGATAACTATAGCCTAGATTATTTAAGGTTAATGTAGCTATTTCCTCAATATGTTCAAGCTCTGTAGCTAGATATGAAAACACCTCATCTCTAGTCATATCACTTTGCAAAATGTCTCCATATTCATATAATATGGCATCCCTAACTGAATACTTTAAGGCTATGTCCTCATCACTATTACTATTGGCACGTACGTGAAATCTTAAAACCACGTCTTGAAGATCATGACACTCAACTCCGTAAATCCCTTCAGCCCCAGGGGCAGTCTCCTCATTGTCAGAGGCTACAACTGCCACACTACTAAGGGCATTATATTCCTCGTTTTTGTAATTCATAATTTTGTTAAAGTACATTATATTGCCTATGGCAATTGCACCTATTACACCTAGAAATATTCCTATTATTGCACCTCTTGCAATTCTCTTTCCCATATATCCTCCTAAACCTTTGGGATAATATCCCTATTATGTTTAGAAGTCTTCCCCTGTATAGGCGGTCTTAATCAATTCTCGCAAAAGTATCTTCTTTTCGTTTCCCCTTTCTTGGTAGCTAACTTCCACCGATTTTGCTACTGAGGGCATAGTAGAAAGCTCCAAAACTATATCCTTAATATTTTCATCACTAAGGGTTTTATCTAGCTTGATTTCACTTATATGTCCAAGGTCTAACTCCCTTTCCTTTTCCGAATAGTATTTTTCTATAGCTTCCTTCATACCATTTTCCTCACACTGGTATTCCTTAGTTTTCATATTTCCTTCTGAACCGCCCTTGTACTCACTCAAATCCACAGTTTCAATTTTGAAGCTATATACTTTATCTCCATCTTCTGCCACCTTAACTTCAATAGACGTAGCATAATCTCTATTTTCAATAGACTCACGTTTATCCTCTAATGGCTTGTAACTAGAGTTAATACCCTGAGTCAGATTTCTTGTATTGTCTACGGAATTACAAGCAGTGAGAACCATAGCCAGTCCCACTCCAATAGTAATTATAAAAATATTCTTTACTCTTTTTATGGTTCCTGCAAGGATATTACTTACTCGCTTGTCCTTAACAAATCCAATAACTACCGGAACAACTATACTTACTGCTAAGTCCATCCATATAAGGTACCAGGTAAAATACTTTGCCACATTCTCAATACTCCAAAGGTAGGAAAACAACAGACAAAGTATAATAACCAGAGGCATACTTAAGACCTTTGATTTTGGATTTTCCTCGCAAAAAATACCATTTACTAGCTCCTTAGAATAGTACATATATCCACTAGCTATAGCAAATATACCTATAATCCAAAATGCAAGAACTGGGTAATCAAGTCTCTCTACTGCTCCCCCTGGCAACGTGGATGCTTCCATTACAGAAAATGCGGCATAGCTACTGCTTCCTGTCCAATCTCTGCCCAATATTCCTATAATATAAATGTGAGCAAATACAACTGCAATAATCACCCACAACAATATTTTTAATCCATTTTCCCAATTATTTTTTCTTTGTTTTGTCAGAGTAAATAACATAAGCTCTAGGGTAGAAAAAATAATCAGAACCACATAACCACCGAGAAATATTTTGTTTCCGGAATTACCCATGCTTTTTGGAAGAAAGCTCCTTGCCATATCAGGCAGCACATTCCAATCTATATTGCTTATAGAAAATACTGCAACAACAATGAGAGGCACTATCATCCACCAAAATAGTAGCTCCAGCAATCTTCCTCTTTTTTCAATATCCCTAGTTCCACCATATCCACTTATAAGCACAAAGGGCAATATAATCCACCACATATTATAGCTTCTAAGCATATACTGCTGTATAATTGCACCGAACAGTATGATAATAAAACCTGCTCTCAGCACATAACGAAATAGGTAAAAAACTTGAATTAGTTTTCCACCTAACCCTAAGCTTTCTTCTACATATTCTATAAAGCCCTCTGGAAAAACCTTTGTTAAACCGAATATTATAATCCCATAGGTTGCTGTAAATATTAGACCTAGCAAAAGGGCTGGCAGGTGCCACTCACCGGCTATATTAGTGGTAACATAAGGAATTACTACTATTCCAAGAGCAATATTTTCTAGCACGCCAATTCTAAAACACTGTCTCTCGGATATTTTTCCGTTATCTATATTCATAACCTTATTTACCCCTCTTTTTCAATCTAATTCTATTTCCATTTCTAGCCCATATTGGTCTAAGTCGCATGGTTTTTATTGGACTCCTCATAACAAAATCCTTCCTGCTCTCGTCAGGTTCTCTGCTACCTCCTACCACTGGCATCATATAAGGTACGCCAAAGCTTTTTAACTCTGACAAATGTATGGCAACTATCAAAAGCCCTAATATAAAACCATACAGACCAAGAAGGGCAGATGTTATGATAATGAAAAATTTTAGCAACCT
>JAGAKD010000145.1 GCA_017625815.1 Lachnospiraceae bacterium | reverse complement strand
TATGAAATACCTTATGGAGTTAAAAAAGAAAAGTTAATTGAAGATATTGCTAAATTATGTGAAGATAAATCAATAGAAGGCATTACAGATATAAGGGATACATCTAACAAGCACGGAATGAGAATAGAAATAGAAGTGAAGAAAGATATTAACCCAGACGTAATAGCTAATCACTTATTTAGATTGTCTGCTCTTGAGGATACTTATAGCTTAAATCATACTGCGATAGTCAATAAATCTCCTAAAGTATTAAACTTAAAAGAGTTAATAGAGGTTTATATTGACCACCAAGTAGAAGTTATAACTAGAAGAACTCAATTTGATTTAAGAAAAATAGATGCTAGACTTCATATAATTGAAGGTTTATTAAAAGCATTGGAAGATATAGATAATGTTATAGCTTTAATCAAAGCATCAAGCAATGTGCAAATAGCAATAGAAGGACTTATGAAGAAGTATTCACTAAGTGAAATACAAGCTAAAGCCATAGTTGAAATGAAGTTAAGAAAATTAACAGGCTTAGAAAAGGTAGAATTAGAGCAAGAGAATAAAGAACTTGTGGAAGAGGCTAACTATTTAAAGTCAATATTAGGTTCAACTGAAGTTTTAAATAGTGTTTTAATTAATGAACTTAATGAAATAAAGTCTAATTATGGAGATGCTAGAAAAACTGATATTACTAATGTAATAGTTAAAGCAGATGAAAAAGATATACAATACGTTCAACCCGAAGAAGTTGTAGTTGTTATGACTAAGGCTGGTAATGTTAAGAAGATACCTGCTAAATCATTCAAGGTGCAAAATAGAAATGGTAAGGGTGTCAAAAATCAAGACGATATAATCCTTGATGTAATAAGAACTAATACAATAGATACTTTAATGGTATTTACAGCACTAGGGAAAATGTATAGATTAGTTGTAGACCAAGTACCAACAGGCACAAACTCATCAAGAGGAGTGGCGATACATACTCTTGTTAAAATGGAAGAACATGATAAAGCAATAGCAATAACGTCTTTAAAGAGAAAGACTGATGCGGAATTCGTTGTATCTGTTTCTGAGCAAGGTATGATTAAGAAAACTAAATTAGAAGAATATATGAAGGCTAAGAAAAGTGGTATAGCGGCTGTTGGATTAAGAGAAGAAGATAGCATAGCTAATATAGTATTCATCAAAGATGAACAATTAATACTTGTATCTGAAAAAGGTATGTCTATAAGATTTAAAACTGATAACATAGGTTCTGTGGGAAGAACTGCAATAGGTGTTAGAGGTATGAAAATAGCAGAGGGAGATAGAGTAGTTGCGGCTTTACCTATAAGTAAGGATACTGATGAATTAGCTATATTCTCACAATATGGAATGGCTAAGAGAACATCTTTAAAAGAGTATCCAATTCAAGGTAGAGATGGAAAAGGAACTATAACTTACAAGCCAAATGATACTACTGGGGTTGTTGTATCTGCGGCATTAGTTGAGGATAAGGATAATGTATTAGTTGTGGGAGACCAAACTTCTATATGTATATCTGCGAAGGACATACCAAGTTTAGGTAAGGCTTCACTAGGAAATATAATGATTAAAGGTAACAATGTAATGTCTGTAACTAAAATATAATAAGAAAAGGGGTATTTAGGAATGGATATAAAATTAATAGGGAATTTAATAAATACATTAGGGGCTTTCTTCTTAGTAGCTAGTTATCTACCACAGATAACTATGCTATTAAAGACAAAAAATTCAAATGGTGTGAGTGTTAGCTTTTGGATTATACTAATTATAGGTATGACAGGACTACTTATAAATATGTTTATAAGTGGAGCTTCATTAATGGTATGGTTAACTCAAGCTATAAATATACTATTAGCTGTGATAGTCCTAATATTAGTTTTAAGGTATAGAAAAGGTTGCTAAATGCAACCTTTTTTTGTTACAATAATTGACAAATTTTTTAAAATTTGATATAATAATATAGTAACACAAAAGAAAAGAAGGAATGGTGATTATGGTGATAACAATAGGTGCAATGATAGGTGCAGGAAAATCAAGTTTGGCAAAATTAGTAGGAGAGTATTATGGGACAGATGTGTTTTATGAGAGTGTAGATGATAACCCAATATTACCATTATTCTATACAGCCTCAGACGAAGAAATACAAGAAAAGAGATATCCATTTTTATTACAACTGTATTTCTTAGATACTAGATTTAAAAGCATAAAGAAGGCATTAACAAATGACAATAATGTGCTTGATAGAAGTATATATGAAGATTGGTACTTTGCAAAAGTGAATAAGGATTTAGGTAGAATATCAGATTTAGAGTTCAACATCTATGAAAACTTATTAGACAATATGCTAGAGGAATTAGATGAACTTCCAAAGAAAGCACCAGACTTAATGATATACTTAACAGGTAGTTTTGAAACTATTTTAAAACGTATAAACAATAGAGGTCGTGGATATGAATTGGACGAAGGACTTGTTTCTTATTATAGAACCTTATGGGAAGGATATGACAATTGGATAGAGCAACATTATAATGCGTCAGAAGTATTAACAATAAGTATAGACGAATATGATTATGTTAATAATGAAGAAGATGCTAAGAAAGTGTTGCAACTAATTGATAATAAATTACAAGAGATAAGGGGATAAGAAATGGAAAAGATATTTGCTTTAATTGGAGTTTTTGTTTTTGTGGGATTAGGATATTTAATGTCAGTTGACAAAAAGAATATCAACTGGAAATCAGTAGGAATAGCCTTTGCGGGACAATTTATACTTGCTTTGCTTTTAATAAAAACACCGCTTTGGGAAACAGTTGGTGTAATGTCAAATGCAGTTAGTTGGTTAATAGCTCAGTCTGGCGAAGGTATTAACTTTGTATTTGGTGGTTTAGTGCCAGAGGGTGGATATACAATGTTTATAAATGCTTTACTACCAATAGTATTTATATCTGCTTTAATGGGATTAATGTTCCACTTTGGAATATTACAAGCTATAATAGGATTTATTGGAAAAACTTTAGCTAAATTCCTAGATGTAGATACTTTAGTAGCTGTAAACAATGTAACTAATATGTTCTTTGGGCAATCAGATAGTTTATTCGTAACTAAATCATATCTTCCAAAAGCATCAGATAGTGCAATATTTGCTACTCTTGTAGGTGGTATGACTTCGATATCGGTTACAGTTATTGGCTTATACGCATCAATGGGTGCTGATATGAACTGGATAATAATATCTTTACCTTTAACAGTTATATCTACTTTTGTTTTAACTCAAATAGTTATGCCAACTAAATATCAAGGCGATAAGATAGAGATAGAAAATGATAAAGGTGTAAATGCAATAGAAACAATGATGAAATATGCAACAACAGGCTTCCAAGGAGTTATAGGAATATCAGTTGCATTAATGGTATTTATATCAATAGTAGCTATGATAAACAATTTCTTAGGTTTATTCATAGATGGAATGACATTACAAAAAATAATAGGTGTAGTATTCTATCCATTATCAGTATTAATGGGAGTTAGTGGAGATGAATTGGGCATGGTTTCTCAAATACTAGCAACTAAATTCATAACTAACGAGGCAGTTGCTTTTGGTATGCCAGAATTTATGATGTTAAGTGCTAACTGTAAAGCTATGATGACTATTGCTCTTTGCGGATTTGCAGGTATAGGCTCAATAGGAATACTAATAGGTTCTTATCAAGCAATAGCACCTAACAAGGTAAAGGTTGTTGCTAGAATAGGGTTTAAGGCTTTAGTGGTAGCTACATTAGTAAATATAATGACTGCAGCAGTTGTAGGAATAATATTATAAGAGAGAAGGGTTTTTACCCTTCTCTTTTTTTTTGTTTTATTGACAACTTTAAAAAAAAATGATATAATATATATATAAGTTAAGAAAAATAAAAAAATATCAATGGAGGAAGTTATGAAGAATAAAAACAATGTACTAACAGTAGAAGTGAAAGCTACTGAAATAGATGAGGTTAAAGATATAATAGCATCTTTTATATTTATGTTGGAAGACAGTAGAATAGATTATAGAATAAGAAAACAATACTTAGAAAGTTGCAAGTATTTAAAAGACAATTTCTATGTGAATATAGAAAGATAAATACCATTAAAATATATTTTTAAAGGAGAATTTCGCTTATGATTAAATTTTTATTAATATCTTGGACAATAGTATTATCAATCGTTTTTTCTACGTGGGTGGCGTATTGTAATGGCCTCTATGACCACAAATAAAAGATTTTACTTGAAAAACTTTTAAAAAAATGATATAATATATATATAGTAAATGACAAATAAAAAAAATAAACATTATAGAAAAGGAATGTGGTATTATGAACAACTTATTACAATTATTCTTATTAAAAATGGTAGACACTATGATAGGGTCTGGTAAAACAATATTTATGATAAAGGGAATGAAATTTATGTCTGCTTTATCTCAAGCAATATCTAACATATTCTATGTTATATTAATGTCTAAATTAATGAAATCAACAGATATAGCTTCAATAGCAGTAACATCTGCGGCTATGTTTATAGGACAATATATGTCTCAAGCGGTAGCAGATAAGTTCAACAAAGTTAAAGTTTGGAAGATGTCTGCAACAGCTAAGACAAAAGAAATTAGTGAGGTGGTAATAGATGAACTTAGTTCTCAAGATATAAACTTTAGAGTGTTAATGGCGGAGGGCAAAAAGTCAAAAGCCTATGCAATAGATATATTCTGCCACACTAAAGAAGAAACTAAGTTAGCCAAAGAAATATTAACTCAAAATAATTTAAAATATTACACAGTTGAGTTAAAGGCAATAAATGAATAGGAGGAAAGAATATGAACCAAAAAAGTAAGTCAGTCATTAAGAAGGTGCTAGGAGGTACAGCTTTAGTTCTAGTGCTAGGAGGAATGAGTTGGTCGCATTCTGTAACCAAAGCAGAATTGTCTTATACCCAACAACAACTCATTAAATTACAAGAGAAATATGACAAACAGCTCGCTGAGTGCGAGAAATTACAAGCTGAATGCAAAGAAGAATTAGCACTAAGAGATAAGGTGCTTGAAGATAAGAGAAACCAACTAGATGAAAAAGATAGAGAAATCGAGCGTCTTGTTGAGATAGAAAAAGCTCATAAGGAGTGTCCCACCCGAGTAAAAGCCACTA
>JAGAKD010000144.1 GCA_017625815.1 Lachnospiraceae bacterium | reverse complement strand
CAATTGTTACTATACATATTCTATTGAGGTAGAGTAAAGGTAAATTATTAATAAAGTAGTATATAAAAAAGTATCTATAACAATTTGAATGAAATTGTTATAGATACTTTTTGTTTATAGAGTTATTAACTCTTTCTTACCAATATGAATATACATACTTACAGTTGCAACCACCAATACTCCCATTGTAACCAGTATTATAGTTTCTATAGATATACTCTTTAAAAAGTATTTTGCCACCAGTGGTAATGCTACAGAAGCAAGAGATATTATCATAGTTAAAAGTGATGCCATACCTTGCTTTACCGGAACGGCTTCATTTTCCCAGTTAAAGTTCGGGAAGTGAAGATTTATAGTTATTCCTAATACAGCGGAAAATACTATATAACAGAGTGGAAGGACAATCATAAAAAGCATGTTTTCTCCAGTTGGTTTTACTGCCAGTATAAGTGCAACAACAGATATGATGTAAAATGGTGAAGCTATAATTAAATTAAGTAATATTTTACTGTTATATACGTATATACTTCGTATAGGGAGTATCTTAATTTGCCAAAGATTTTTACCTTCCATAGATATGGAGGAGGCAGTTATGGACATAATTCCAAACATAAGGCTGATAATAAATGGGAAGAATGAGTCAACTTGATTGCCCAACATTCCAAGACCCATTTTGTTTAGTACAGTTTCTTTTCCCACTATCAATATGAGTATACACATAACTCCAGATAAAATATATCCAATAAGAGTATTAGTTACATATACGCTAGAGGAAAAGTATCGCTTGAATTCCTTTTTCAGCAATGCCTTTGTTATAGAGTTTTCCTTTAATGCTTCCAGCTTATAGTTGTTTTTTGCAGAAATTGCGTTGATGGAAGAGCATATATTTTGAAAATGCTTTCCTACAATCAAGGCAAATACTCCGAATACCAGGATTGGTCCAAGTATAAGTAGAACAAAGGAAGTTATATTACCATTTATGGCTTCTCCAAACCAGCCAGCTGGAAGGTAGACTTGCTTAATCTTATCGTTAAAGAAGGTTACCAAGTCTTGCATCATAGCAGGTGTCATCTCTTGAGACTTTTTGCCAAGGACAGTTTCTGCATATAGCAAACCAAAACAGAGGCCTAATGATAGAACTATCTCTACTATATTTTTGTTCTTCATACGAGAACTTATAGCTGTTATGATTGCACCTATTATTGAAGCTATGGTAAGTGGTAACAGTGGCAAAAACAGTATTGAAATTAAACATATTATATAGAAGGACAGCTCAGGTCTTTCATAGTATATATATGTTCCAATTCCAGGAATAAGGATTATCAAACTAACCAATATGTTGTGCACATACATTGTAAAAAAACGACTTATGACAATGGCTGCTTTTGAGACAGGAAGGGATATAAGCATATCATAGTCTTTTACGGAAAATAGGACTGCACCTGATTTGAAGATAGTAAAAACTAGCATCAGTATGCTGATAAAAACATAAAGGTATGTTGGGACAATGAATCCAAGTCCTACCTTACAGTAGGTTGAAAACATTTTATATACAAGTAATCCAGCTGAAGCAATTAAAAATATCATAGCCACAAGTAATATAGAAAAACGTACCTTGTCAGCTTTATCTTTGCCATATCGTAGCTTATTTATTCCAAATGTATTAGCTAGTAGTACCTTGCTTAGAAGTTTAATTTGTCTTATCATCCTCAGTCACCTCCATAAAAAGAGACTCAAGAGACTCTGTACCTATTAACTCGTTGGTGTTACCTGATGCCATAAGAACACCGTCCTTTATAATTGCAATCTTATTACAAATCTTTTCGGCTACGTCAAGAACGTGAGTTGAAAAGAATATTGCAGTGCCCTTACTGCAAAGTTCTTTCATCTTGTTTTTAATTGTAAGGCTTGCTTTAGGGTCAAGACCCACAAATGGTTCGTCTAGTATGAGAAGCTTAGGCGCGTGAATCAAGGCGCCAATTATAGCCAGCTTTTGCTTCATACCGTGTGAATAAGAGGAGATAAGGTCGCCTAATGCTGACATAAGCTCCAGGTCTTCAGCTTCCTTTTTAATACGTTCTTCTCTTTCCTTAGAACTAATTCCAAATACATCGGCTATAAAGTTTAAGTACTGAATACCAGTAAGATATTCGTAGAGGTCTGGATTGTCAGGAACATAAGCTATCACTGATTTGCTCTTTATAGAGTCTTCCTTTACAGATATACCATCTACATATATATCCCCTTCATCAAAATCGTGTATGCCTACTACACATTTTATGGTTGTAGTTTTACCAGCGCCGTTGTGGCCTATAAAGCCGTATATATCACCAGCTGATACCCTAAGAGAAAGGTTATCTACAGCTTTTTTGCCACCTTTATAGATTTTTGTTAAATTCTTAATTTCTAGCATAATTAACTCCCCTTTCAATGCTAAAAAACGCGATATCAAATTGATATCATTATAATACACCGGTTAGCTTGTTGTGTCAATAAAAACATTTTATATAACATCATACCTTGGCGTTATGTAAACATAAAAATCACCTATGAAACTTTGGTAATATTTTTGTACTAATTTTAGTATTTAACTCTTGAAAAGTCGTAACTTAAATGTTATGTTTAAGAAGGTGTATGACTGACGGATAAGTGGAATTAACCACGTGGAGTACACTATATATGTATGACTTTAGGCCGACCGTCTGGGCAATTAAGCTTATGCTTGGGCATAAGATGTTGTCTGGTGGGTCTTTTTTTATACTTATTAATGTTTAATGACTCATTTAGATAAGAAAAATAAAAGAAAAGAGGTACGAAAAATGGAGATGAAGAATTTAGCAACTGAGTTAAGCCAAAATGCATACCCAGGTCGTGGTATTGTTATTGGCAAGAGCGCTGATGGCAAGAAGGCTGTAACAGGCTACTTTATTATGGGTAGAAGTGAGAACAGCCGTAACAGAGTATTTGTAGAGGATGGAGAAGGTATTCGTACACAGGCCTTTGATCCTTCAAAGCTTGTTGACCCTTCACTTATTATATATGCACCAGTTCGTGTTCTTGGCAACAAGACTATAGTAACAAACGGTGACCAGACTGATACTATCTATGATGGAATGGATAAACAGCTTACATTTGAGCAGTCACTTAGAGTGAGAGAATTTGAGCCAGACGGTCCTAACTACACTCCTAGAATTTCAGGTGTAATGCACATTGAAAATGGTACATATAACTACGCAATGTCTATCTTAAAGAGCAACAATGGTAATCCAGAGGCTTGTAACAGATACACATTTGCTTACGAGAATCCAGTAGCAGGTGAAGGTCACTTCATCCACACATACATGCATGATGGCAATCCGCTTCCTAGCTTTGAAGGTGAGCCAAAGTGGGTAGAGATTGGTAATGATATTGATGAGTTCACAGATATGCTCTGGACAAACCTTAACGAAGAGAACAAGGTGTCCTTATTCGTAAGATTTATTGATATTGCTACTGGCGAGTACGAGACTAGAATTATAAACAAGAATAAGTAAGAAAGGAAAATAACATGAACGAATTAGAATTAAAGTATGGTTGTAACCCAAATCAGAAGCCTTCAAGAATATATATGGCAAATGGAGAAGACCTTCCTATAAAGGTTCTCTCAGGTAAGCCAGGATACATCAACTTCCTCGATGCATTCAATGGCTGGCAGTTAGTTAAGGAATTAAAGGAGGCTACTGGTCTTCCAGCAGCAACATCTTTTAAGCATGTATCACCAGCAGGTGCAGCAGTAGGTCTTCCTCTTGATGAGACTCTTGCAAAGATTTACTGGGTAGATGACCTTGGTGAGTTATCACCACTTGCATCAGCTTACGCTAGAGCAAGAGGCGCAGATAGAATGTCTTCATTTGGTGATTTTATCGCTCTTTCAGATGT
>JAGAKD010000143.1 GCA_017625815.1 Lachnospiraceae bacterium | reverse complement strand
TTGTCAAGGGGTTTGGGGAAATTTTTTATATTGCTTTTTCGGGATTTTTGTGGTATAATATTTATACAGATAAATATTGTGTAAAACTGCTACCGATTAGTAGAATGTTATAAAGACATTCGTTTGCATATCGTTAGGTCTCTGTTAATAGTATAAGTGATTTTCCTGTTCAGGTTTTTGAAGAGCAGGAGAAAGACCATTTTATCGTAAAAAGTAGACACTACGAGGGACATGTAAGTAAGCTAAGAGATGTAGATGGGGATTTGCGTGGTTACACCATATTAATTTCTGATGTTACAGAAACCTACAATCAGATTAAGTATATTTCTGATATGCGTGAGAAGGCGGAGGCAGCCAGCAAGGCAAAAACAGCATTTCTTGCAAATATGTCTCATGAGATAAGAACTCCTATGAATGCAGTTGTAGGATTAAGTGAGCTTATTATTGAAGAGAGTCGCGGTAGAAAAATGTATGATTATGCTTGTGAAATCAAATCTGCAGCACTCAATCTTTTGTCAATAATTAATGATATACTAGATCTTTCCAAGGTAGAAGCAGGAAAGATGGTTTTAGTAAAAGATGCTTATTATACTCAGATTTTTATACAGGACATAGTTAATTTAGTTAAGGTTGCGGCAGCACAAAAGGGTTTACAGCTTAAGGTTGATATGTCAGAGGATTTGCCGTATAGACTAGATGGTGATGAGGGTAGAATAAGACAGATACTTATTAATATACTTAACAATGCTATTAAGTTTACTAAGAATGGTTATGTTAGATTCTCCATAGAGGGTCAGTATATCGATGATAACAGATATGAATTGTGCTTTGTGATTGAAGATACAGGTATCGGTATTCGTAAAGAGGATTTCAAAAATATATTTGAAAGCTTCCAGCAGTTGGATATGAATATTAATCGTAAAAATGAAGGTACCGGGTTAGGTCTTGCTATTACTAGAAGCCTTGTGCAGCTTATGGATGGTAGTATTGATATTGACAGTGAATATGGTAAGGGCACTACATTTACTGTTAAGCTTGTACAGGAGGTTGTAGATACCAAGACTATTAAGGAAGAACCTGTTACAAGAGAAGGCTTGCAAGAGACGGACAGAAGAATGTTTAAGAGTGAGGGATATAGGGTTCTTGTTGTTGATGACAACATTATCAATAGAAAGATAGTCGTTGCCATGATGAAAGAGTACGATTTTGACATTGATGATTGTGATTCTGGAAAAAAAGCTATTGAGCTTGCAAAGGAAAAAGCTTATGATATGGTTTTAATGGATCATATGATGCCAGAGATGGATGGAGTGGAGGCTACTCGTATAATCCGTTCAGAATGTTCATTAAATAGTGATGCCACGATTATTGCATTGACGGCTAATGCAATAGAGGGGGCTAGGGAAATGTACTTAAGTAACGGTTTTGAAGATTTTCTTGCCAAACCATTTGAGCGAATCCAGTTACATGAGTTGTTAAATAAGTTGATAGATGATATTAAAAAACAATATGTTGAAAATATAGTAAAGGCAGATAAGATTTCTGAAGATCAGTTAGCAGAGATATATATGAATGGTATTGATGTAAGAGATGCCATTAAGAAGAGAAATTGTACGATAGAGGATTATCTAGAATTGCTCAATTTGTTCTATCTTGAAGGAAAAAACAAGAAGCCATATATGAGACAGTTGTTTTTTGATGGCGATTATAAGAACTATGGCATAGAAGCTCATGCCTTAAAGAGTGCGGCAGCTAATATTGGGGCGTATAAATTATCTGAAAAAGCAAAAGAACTTGAATTTGCTGTAAAAGAGGATAAAATAGAAGATGTATTCCAAAATTATAATACGTTAGATATAGACTATGGTAATATACTTGATGAGATAGAGAGTGTATTAAGGAAGAAGGAATATGGAAAATTTCAAAATAGGGATGACCAACAGCTAGTTGAAGCTGACATGAATTTTATAGTTGGAAATATTTCTCAAATATTAAGTAAGCTAGAAAGCTTCAAGCCAAAAGAAGCATTAGCTGGCATTAATGAATTACTTTCCTATAATATGAATGAGGACATAAGAGATGGCCTTAATCAAGTAGTCACGTTATTATCATTATATGAGGATGATAAGGCAGAAGAAGAATTACACAAACTAGTGAATGCATATGAACAAAAATAGGAGGCGTAAAAATGAGCAAGCGAAGAATACTTGTTGTAGATGATAATACAGTAAATTTGGCAACTATAGAACAAGCCTTAAAATCAAAGTACGAAGTTATACCAATGATATCAGGAAGAAGAGCTATCAAATTCTTATACTGTGAGAAGGTTGATCTTGTATTGCTTGATGTTCAGATGCCGGTTATGAATGGTATTGAGACATTGTATGAGATAAGAAAGATGGAGCATGGAACAACGGTACCAGCTATTTTTCTCACTGCATTAAAGGATAAGGAAACAGTTATTGCAGGTACCAAGCTTGGAATAATGGATTACATTACAAAGCCTTTTGATGACGTCGAATTGTTGAATAGAATAGATATGGTATTCAAAAAACTTGGCGTTTTTCCTATTGAAGATGGAGAATTATTAGAAAGCTTAAAGAGTGTTTTACAATATATTACTCTTGGAAAAGCAAAACCTGCGGTTGTCAAAGTAGATGAGATACTCAGATATCAAATTGATGATGAGATAGCTGGTAGAGTTCGTAATGTTCGAAATAAAATAGAAGAAAATGAACTCACTGGTGCGGGAAATATGACTCTTCGTATTATCCGTATGCTAGAGAAAAAGTTAGGTCTTGATGCAAAGTCTGTAGGTTTGGAGATAAGCAATAGAGAACTTTGTGTGAAATTACTTTACATATTAGATGACATAGAGAACTATAACACAAAGAGTGCTTTAGAGAGATGTCATGAGCTCAAAAAGTATAAATTATTTGATAAAATACTAGTAAATGTAAATCTAATATCAGAATTACTTATCAAATATGATGATGAGGAAGCGGAAAAACTAGTTAGAAAAATGTTAGATGAGCTGAATAAGATATAATTTTAAGATGTCTGTTATGAGAAAATTTTACTCATATAACAGACATCTTTTTTATTGTTAATAAATGGGATTTGTACTATAATTACTTTTGTAATTTTATATAGAAGGTGAAGCAAATGTATACATACAATAAGAAGATTTTATTTTCTGATATTGATAACAATTCAAAAATGACAGTTGGTGGCATATTAAATGCTATGCAGGATTGTGTAAATATTAACTCAGAGTCCATAGGTCGAGGAATTGACTATATGATGGAAAAAGGTAGAACCTGGTTTGCCATTAGCTGGAACATTGATATAAAAAGATATCCAACAATGTTTGAAGATGTTGTGGTTAAGACTTGGCCATATGATTTCACCACAACAATGGGATATAGAAATGTGATTATAACAGATAGCAAAGGTAATGATATAATAACAGCAGATTCTATGTGGACTCTTATGGATATGGCTACAGGAAGACCTACAAAGATAAATGATGAGGATAGACTAGGATATGACCTTGAAGAAAAGTATCCTATGGAGAGTCTTGGACGTAAAATCAAGCTACCAAAGGAATTGGAAATAATTGATACTATTTCGGTGAGAAGAGCAGATATTGATTACAATGGTCATATGAGTAACGGAAAATATATCGAACTTGCAAATGAATACATTCCGTTTGATGTAGAAGTTAAGAAAATCAGGGTAGAATATAAAAGTCAGTCAAAATATAAGGAGAATATCCTTGTTAAACGTGCTATAGAAGATAATCGACACATAATTGTTATGGTTGGTGAAGAAGTGGGAGATACTAAGGCGACAGTAGAATTTACAGTGGGGGTATAATATGAGTAATGTACCAGAAAATATAATAAGAGATATGATTAATAAGGCTATTGACGCAAGAAAATTTGCATATACACCTTATTCAAACTTTAAGGTTGGTGCAGCTCTGCTTACAAAAGAGGATGAGATTATTACAGGCTGCAATATAGAAAATGCAGCATATTCACCAGGTAACTGTGGGGAAAGAACAGCCGTTTTTAAAGCAGTTAGCCAAGGTATAAAGGATTTTAAAGGAATTGCCATAGTTGCAGGTAAAGAAGGTGGAGAGTTAGAATATACTTCACCTTGTGGGATGTGCAGACAGGTGCTTAGAGAGTTTGTTAATCCGGAAGAATTTATAGTTGTTATGGCTAAGAGCGAGAGTGATTATAAGATTATGACCTTAGAAGAGCTATTTCCAATGAGCTTTGGCCCGGATAATCTTAGATAATATTTTGGAGGATATTAATTTGAGTAGTTTAGAAACAATGAAAGCATATTCCCTTGTGGAGAAAAGGGATTTACCAGAGGTAAAGGGAACAGGATATGTCTTAAGTCACACTAAGACTAAGGCAAGAGTTATGGTTATTGTCAATGAGGACAATAATAAGGTGTTTAATATTGGATTTAGGACACCACCATCAGACAATACAGGAGTTCCACACATTATGGAGCATTCTGTTCTTTGTGGTTCAAAGAATTTTCCTGTAAAGGATCCTTTCGTGGAGCTTTGCAAGGGTTCTCTCAATACCTTCCTCAATGCTATGACTTATTCTGATAAGACAGTATATCCTGTTGCAAGCCTCAATAAAAAGGACTTTCACAATCTTATGCATGTATATTTAGATGCTGTGTTTTATCCAAATATCTATGATAGAACAGAGATTATGATGCAAGAGGGTTGGCATTATGAGTTAGATGAGGAGACAGAAGAGCTTAAAATTAATGGTGTTGTTTTCAATGAGATGAAGGGTGTTTACTCTAATCCAGAACAGCAGCTTTATCGTATAATTGAGGCGTCTTTACTTCCTAGTACAGCCTATGGCTACGAGTCAGGAGGAGATCCTGTGTATATTCCTGAGCTTACACAGGAAGACTTTATTAATTTTCATAAGAAATTTTATCACCCAAGCAACAGTTATATTTACCTTTACGGAGATATGGATGCTGTGGCTGAGCTTGAATTTATTGATAGAGAATATCTTTCAAAGTATGATTATTTAGATATTGACTCAGAACTTACTACTGAGCCAGGGTTCGAAGAACCAAAGAAGGTTAGAGAGTATTATAGTCTTGCTGACGCTGATAAGGAAGAAGATAACACATATCTTACCTATAATGTATCCGTAGGTAACAGCTTAGATAAAAAGCTTTGTGCAGCATTTGCAGTTATTGAGCATGCTCTTCTTGTAGCTCCTGGTGCACCATTAAAGACAGCTCTTATTGATGCTGGAATTGGTAAAGATATATTTAGCTCCTACGATGATGGTATTAAGCAACCTAATTTTTCTATTATTGCTAAAAATGCAAATGAAGCTGATGAAGATAAGTTTATTGAGATTATCGAAAATACATTAAAGGGACTTGTGGATAATGGCATCAATAAAAAGTCGTTACAGGCAGCTATAAATTACTTTGAGTTTAAACACAAGGAAGGTAATTTTGGAAGATTTCCAAAGGGACTTATGTTGGGACTTAATGCCTTTAATACTTGGCTATATGATGACAGCAAGGCTCTTGATTTATTCGAGCTTAATCAGGTGTTTGATGACTTAAAGGCAGAGCTTGATAAGGGATATTTTGAGAATTTAATTAAGACATATATATTAGAAAATAATCACAAGACTTATGCTATGCTCCTTCCTAAGAAGGGTCTCAATGTAAAGAGAGAAGAAGAGGAAAAAGCTAAGCTTGCAGCTTATAAGACCACACTCACTACTGAGGAAATTGAGGATATTGTAGCTAAGGCTAAGCATTTGGAGGAATATCAAAGTGAGCCAAGTACACCTGAGGAACTTGAGAGTATACCTTTGCTTGAGATTGAAGATATTGAGAAAAAGGCTAGAACTCTAAACAATAGTTTTTCTGAAATAGAGATGGTTAAGGTTGTAAGCCATGATATTTTCACTAACGGTATAAGCTATATTAATCTTAATTTTGATATAACAGATATAGATTGTGATAAGTATCCTGTAGTCTCTCTTTTGAGTGAGATATTTAAGTACGTGGATACTGAGAATTATAGCTACAATGAACTTGCTAACGAAATTAACATTCATACTGGGGGTATAGGATTTACAACAGCAGTTACAAATTGTAAAGAAAATGGTAAATATGTGGTGCAGTTTGTTGTAAATGCTAAGCAGCTTGATGATAAGATTGACAAGGCTATGTCCCTTGTTGAGGAGATATTGTTTACATCAAAGCTTAGTGATAAGAAGAGATTACGCGAGATTATTGCTGAGACAAGAAGTGGTCTTAAGATGGACCTTGTGTCCTCAGGTCATATAACTGCTGCCGGAAGAGCTATGTCATATGTTTCCCCTATGGGCGTTGTTAAGGAGCTTCTTGAAGGGGTTGAGTATTACAAGTATTTAGCTGAGTTAGATGATAACTTTGATGATAAATATGAGCAACTAGTTGAGGATTTAAATGATGTTCTTGGTCAAGTGTTAAGAAGAAATGCTCTCACTGTAAATTATACTTCTGACAAGAAGCCAGAGGATATGCTTAAGGAGTCTGTAACATCACTTTCAAAGAAGCTTTCAACAAGACTTGAGTTTGAGAATCCTAAGAGACCAGAGCTTTTGGTGTTAAATGAAGGCTTTAAGACATCAAGTCAGGTTCAGTATGTTGCAACTGCTGGTAACTTTAGAGATAAGGGATTGGAGTATAATAGCGCCCTTTCTGTACTACAGACTATTTTTTCATATGATTATCTATGGTTAAATGTTCGTGTTAAAGGTGGAGCATATGGCTGTATGTGTGCCTTTGCAAGAAGTGGTAATGGTTATTTTACTTCTTATCGTGACCCTAAACTAATGGAAACCTACGATATTTATAAGGAAGCAGCAGAATATGTTAGAAGCTTTGATGCAGATGATAGAGATATGACAAAATATATTATCGGTGCAATAAGCAAGCTAGACGCACCATTAACACCATCTGCAGAGGGTAATTATAGTTATGTGGCATACCTTATGGGACTTACAGATGAAGATTTGCAAAGAGATAGAGATGAGATTTTAAATGCAAATGTAGAAAAGATTAGAAAGCTTGCACCTTATATCGAAGCTATTGCAGAGGGTGATATTATATGTGCAATTGGTGGAGAAAGTAAGTTAGATGCTGCTAAGGATAATTTCAAAGAAGTATTAAGTGTATTTTAAGAGTGGAGAACATATGAAGGATTACAAAGAAGATGGAATAATGCTTGATATAGATGCTATATTGGGCAAGGGAAGTAACAGCAATTTTAAGTCTGGTTTTGTTGCCATAGTAGGTAGACCAAATGTAGGAAAATCAACACTTATGAATAGACTTATAGGGCAAAAGATTGCCATAACAAGCAACAAGGCTCAGACAACTAGAAATAGAATACAGACGGTATACACTGATGAGGAAGCACAGATAGTATTTCTTGACACACCAGGTATTAACAAGGCAAAGAATAAGCTTGGCGAGTATATGATGAATGTAGCCCACAATACCTTGAATGAGGTTGATGTGGTTATGTGGGTGGTTGAACCAACTACATTTATCGGAGCAGGTGAGCGTCATATCATTGAAGTTTTGGGCAAGGTTAAGACTCCAGTTATACTGGTAATTAACAAGACTGATACGGTAGAAGAGCAGGCTATATTTGATGCCATCAATACCTACAAAGATGTATATGAATTTGAGGATATTGTTCCAGTATCAGCCCTAAAGGGGAAGAACTCTAATGAATTAGTCAAGACCATAAAGAAGCATCTTCCATATGGTCCACAGTTTTATGATGAAGACACTGTAACAGACCAACCAGAAAGACAAATAGTAGCGGAACTTATAAGAGAGCAGGCGTTACGTCAGTTAGATAAGGAGATACCACATGGTATAGCGGTTGTCATAGACCGTATGAAAGAACGCCCAGAAGGCGGACTTATAGACATAGATGCAACTATCATATGCGAACGAGACTCTCATAAGGGTATAGTCATAGGAAAACAAGGTGCAATGCTTAAAAAGATAGGCACAAAGGCCCGTGTAAGTATGGAAAACCTTCTTGACTGCAAGGTGAACTTAAAGCTCTGGGTTAAGGTCAAGAAGGATTGGCGAGATAGCGATACCATGCTTAGAAACTACGGATATCGCGATGAAATGTAAGTTTAATTGAAAATACACATTGATTTTAAGGCGGGAATAAAAAAATATGAAAAAATATATACATCTAATTCCTCTCATAATATATCCATATGCATACTTGATTTATCTTATGGTCTTATTTAACGTTAATGATATTTCATCAATAATGAGTGATTTTATGACTGATACTTTAATTATTACTGTTATAAGTTTTACATTACTTGCATTGATGTGTGCTACATTGAGCATTGTATATACATTAAAGGGAAAGTATTCTGTATGTGATGCTACTAAAATGAATCTTATAGTTAAAACAATTCATATTCCAGCATATATATTCCATTTTATTATGTTTATTTACGGAGTATTGATAGGAATATGGGGGATTGCATTTGTTATGATAGCTCTTATTGTTGATTTACTTACAATTTCCCTTACTGGGATTAATGCTATAAGTTGTGCAATCGGGTTAAGAAAACAGGGGTTGATTTCATCAAAAAAAGCAATTATTGGTGTTTTTGCATCATTTGTTTTTTGTATTGATTTTATCGTTGCAATAATATATTTGAAGGATTGCAAAAAAATATCGATAAACAAAGTTTAAGTATGTAATGATACATTAGGAAGGATAACTATGCGAGAGGAAATAATTGTAAATGGAATAGTGCTCTACGCCACCTTAGTGGGGGAATACGACAAGCGCCTAGTTATTCTAACTAAAGAGCGAGGAAAAATCACTGTATTTGCAAACGGTGCCCGCCGCCCTAATAGCACTCTTAGAGCAGCTAGTCAAAGCTTTGTTATGGGTAAATTTACAGTTGTTCCGGGGCGAGAAGCATATAATTTAACTAGAGTTGAGGTAGATGAATATTTCTCTGATATTGCATACGATATGGAAAAAATGTGTTTCGCCTCGTATTTTACAGAGTTTATGTCCTACTATACTAGAGAGGGAGACAATTGCCTTAACAATTTAAATTTGCTTTATTTTACTCTTAAAGCGCTGCTTGAGGATGAACTTCCTAATTCCTTAATTCGAAGTATATATGAGATAAAGCTTATGGATATAGAAGGGCAGGCTATTCATTCTTATTCCTGCGTGAAGTGTGGAGAAAAGGAGAACCTTACCCACTTTGACGCGGCGTCAGGTGGACTTTTATGTGGTGGATGTGCCATTAGACATAAAATAACAAAAAAAGTTAGTAATACCTTGGTGTATACATTACAGTATATATTGTCTACACCTCTAAATAAGTTATACAAATTCAACCTTAGCCCTGAGAACGAGGAAGAATTAGCATGGATTGCCAACAGATTTAGATGTCAGTATGTGGACAAGAATTTTAAATCTTTGGAAATTCTTTCTACTTTAGCTTGAAAAAATAGGTATTAGAAGGTACAATATGACGTATATGTCAAAAAAATATATTTCAACAAATCCCACACACGCCGGTGTAGGGGTGGAAGGAAGGTAAATTAACATGGAAAAGACAATGGAAAAAATTGTTGCACTTGCAAAATCAAGAGGATTCATATATCCGGGTTCTGAGATATATGGTGGTCTTGCTAATACTTGGGATTACGGTAATCTTGGCGTTGAGTTCAAGAACAACGTTAAGAAGGCTTGGTGGAAGAAATTCATCCAAGAGAATCCGTATAATGTTGGTGTAGACTGTGCAATCCTTATGAACCC
>JAGAKD010000142.1 GCA_017625815.1 Lachnospiraceae bacterium | reverse complement strand
TTGAAAGAACCTTCCCTGTGTTCATCAAAGAAAATGGTGAATATCGTGGATCAGATACAATCAAGTATGCTTCAAAGGTTATCAATTATGAACTAGGCATACACTTCAACTTCCACGCATTAAGACATACTCACGCAACTATGCTGATTGAAGCAGGTGTTCCTGTGAAGGCTGTATCTGATAGACTAGGACATGGCAATGTCAGAACTACCCTTGAAACATATGTACACGTTACAGAAAAGATGAAGAATGAAGCTGTGGACAAATTTGAAGCTATGGGAAGCCTTGATGAACAGGCAACCATCATTTCATTCAATGACCTTAAAAGAAAAGTGTCCACCAAATCAAGTTGAAATGGTGGACACGTTTTAAAAGGTGGACAAATGGTGGACAAAAAGCGAAAACACACCTTATCCAACCTTCACAAACCTAGTAAAATCAACCTTTTCCGCAACACTTTTTGAATTTCATTCCACTTCCGCATGGACATGGGTCGTTACGACCTACCTTTGGTGGCTTAACAACAGTCTTTGAAGACTTCTCTATCTTGTAGAGTTCCTTTCTTCTCTCCTCAGTTAAGATAGCATCCCACTGTGGAAGTGTATAAAGCCACTCTGCATTACAGCCAACCATGTTCATATAAAGCTTCTCAGGATCATATGCAAGTGATACAACCGAATCCTCTGTAAGCTCTTCAACATTGTTAGGCTGAATAAGGCTCTCCTCTATACCATCAAGGAAACCAACCATAAGCTCAATTGTCATATCAAACTGCTCAGCAAGATCCTTAAGTGGTCCATTAACAACTTCCTTTGGAGTACTAAGTATCTCTTCGTAGATAGCCTTCTCCTTCTGGAAATAATTAAGCCAAAACTCCTTGCCTTCTGGTGTTCTGTCGTCTAAACCGTAAGCGTGGTCACGCCATTCTTTTAATAAACTCATATCAAATCTCCTATCGAAATCATCTTGTAGTAATTGTTCGTGAATTCACACTAAAATAGAGTATATCAAAGTATTTTACCTTTTTCAATCTTTTTCTTCATCAGAAGCTTCACTTTCCCTTAATTGTCTATCCATGCTGGAATCAAACAAAAGCTTTGCTATCCAAAGCATAACATACATAAGAAATGGAACTATCATGCTAAGGAATAAACACGGATAAAAATACTTGCTTCCTGTTATACCAGTTATAAATGTAGCTATCAAAAGGCATATGATTAGTATAACTCCGATTAAAGCTAACGGTCTGGCAAATTTCATGCTTGATATTCGCTTATTAAACTCTGCATCTCTCATACTTTTACCACCTATTCATGTCTTAATGCGTCAATAGGGTTAAGGTTTGCCGCCTTAACAGATGGAATAAATCCAAATAATACTCCTATTACCATAGAAAATGCAACTGAAATGATTATTGCTGTTCCACTTATAGCTACAGGAACTGCAGCTATATCTGAAATAATATATGCAAGACCAATACCTGCACCTACACCAAGTAATCCACCAAGGCTTGTGAGAACTGCTGCCTCTGTTAAAAACTGTGCAAGGATAGCTCTTTTTCTTGCTCCTAATGCTTTTTTAAGACCTATTTCCTTTGTTCTTTCCGTTACAGAAACAAGCATAATATTCATAACACCAATGCCACCTACAATCAGTGATATTCCAGCAATCCATATAAGCTGCTTGCTAGTAGATGAGCTAAGCTCCATCATGGATTTAGCAACCTCTAATAAATCCTCACTCTTATACTTGAAAGGCTGGTTGCCCTCTGCGTCCATATATGTCACATATGAATTGAGAATATCCGCCGTTTCCTTTCCAGCGTTAGTCATATCCTCTGTGCTTGCAGCTTTAACAGCCACGTTATATGGCTCATCAAAGGAATAAAGATTAGCCCATGAGGTATGTGGAATAAATATCTTTCCGCCTGCATCATTGTAGTAATAAGTATACCAGTCAGATATATTTTCTACAACTGGTTTAAATACATTTGTCTCATCAACTACACCTACTACAACATAGACATCCCCTTTAATCTCAATACTTTTACCTATCGGATTTTCTCCATCATAAAGAGAACTAGCAACAGTGTTGTCAATTATAACTGACTTTTTGCCTTGGAGATAATCCTCCTCTGTAAACAATCGACCCTTGCATACTATATAGCCATTTACATCAAAATAACTATCATCAACTCCATATATTGATGTACCCTCTAAAGTATTTCCCTTGTAGCCAAGACCTTCATACATATATCCATATCTATATGAAGTCACTGCATCAACACCATCGATAGCTAAAATCTCATCCTTGATATCTTCATCTATCATAGGCATACCTTCTGGTGTTGAACTATCTCCAGATATATATTCCCATTCTCCGTTATATATCTTTACTTCAACTAAATTATCTCCAGAACCCACAAGATTATCCTTTATCTGTTCATTAGTTCCCTTAATTGTAGATACAATGGCGATAATAGCTGCAATTCCTATAATAATACCTAACATAGTGAGGAAGGAACGCATTTTATGTGACCATATACCTTGAAATGACAATCTAATATTTTCTAACATAACATAGGTTCCCCCTTTCTAATAATACATTGAAAAGCCTTCGCTTTTTTCTGTCTTAACACCTTCTACAGCATCACTACTATGTGGGAAAGCAATATAATCATCCATGCTAAGTCCTCCAAGAACCTTAATAGAATCGCCCCACATAATCTGACCAGTCTTTATGGCCTTTTTCTCTAATACACCATTGTTATCTATCATAACATAGTATTGTCCATTTTCATTTAATACATAAGCAAGTGGTATATAAAATGCACCTGTTCCATCTGAATCTACAGTAGGCTTTGTAACGTCCATTCCCATACCCATGGATAAACCTTCACTATCTGCAACAGTTATAGTTATAGGATAAAATGACTCTGTAAGAGTGCTATAATAGCCATCTCCTGTAGGAGTATCTCCAATCTCCGATATTACACCACTATAGTACATTCCATTTTCATAACAGTATAGCTCCATTTCATCACCTATACTGATATCACCTAATGACAATTCTCCTATGGATGCTTTTACTGAACAGCCCTCATTACCACTGATTATTATATATGGTTCTCCATTAAGTATTGCTTCCTCAGGGTCCTTTACAGAAGTAACAACTCCGTCAAAGTTGCATAAAACTTCTCCGTTCTCACTTTGGAATTCAAGAAGGTCAAGATTAACCTGCTCTAACTGATATGCAATGTTAAGAGACTTGATTTCACTTTCCTTTTCAGCTATTAACTTATCTAATTCTTCCTTAGTGTAGGTTATCTCTTCTTCACCTTCAACAGTCTCGTCTAATCCTCCATCTTCACCAGCAGCCGGATTATTTGTACAAAGAGGTGCATCATTAAGTGCACTTGCACCTATAGTTGGCCCATTGCCACCACCTTGCTGTTCCTCTGTAGTAGTTGTTTCAGAGTTCTCTGTACTTGGCTCATTAACTTCTGTGGTAGTTTCTGAAGTTTCCGTAGTTGTATCTGTGCTCTCTGTTGTAGACTCAGTTTCTTCTGGAGTTGGTTCCTCCGCTTCAATATCCTCTGTATCTCCTGGCTCTTCTTCCTCGTCATCTACAGAAGGCTCATCAATTACAGGCACGTCTGGAGTTGTTTCCTCTGTTGTTGGCTCCTCCGGTTTTTCTTCCACAGGAACAATGGCTTTTAACTCCTCTAATTCTCTTTCTGCCACAAGAACATTTACTCTCGCCTGTTCTACAACAGCTCTTTGCATTTCTAATTCTAATTCTCTAGCTGTCATATCATACACTAATATGACATCACCAGCTTTTACCTGCTGCCCTTCTTTTACACGTGTCTCCTCTACTACATCTGTAGATGTAAGATATATTTTTTGTTCCATGCTAGTATCAACATAGCCATACAAGGTATTATTGTATTCCATATATTCAGCTGGAGTACATAACATCTCAACTGATTCTACATTTACTACTTTCTTTTCTTTGTTCTTGTTCTTTATCACCATTAAAACAGCAACTATAATACCAATAACAGCAAGAGTTATGATTATAGCTATAATAAGTTTCTTTTTCTTACTCATTATCTACTACCTCCTGACCATTATTTATATTTGTTACTTCAGTTACATCATTTGTAGCAATTTCCATATCATCCCATATTTCATTTCTCTCTTCCTGGGACGATGTCCTATCCTTTGTGTCTGATATAATTTGACCATCAACTAACTTTATTACTCTATCTGCATAGGATGCAATCTCATCAGAGTGAGTGATCATAATTATAGTTACTCCATTATCATGTAACTGCTTAAACAATTCCATTATTTGCTCTCCTGACTTGGTATCAAGAGCACCTGTTGGCTCATCAGCCAAAAGTATTT
>JAGAKD010000141.1 GCA_017625815.1 Lachnospiraceae bacterium | reverse complement strand
GAGAAGCACATCCTCATAATATTTGTAGGCAATATCCTCAATCTCTTTTGCTATTATCTCCGCGTCCTTGTTTACTCCAAACTTCTGCTTAATATACTTGGATGCATCCAGCATAGTCATCATCTTAACTTCATTGTGAAAGTTTGGCTCCGGAGTTATATCCATACTCTCTAAGTACTCTATATCAAGTCTTGCCCACATAGGCATACTATCAAGAAGAGTACCATCTACATCGAATATGAGACCTTTTTTATCTTTAATTATTGGGTCTAAAATATTTAGAATTTCTTCTAATTTAGTCATAAAATCACCTTGTACACTTACTATTTATAAAATATCTTTAATATTATAACAGTTGTATACTTTATTTCAAGGACTTTTGCATAACAAAAAAGCCAAAATTAAACCATAACACTTATGTGTTTTAAGTTTAAATTTGGCTAATTATTAGTTATGTGTAGGAGTATTCAAATCAATAGTAAATACATCAAACTGCGAGCCTCTATTTCTCTCTTTTGCATTATAGACATTTGATACACCCATATAGAAAAATCTTGTATCCACCATAGCTTCATAATGGTCTGGTGAATCGGCATAGTTATCTGCACATAATTCACCGTATCCATAACCAGTTGTAGTGACTGTATTCTCGCTGTAAGTGGGTGCTTCTAAAATATTCATGTAAGAATAAAGTGTCTCCAGATTTTGATTGCACCATTCGTGGGCACTCCAACCCTCTGCCGAATTAAGATATGCCCTATAATTAGCGAAAGCTGCAAACTCCGAATCAAACACTAGGGGCTGTGCTCCCACCTCTGCTCGGTATTCATTAGCCGCCTTTAATTCACCTGCCTGTAATGCAGTCAAAATCTGTCTATACTGAACCAAAGTTGGACTACCATCCCTATTGTTTACTGTGTCTATATCCTTTTCAGACTCATAGTTAAGCATATAGTAAAGGTAATAACCTTCATAATTTTTCCCAAATATATCCCATAATTCCTTTGAACCATTTGTTGCATATGCACTCACATTAAAGGTAGCACATCCCTGACGACCTTCATGGATACCAACAGTTTGAAAATGTTCCAATAACAAGTACTCATCATAATGGTACAGTAATGCCAACATAGGAAATGTTTCCATATAATAATCTGCATCAAAAACCAAAGACCAATCGCAAGCGTCTACATACTTATTATATTCCTCACCATAATCATACACTACATCATATGGATTATGATCCGTATCTGTTTCAACACAACAATATGCTATTTTCTTTTCTACATTAGATTTGAGACCACAAACCAAACTGATAGCCTCCACACTGTTAAATTCATACCTAGGCGTATCCATATCGTCTTCTTCACCTATGTTCTCCTCTGTGGTGGTTGTATCAATATTCTCTTCCGTGCTTATCTCTTCTGCGGTTATCTCTTCTGTGGTTTCAGTTTCCGTAATTACTTCCTCTGTGGTTTTATCCTCGGTATCATCATTGGTTGTATCGTAAATATACCCCCCAGAATTGCTATCACCGTCATCATTTGTATCTTCTTTACTACATGTTGAGAGTATACACAATATCAAAATAACATACAGTATATAAATGAGCTTCTTTTTCATAATAGCATGTACCTTTCAGATACTAATTACCCGGATTATATACAAATACGTAGCTACAGTATGGACAAGTTACCTTAAGAGGCTCATTACCCATAGGAACTATAAGCTTGCCACCACATGTGTTGCAAAAAATCTCTCGAGTAGCAGGAGCAACCTGGGCAACAACTGCTTTGATAGGTTGTACCTGGGCTTGTATCGGCTGCACCTGAGCTTGTATCGGCTGTACCTGAGCTTGTATCGGCTGCACCTGAGCTTGTATCGGCTGCACCTGAGCTTGTATCGGCTGCACCTGAGCTTGTATCGGCTGCACCTGAGCTTGTATCGGCTGCACCTGAGCTTGTACAGAAGTAACTGTAGCTTCAACCTGTTTGATTGGTTGCACTTGAGCCTGCACCGATGTTTCATGAGTTTGCACAGCAGCATTTTGAGATTCAGTTGTAGTATCTTTAACATCTGACAACTGCTCCTCTTTATCATCTAATTTATTATTTTTTTCAGTTACTGTCAATTCAACAGGAGGTTGGGTTTTAAAAATTCCCAAAAATTCTTCCTGTTCCTTATCAAAAAGAACTTTCGCTTCTGCTCCTATAGATTTTGTAGACTGATTAATCAACATCTGTTCTTGTGGTATAGGATTCACCTGACCGTTAGATGCCATCATTTGATATCCTTTAGGCGTTATATCTTGGAATGGATACAGTTCCCCTTCATATAAAAAACTATATGGATAATCTACTGGGTATCTTAGATATGCATCATTTTCATAATACTTTGCAGTTCTTTCCTTTAAAACTTCTTCAATACTAACTGCCTTATTAGCAGCAGGCATAATAATTAATGCAAAAATCCCCGTACCAAAGCATAAAAAAAGTATACCTAAAATCACTGAAATATCTGCGCATAACTTAAATCCAAAGAAATATACAGCAAAAGCAATTACCAATCTAATCAGAAGCTCTATCGGTGTCTTTTTTTGTTCCTTATATACACCTGGCTCTCTTTCTTTTAACTCTCTTCTACATCTTTCTTCAAACTGTTCTTTTGTCATCCTTACTCCCCCTTGTTTATGTTTTATAATAAATTTTCACACTTATTTTTCTAACTCAATTTTAGTTTGGTGTATGTACAAAGCTATTTCCACAAACCGGACATGTAACCATAACCGGTTCATTTCCTACTGGTATAGTAAGTTGCTGATTACAGTTTGCACATATTATCTGCTTTGTTGTAGATTCCACCTTAGCCACAACCGCCTGAACAGGTGCTGTCTGAGCTACCTGTGGTTGTTGTACTGGCGCTACCTGTGGTTGCTGTACCGATGTATTCTGCAACTGATTAACTGGTGTTACTTGTGATTGCTGTACTGGTGACATCTGTGGCTGTGTTGCCATAACATTACTACCGAAGGGATATGTCTCGCCAGGATACAAAAAACTGTATGGGTAATTTACTGGATATTTTTCATATTCATTATTATTCAAATATTTTTTTAATGTTTGATTATAGTTTTTCATTAATTTAAGCGTTGAAAATCCATATATTCCCATTAAAGCACATGGTATCAAACCAAGGGCGCCTCCCCCCATAGTAAGCAATAGTATAAGAACAAGTAAAATCCCACTAATTAATCCACGTCGATTAACTTTTTTATAATTTTCTGGTTCTTTTTCCTTAAATTCCTGTTCACACCTTGCAACAAACTGTTCTTTTGTCATCCTTCTCTACCTCTCTTTTACTTCATATATTTTCTGTAATTTTTTTACATATATAGTCAAAATTTCACAAAAAACATTATATATATATATATATAGTCAAGGATTTTAGGGTGTTTTTTATTATAATTTTGCCTTTTCCCGACAGAAAAAACACAGAATCTCAAGGAGAAAAACCCTTAAAATTCTGTGCCTTTTTCACATTCAGTAATGTAATTTATTATTGCCTTGTATTTTGGTTGCAGATTATTCTTATATGCTATAACATTTCTTAGTCCATATACTTATACACATATGCCTCCCATACCTTGTTTTCATCAAAGTCTGGAGCATATTCTAAAGCCAGCTCACAAATGT
>JAGAKD010000002.1 GCA_017625815.1 Lachnospiraceae bacterium | reverse complement strand
TGTACCCAAGTGGTGATGGGACCGTTCTTATAAAGCGGTAGCCGGTGGTTCGATTCCACCCATTAGGACCATATGAGAGTAAGTCTCATAAATGCTTCAACTTTTGTGTCCGGAACAAAGAATGAGGAAGTTAAATAGTCAGGCAGTGGACGGACGGTTTGATGGTGAAAAGCTATCATTGATTATTTAGCGATTTATGTCAAAATTTTATATATTTATATTGTATAATAATATGTAAAGCAAGTTATAATAAACAATTCAAGCTGTTTTGTTTAATATAATAAACATTATGGAAGCGTAACTCAGTTGATTAGAGTACCCGTCTGATACGCGGGTTGTCGAAGGTTTGAGTCCTTCCGCTTCCACCATAAAACTAAGTAAGCAAGTTTGTTTCCTCAACTGAATGCTCTTTTTGAATGAGTTATCACGTTCCTGAGGTTAGAGCTTACATATGCCTCTGACGTGTGGGGGCTTAAGAAGTATCCGAACACTATGGGCTGAGCTTTATGCACGCATGAAATTAGATACTCAGGTTTCTTAACATCTTAACCTTTATAAGATGGCTTACATTGTGAGGTGTAAGGACGAATACGGCGAGCGGGTGCTGCTGAATCCCGACAGACGGGCTTGCCTCCCGTTATAAAGGGTGAAGAAAATATTCCCTTATAAGTTTAATAGTAGGTGCCACGAAGGATCCTTAAGCCGTTAGCTCTTTATATTGGCCTATAAAGGTGCGCAACAGTATAAAGATGAATCGGGGTGGTCAAAGCTCAAGTAACGCCTTTAAATTGGGGGTTGAACACTGGACCGGGATTGTCAAAAGAGCTGTGGTAAATGGAATGTGAAAAACAGCCTATATTAAACAAGCGAAATATGATGTCTAGCGGATTAGAGCAAGATAGGTTTAGCCCGATTCTTGTGGTGAGAGTGAAACTGCGCCCACCTGCACCATATTAGCACATTATTTTTGCTGGGTGCCACGAAGCAGAGAGGGAAACACTCCCAATATGAATGAAGAAGCTGTGGTAAATGGAGAGGATTGAACAGCCCAAAATGATTGGTTGTAGGTTAACCTGAAACCTACGGGCGGTAGCCCTAGATGAGTGCATACTTATCTAAATACAGAATTTAACACGACAAGTGTGGAGGTTTACTGGTTTGCTCGAGTAATACGAGTCTTTGACCTCATAGTAGAAGTACCTAAACGCGTAGGTAAAGACCAGATATTAAAAAACTTCTACTTGATTTAATCTGCCACCATTGGTATGCTAGTGACCCATAATGGAAGATTTTATGGGGCGCTCGATGAAGACTCTTGTTCGGTTCAGGGAGTGAGAGGGTTAGGAGCGGGCACAAACAGGTTTGTGAGTAATCCAATACTGAAATAGGCTATCTGATCAGTAGCGCGAAAGAAAACCACAATTAACTATTAAGTGAAGGCTTAATAGCGTTAAAATTAAAGCTACAAGAGAAGACTTGTAACTCTGAAGTTAGGAATGCAAGATGTTTCTTCGGCGGGTGGGGAACGCTCCACGAGAAAAAACACTATTTATATGCTCAAGTGGTGATTGGTAAAACGTCTACTGAGTTAGGAAGAACAGGTTCGATTCCTGTCTTGAGCTTGGCAACAGTAAACTAAAATGGTAGAGTAGGATAATTGCCTTTGCGGTTCGAATCCGCCTTGGTCTATGGCAGACGTGCCGGTTCAAATCCGGCCTGTTGCAAATATTTGGGTGCTAGCTCTACAAGGTAGCTACGTTAAATGGACACAGGTCCAGCCTTATCTAATGGCAATGCGGAAGCCTAAGGAGACACGAGACTCCGAAATAAAGGTCGAGAAGTCCAGTTTACTGTTACTGGCACCTAACAGTAAAAAACAAATCCGTGTTTGAGAAAAGGAATTAACCGTAAGGATAGCAAGTTTAGGTCATTTTCCTACCATACTTGTAAAGTAAATCGGAGAAGGTGTTGACGGATATGACCTTCATTTATATCGGGGAGCGCCGGAGTTGGAGAGCCGGGGCGGTCTGTAACACCGTTGCCATTGTGCTGAGTGGGTCCGAATCCCACCTCCCCGACCAAAATAAAGTGGCTCGATATGGCAGCATCGGTTCAAATCCGACAGCATGTGCTTAGGCGGTGTGATAGTTTAGGCTGGGAGAACTCCATTGTAGACTCACTTTATTTACCAAAGCAATACTGAGGGACCGTTCAACTCGGGAAGTCTTCTGGTGAGGGCGCTCTGTACTTGAGAACTGCAGAGAGGAACCGTTCGATTCGGATAGTGTAGAGGTGCATACAGTATTGGTTCTCTTTAAAATAAATATAACATAGTAGTGTTAAAAGTACGATCAATCAAAATAGACACTTGCGGTTTTAGCAATCCGTAACAATACGATGTTGAGGACGTATTGGACGTAAGTCCCAGTTGGAGAATCGGGAGTCTGGGCTATGTTATTTTATCATATTTGATAAGTTGGCTTAATTTATTTAAGCTAATTTATCATATTTAATAAGTTATGGGGAAGTACCCAAGTTGGATGAAGGGGTCTGCCTTGAAAGCAGAGAGGTCGGTGCTGAGCCGGCGCGTGGGTTCGAATCCTACCTTCCCCGCCAAGTTCGAAGGTTCGATTTTTGCCAAATTCGCCAAAATAATTTGCTAAATTAAATGTAGACTGTGAGATGAGGTAAATTATATGTTTAAATGCGTATGTGGACAAGAATTTGATAATTCTCAAAAATTTAATAATCATAAAAGTCATTGTAAAGAACACTATATTAATAAATATGGTGATTTAGCTTTATACGAGGTACATAAAGAAGCTAAATTAGCTGGTTTACATGAAGGTAATCATAAGCGAGCTCAAGAAAGACAAGCCGCAAAATTAGCTTTATGGGTATCTGAGCAACACGCTTGTGCACGTTGTGGTAAAGTAATGACAGAAAAGTTTGGTTCTGGTAAATTTTGTTCTAGAGCTTGTGCTAATGCTCGTGATCGATCTAAAGAAACTAGAGAAAAAATTAGACAAGCTTTGACAAAGAAATCTGGAGATATACTTCCATCAGTTCATTTAATAAAACCAAAAGATTATTGTATAGTATGTGGTAAAGAGTTATTACCAAATCATACGACACCTTATTGTCAAAAGCATTTAATTGAGCATAATCGTCAGGAAAAACTGAATATTTGGCTAGCGTCCGGAGATACTGGTATGAAGCCAGATACAACTATTCGTGGCGCTATACGTGATTATATTTTAGCTAAGCAAAATCATTGTTGTGCTATTTGTGGTATAACTGATATTTGGAATAATAAACCAATTACTTTTATATTAGACCATATTAATGGTGATGCTGCAAATTCGGCACCAACAAACTTAAGACTTATTTGTCCTAATTGCGATAGTCAGCTAGATACATATAAGTCAAAAAATAAGAATTCAGCTCGAACTGCTCGTAAAAAATATTTACAGCTTATTAGAGATGAAGATAAATATTAGAGCGCAATATCTCGAGGTACCCGTCGAGGGCTGGAGCAACGACGGAAAAAATAAAGACCCCAGTCTGTTTTTCGGAGTTCGGGGAAACCGACATAGAGCGTAAGTGTTTAGGGTCGTTGTTATCATATTGCATTAGGTAACCACGGTAAGGACAAGGTATGGAAATGCGCGGAAGTACGAAAAACCCTATACCGAAAATAAAAGACATCGGAAACGGTGTCTTTTTTGCAGTTAATTTAATGATTTAGAGGTCTTTTATGGAAATTACTTGTATCACCTGTCTTCAGTGTAAAGAAGCAAAACTTGAAAAAATTGAAAAGTATCTTTATACACATGCAATAGATAATGTATATGAGTATTATAATCTTTATCAGTGTCCTAAATGTTTGGCTTTATATGAAGAATCACAAAACAGACCAGGTGCGCTGTTCAAGTTTCCGAAATTCATAAAATAACATCTAAATTATTAAACTAACATTAGCTTTGTTATAATGACAAAAATGATGTTAGTTATTTTATTTTATAAAGGAGAGAAAATGAAAATGCGCTATTGTCGTCAAGATTTTTTGGTAGACGACGTTCTTTTAACCTGTAGTATTAGTGAGGCTAATGTTTGCATTTATAAATCATATCAGATTAAATCTCGCAAAAGTATGAAAAATGCAATTAAAATGATTAGAGACTTTGCTGAAAAAGAACAAGGTATCACTTTTGAAAGAACTGAGAAAGAGTGGTTGCAGGAGTGGCGAGCTCACAACTTACTTCATGCTTTCGACTACCAAACAGCTAGAACCGCAAATGTAGACTTAAATGAAAATGAGTCTGCAGTAAGAAAGTCTTTATATAAGATTTTATCTTTTGCGTATACATTTATACATAAGTAAAAAAGAGCCTGTTTCGATGGGTTCTTTTTTATTTTGTCAAAATTAGCTCATAGTTTATTGTATAATATATTGAGATATAGGAGGCTAATTATGATAATCGAGATAATGAATAGAAAAGAAGCATTAGATTTTTCATATAATACTGAAGACTGGATGCCTACTGGAATTATTAGTATAACAGATGTTGATAAGCCGGATGTAGTTTTTGGACGATTCTCAAATATTCACGGTATTTTACGTTTAAAGTTTGATGATGTTCAAAAAGATGAACCAAATGCAATGACAGTTGAGGATGCTGTAAATATTCTTGAGTTTGTAAGTGCAGCTCAAGTAGACCCAGTTTTAAGACTTATTGTTCACTGTGAAGGCGGCGTATCAAGAAGTGCTGGTATAGCAGCAGCAATTAAGACAATACTTGGACAAGATGATATGGATATATTTAGAAATCCTAAGTACGCACCAAATAGACATTGTTATTACACACTTTTAAACACCTATTATGGCAGTTTTCCAGAGCAAGAACATAAATTTGTAGAAAATATTAAAGCTTACAGAGAAGCGGAGGGGCTTGACGATGAGTAAGAAAGATGGAAAATATTCAGTAAAACTTGCTGATTTTTTGAATTTTGTAACTGAGTCTATTGTTGAATACAGTCGACATGAAAGAGAATGTAAGGCACAAGAAGACCTTACACAAGATATTCTTCACGAGCTTGAACTTGGACCTGCTGATAATAAAAATAAGCTGGCTACGAAGCTCAAAAACACACGGAAAGAAAGACGAATACATAAAGACTACTGTGAGATTCATGAGGCTCTAGTACACTTTTTTGAGTCTCAAGACGGCAAAATAATAAGAAATAGATTAACAGAGATCCTTGGAGCGATGAGAAAGCAAGAACAGCATAAACAAAATAGATATTATGTTCCAAGATTTAAAGAGGACCAATAAAAATGACCATTCACATTCCGGCAATTGAACTTTCACGAGATGAATTAAATCAGTTAGTTGTAGAATATCAAAAAGCGAATAATAATGACTTATTAGAACAAATTATTCGTGCCATGGTTAAGCTTTGTTCACGACTGGCTTATAGATTTAGTCCAACTGAAGCTTACCAGGATGATTGTTTTTCTGAATCATTAATTGGCGTTATTAAAGCGGCTAGAACTTATGATATAAATGACGAGTCAAAGTCTTGTTTTAGCTCTTATGCTGCTTTATGTGCGTCAAGGCAGATTTGGAATTTTTTAAAAGTTTATTATTTTCATAATCCTGATACTAAATCACTTGATGAACCTTTATTTACAAATAGAAACGGTGACGAAATGCTACTAAAAGATATTTTAGTAGATGATACTTTTGAGATAGACGAAGGTCTTGACCCAGATGTGGAAAAAACTATTAACAAGATTAGTGCATTTATGGATAAATATTTTAGCGAGAAGGCAATTACTTTGATACGAAATAAATTTGGTTTTAATTCAGAGTGGCCGATGCCAGACAAAGAAAATGCAAAATCTTTAGGACTATCTATTGAAGAGTTTCAGTCGTATTATCAGAAATGTTTAAGAGCAATTAGAAGCTTTTTAGTATTAAAAAAACATCCTTTATGGAGAATTTAATTTTGGAGGAATTTATGGCAATTATTGTAAATTTATATGGCGGCCCTGGTTGTGGCAAATCAACAACTGCAGCTTATGTATTTTCAAAGCTTAAGATGCTAGGCGTTAATGCAGAACTTGTAACGGAGTTTGCAAAAGATAAGACTTGGGAAGGAAACACTAAAGCTCTTCGCTGTCAGCCTTATGTTTTTGGAAAGCAAGTATATAGAATTGACAGATGTATTGATGATGTAGATGTTATCGTAACAGATAGTCCACTTCTTCTATCAGTTGTATATAATACAGATGAGGCAATTAAACCACATTTTACAAATATGGTTTTTAGTAAATATGCTGAATATAATAATTTAAATTATATATTGCATAGAAAGAAAGCTTATAATCCAAAAGGTAGAAATCAAACAGAAGATGAAGCTAAGATGCTTGACTGTTGCGTTTTTACTCTGTTGGATGCAAATCATATTAATTATAAATCTGTCACTGGAGACATTGTTGGTGCAGAAGAAATAGTTAAAGATGTTTTAGCACATTTATGTGTAAAAAATGCTTAAATTTTATTAAATTAAATTGTATAATAAATTAATGATAAATTTATGGAGGAATACATATGGGATATCCAACAAAAATAACTGATTTTAGTGATATTGTAAGTATTTATGACAGCATAGAGTTTCCAAGTAGAAAGGCTTTTGGTCAGACTTATCCTGATAATCATGTGTTTGATGAAAATCAATCTGTAAAGTGGAACCGAGAAGAGGTCCAACGTAGAAATGCTGAAGCGATGGAAAAGTATAAGAATGCTCGTGATGAGTATAATAGACAATTACAAGAGTTTTGGATTGATATGGATAAATATCTTGCAAATGAGTTTAAACTTTCACTTGAAGCAGCACATGAATTTAGATTAGCTGCTTGGCAATGCAATACAGTTGAGTGTGAGATTTGTAGCTTTCAAACATTTCTTGAAGATTTTTATACTTGTTATATGCAAATTTGGGAGGATAAGAAATAATGACAGGTTGGTTGATTTTATTTATGTGCTGTGTTGGTATCGCAGCAATTTGTTTAGGTATTGATTTAATTATTGAGCGTAAGACTATCAAGAAGCATCATTGCTATGTGGCAAATTACTGGGCTATACTGGTAATTGCAATCTGCGGTGTGCTTGCTTTAGTATTCGGATTGCTTGCTCTTGTAATTCCAATTGATAGTGCACAGAGAATAGCTGACATAACAGCAATTCTTGAGATTGACCCAACAAATGATGTTGCTATAGCAAATTTGGTAGAATGGCAGCAAGCTATTGAGCGTTATGGTATATTTGCAGAGAAGTGGCTAGTAAGAGAAGAGATTGCCGAATTGCTTACAGCTTATGGAGGCTAAATATGAGAGAAATTAAGAAAATTCCTATTTACTCATATGAAGCCACTGATGGTCGCGACGACTTTATAAATGAGGCAGAGGCGATTGCTTGGCAAGAAAAGCTTGATATAGTAGACCAGATAGTAAAGCTTGATAATACAGGCTTGCCCACAGATGATATTGACGAGACTTTCTTTGTTAGACTAAAAAATAAGCAAGAAGTTGAAGCTTTTACTGCTGTTAGTAAGTATGAAGGCTACTGTGCACCACCACCAAGCGAGTCTGGTGATTATTACTATCAGCCAGAAATTAGAAATGATAATTACATAAACATTAAGAAAATGATGGCTTATTGTAAAGATATTATAAAGAAGCTTAATGCAAATGAGCCGAAAGAGGCTTCAGATGAATGAAACTAAAGAAAGATTATTAGAATCAGCAGAGGTTTTTATTGGGGCTCTTACTCAATATATATCAGAGACAGATAAAACAATTTCAGATTTACGGGGAGAAGTAGGAGCACTCAGAAATAAAAATGCTGATATAGCTGCTCTTTTTGAGAGCACCGCAGAATTATTAAGACGAGGTTAATTATGAGACAAATAAGACAAGGAACATTTGAAACAAACTCAAGCTCTTCACATAGTCTTGTACTTATGAAGGGTGATACAAAGCATTACTCAGCAAGTGAGGCTTGGGAAGAAGTAAGATATAGTTGTAAATATGACGACGGCTACTTTAATCCTTATGACGATATGTATTTTGGTAGGTCACCTTTCCAAGTTCTTTATACTTTTAGAGATAAGCTTAGATATGCTTATGCTTGTGCACCACACAGAATGGCGCCAGAGAGTAGAAAGAATAAGAGAGGTTATCGTCCAATTTGGGCTGAGTATTATAAAGTAGACCGTGAGGTTAGAAAGCTTATTCCACAGTGGAAGGGCTTGTCAAAACGTAAGCGCAGAGATGGTTATATTGGTACTGATGACCACTGCTTAGCCAGCTGGCTTAAGAAAGCAAACATTAGTTTACTTGAATTTCTTACAAATAAAAATATTATTGTTATCTGTGATGGCGACGAGTATTGTATCTGGTCTGATATGAAACGTCTTGGTGTTCTTAATACTGAAAACTTTACTACTATTCCTGAAAAGGAATGGTGGGAAGAAGACCAAGATGAAGATATTGACGTTACAGAAGAAATCTTAGAAACTTATAAGAAAGAAGGTGAAGACTAATGTTTATCGGACTTTTTGTAGGATTTATTCCTTTTCTTATATTCTTTGCTGTTGGACACTTTGGCTTTGAGTTTGACTGGAGATGGTCTCGAGGTGCAAAGATTATTTTTTGGATAATTATTTTCTTTGTTATTATAGGTATTTGTGCTGGTATTGGATTAGTTACTGATATTTTGCATTATGACCACCTCATGGGAACTTGGGAAACAACTAAGGCAAATTATGAGCAAGCTATGAGTGTTTATGGCGATTATGAATCTATTATAAAAGATAATCCAGACCTAATTAAAGAAGCAATACACAAGAATGAAGAACTAGCAAATGCTAAATATGATGCTACTCGTTGGTGGTATTGGTATATAGATGACAGTGTTCAAAACCTTGAACCTATTATTATTGGAGGAACTAACTAATGATTCAAATTAGAAGAGACACTTTTGAAACAAATTCAAGTTCTACCCACTCATTGACTATGGTCGATAAGTCAGACTTTACTGAGTGGAAGGAAGGCAAGCTTTATTTTGATGACAACTCAAGATTTCTTACTTATGATGAGGTAATTGAGGAACTTAAGAAATCAAAGTATCATTGTAATGATATAGTTTGTCAGCCAGATTTTGACCCGGCAAAGTGGCATGAGTATCAAGAGACCGGAGATGACTACGCATTTATGAGTTTTAATAGTGTAGATGAATATCTCGGCGAGCTCGAATACTATACCTACGATGAATACTGGGGACGTCATGATTGTTATGAAAGCTTTGAGAGAACTTATAAGACTAAGAATGGTGACGAAGTAGTTGCCTTTGGTTATTATGGATACGACTGCTAAGAGGTAAGAATGAAAAGATTTGTTAGATACCAAAACGGAAATTATACTGTAACACTTGATACTTTAACCGGCACAAAGATAAGAGAGAACGATTTAGACTTTTTCGAGGCTGATACCGTCGAATCTATGGACATTAAGATTACAAATTACTGTGATATGGGATGTCCAATGTGTCACGAAAACTCTACAACTGAAGGTAAGCACGCAGATATTTTAGGACCAAGTTTTCTTGATAGACTTCATCCTTATACCGAGCTTGCACTTGGTGGTGGAAATCCACTTTCTCATCCTGACTTGTATGAATTTCTTCAAAGATGTAAAGAAAGAGAATTCATTCCAAGTATGACAGTAAATCAAACTCACTTTCTAAAGCATTATGACTTAATTAAGCAGCTTGTTAATGAAAAGCTTATTTATGGCCTTGGAATTTCTTTGGGAAATCCTACCGACGAATTCATTGCTAAGGTTAAAACTATTCCAAATGCAGTAATACATATAATCAATGGTTTGGTATCTCTTGAACAGCTTCATAAACTTAAAGATAAGGATTTAAAAGTTCTTATTTTAGGCTACAAAGTGTTCAGACGTGGCGAAGCGCTCTATGACCAAGAAGGCTTGCTTATTGAAATGAGAAAGACTCGTATGTATCAAACACTTCCCCAAATGGTTGAAGAAAATTGGTTTAAGGTATTAAGCTTTGATAACCTTGCTATTGAACAACTTGACCCAAAGAGACTTATGGAAGAAGATGAGTGGAATGAGTTTTATATGGGTGACGACGGTATAGGTGATGGCTTTACTTCTGCTTCAATGTATGTTGATATGGTAGAAAGAAAGTATGCAAAGAATAGTTGTAGTATTGAACGCTTTGATTTGCTTCCAACTATAGAAGAAATGTATAAATCTTTAAAATAAATTAAAAGAAGCTCGAAATGGGCTTCTTTTTTATCGTATAATATATTACAAGAACAAATAATTTAATGGAGGCTTTATGGTTAATTTAAGAGGAATGGCATTTCACAAAAAGACTGGTATTCAAGTAGGTTTTGAGACTGATATAGACACTTTTATTAAAGGCTTTTATCAAGAATTTACAAAAAATATGACTTTAGAAGAGTTTGCAGAAGTAGTTGCGATTTTTAAAAGTGGTATACTTACAGAAGATACTTTATTCTGGTTTAGACGTTTGCTTGCTCGTGAAACTTACCTTGAAAAGCTTGTTTTTAATGCTTATCAAGTCAAGGTTCAACATAAAGAAATGAGAATCTATTGTCTTAATAAAAATGCGCTTGCTTCAATTTTATGCCCAGTTGGTGTAAATCCAAATGGTGTACACGGTGGTGCGACTTATTACAATGATGGACACATCTGGGAAGTAAGTAAAATAACTTTAGAAATATAATTAAATGATACAAATAGGAGATAAGAGAAATGAAAAGATACGGAATTCAAGAAGTTTTTGATATGCTTGGTGAGGAAAACCTTAAAGTTCAGAGAGTTAAGCATGGCACAAGAGGAAGTATAGAAGTTGATGGATATCTTGTAAAACACCAATCACTTAGATATGCAACTTTCTACCAAAAGGGTACAACCTGCGTTTGCTGTGGTAAGCAAGGAACGCATTTTAAACTCGATGTGGAGCGTGGAGTAGACCCAGAAAGTACAAAAAGAAGACACTTTAATCTTTATGCCGAAGATGGAACTTTGATGACTAAGGATCATATTCTTCCTAAGTCACTTGGTGGAGAAGATTGCGTTGAAAATCTTCAAACTATGTGTAAGACTTGTAATGAGTTGAAGAGAAGTACACCACAAGAGGATCTTGAGCTTGACGTAGTTGTTGCAACTGAAATTCAAAGCGGTAAAGAAACTTATTACAGATCTATTGAAGATGCTGCATACAAGCTTTGTATGGTTATTAGAGGTATTGGATTAGACAAAAAGAATAAGAAAATTAAGCAAACTTGCGTTAGAAAAGCTGTTCAAGCTACTCTTGATTTAATGAACGCTATTAACACTAAGTCTGTGCTTTGTAATAGACTTTGGACTATTGAGAAGAGAATTATTGGTGGCAAATCACTCGAAGAAATTATGCTAGAAGGAGCAACTACAGATGAACCTACCCAAGCAATGTAAACCTGAACTTGTATATTTTGGTGAATTAAATCCAGGTGATACTTTTATATCTGAGAATTCAGTTTGGTTGAAGACTGATTATCAGCACCCCAAGACAGAAATCTTCTCACCAAATGAGGATTTTGCTGTTGAGTTATCTACAGGTAAACTTAAAGCAATTTGTAGATTGGCTAAAGTAATTCCACAAGAAGGAGCGATAATTAAATGATTATTAATGATTATATTGTACAATTTGGTTATGGCGATATTTTAGTCGATTATACATGTAGGGGTTTAAGATTTAGAGAAATAAACAAGCCTCAAGTTGTAGGTAATTTAGCTCTAGATGATTTAGAAACCGGTAAAGTAGCTCTTACTGGCAAAGTAGTAGTCGTTGAAATACAAAATATGGATGAATTAGCTAACTTTACAGAGTGTATGAATGCTGTAAAAAATGGTAGGACAACAATCATTTGGAATAGCTTCATATTAGACTTTACAAATGCAAGTAGTGCATCTGTAGATGTTATAGAGCAAGTATTAAATGGCTTTAGAGCATGTATGTTAAATGCTTGGGCTTGTTAAGGAGTTTAAATGGTAAATTATAGTACACATATATCTGCCAGAGGCGAGTATAGACTCGATTTTAAGACTACTGATCCAAAGGCATTTGAAGCAGTTGAAGCACTTGTTAAGCAGCTTTATGAGGCCCAAGAAGCTTCAATGGAAGCAGACGAAAAACTTTCAAGAACAATTCGTATGGATGAGGGTCCTGATCAATTTAAGAATATTTATTACAAACCAACCTGTAAATATGGCTGTATAGATTGTATTTATGACCCTGCTTATATAAAAGAAACTTACCCAAGATGGTATAAAAGTTTATTCGGTGAAATGACACCACTAGACGCTGCTTGTTGGGATGGCACTTGTGCTGACTGCAGAGACTGTGATAAATACGATGATGAGGATAAATAATGGAATTGAAGAAAAATAGATTAGCAATTAGTCATTATGCAGTCAAGGGTTGTCATAAAAACCCAACTTCATATACAACTGAAGAATGTTTTGATTGTATTTTCCAAGATAGAATGTGCGACCAAGTAAGACATGTTCAGACAATGATGGAAGAAGGACTTATTCCACCTTGTTTTATTGGTCAGCCAGTTTACTGCACCTGGGGCGGAACTAGTAGAATTCCACCAGAATTTGTGGAAGGTAGAGTATCAATGATTACTCAGAAGGCTGATAAGAGTTATTCTATCAGAGCAACTTTCCCGCACAGTTATCAAGACACGTTTACACTTGCACAAATTGGCAAAGACTATTATTTTGATAAGCAAGATGCTAATTTTGAATTTAGTAGACAACGACTTATTTGGGATGAAAATCAAAGAGTAAAAGCAAAAGCAGATGAAGAATTCTTTTAGGAGACTAATAAATGAATATTGCAGCAATATATAAATATCAAGAACAAGAGAGACTTGTAAAAATTATTCAGCTACTACCAGGAGACCAAGTTAAGGGTTGGGCATATGTAGTTGAAGCAAACTCAGGTAAGATTTTAAAAGTATCACTTGATAATCTTATAGTAATTGATAATGAATACCGGGAGGGTTAATATGAAACCAAATGAAGCACTTGTAAAACTTTTACCAGCATTAAGAGAAAATATGACATCTATTACTCGTTATGTAAAAGATGATTACTCTAAACACCCAAACTTGACGCCAGGTCAGTGGCTTGATAGAAACTTAAAGAATAAGGACCTTGCTCTTGAAGCTGTGGCAAATATCTTGCTTCTTATCAATGAGAATCATGAGATTAGACTAGCAGAAAAAGAAGCTGTAGAAGAAGTTAAAATTATTAAAACTATTGAAAAGCTTCTTGATGACTCGTGTCTTATGACAAAAATAGGATTTTAATTTCAAAAGGTGGGCTAAATTAGCTCACCTTTTATTGTATAATAAAATAGTAAATTTTAGGAGGCTTATTATGGCAAAGTTAATTATATTAGTTGGACTTCCAGGAAGCGGAAAGTCTACATACGCAAAGGAATTTGCAAGAACTCACGCAGACGCTTTTGTTTTTTCAAGTGATGAATACAGAGAAAGACTTCTTCACGATGTCAATGACCAGAGCCAAAATGAGCTCGTTTTTAAGACTTTGTATGCAGAGGCTAGAAAGTGTCTTGAACAGGACTGTACTGCTATTATAGATGCTACCAATATGACCAGAAAGAGCCGTAGACGCTGCCTTGAAAAGTTTAAGGATATGAATATTCTTAGAGAGTGTCATATTATTCCAACTTTCTTTGATGTTTGCATTGAGCGTGATGCCGCAAGGGACAGAACTGTTGGTGAGGAAGTTATTAGAAGAATGACTGCAAGTTTTGAGGTTCCTATGCTTTTTGAAGGTTTTGATGAGATAGTAATTCCAGAGATGGGAGAGCTTGTTTATCACAAGGAGCGTTGGCATGATATTGCAGACAGAATGAGAATGTTTGATCAGAAAAATAAACATCATAAGTTTACTCTTTGGAATCACTGTCAGAATGTTTATGATTGTATGATTGAAGAATTAAAGCAGGAAGACAGAAGCACTATTGAGAATAATAACTTAATTGCTGCTTGTGTTTATCACGATGTCGGAAAGCTTTATACTCAGACTATTGATGAAGAAGGTCAGGGACATTACTACTGCCACGCAAACTATTCGGCACTTTGGATTTTGGGTGCCGGTTTAACTGGCTATGTATACAATGACTTGGAGATTGCTTTTTATGCTGGTGAACATATGCACATTAGAGACATAGTTCGTGGCAAGACTGAGACAATAAATAAATATAGAGAGCTTTTTGGCCCAATATTGTTTAGCAACTTGCTTCTTCTTATGAACTGTGATAACTTTGGAGCTAAACATAATGTATATGATGTTCTTGATAGATATCAGGATATAGAAATTCTTGAAGTTACTTCCGGTAGATGGCAAGGTATAACTTCTGTAATTATTTCTTGGGCAGCACCGGATATGGGAGCTGGAGAGTATACCATTTATATCAAGGAAGATGGAACTTTAGAAGCGGATACCGAGTATATGGACGGTCCAAGACTTAAATTCTTTACTCGTGCTATTATGAAAAAGTTTGCAGAAAGGATTACTATTATATGAAATATTTTAAGGAATTAAAACGCGGCGAAGCTTTTAAGTGTCTTGAAACTTGTTATATCAAGATTTCAAATGATACTGCTTCAAATGCAATTTGTTTACATAATGGACACCATGTAACTTTTTGTGATATTGCTGGGGTGTGTCCTATTGAACTTAGATATGTAATTGATGGTGTAGATTTAGCTATTCCAAGGAGGGACGGAATATGAGATGTTATGAAGAAAAAGTAATGTATAAAGTAGCAAGAAATACTTTAAGTATGGGAGATTGCTTTTTGTGGCACGGAGATGTTTATATAGTCTCAAATAGAGGTGATATAAATCTGTCAAACGGTTGTTCTGAGTCTATTTGTGCAGAAGCCGATGTTGAAAAGGTGTGTGCTAAAGTAGTTTATACTTTTTCAGCAAATGGCAAGCCAGAAACTTATATAGAGGATTAATATGGCTAAGATAAATATTAAAAATTTAACATTAGAAGTAGCTGATGGCGCAAAAATAGCAGATATTGCAAATATAGTTAATAAAGCTGTCGAACAAATTTCACTAGATGCGTCTTTTGTTAACTTAATAAAAGTTGATTTAGGTAATGCACCTGCAGAGTCAATACGACTTGTATTAGATTCAATTAATGATACCTTATCAACACTGGGAGTCTATAATTGTATGATTGTACCCTTAACTACTCGAGGAATTCAAGACATTACTATTGAAAGATTGGAGATAGATAGACATGAAGAAAATAATTGACATATTTGATGGTGACTATGATTTTTTGAGCAACTTTTATATGGCTCCGGTGCTCTATGAAGGCATTACTTATACTAACAGTGAAGCAGCCTTCCATGCTCAAAAAACTCAAATTGTTGAAGAAAGATACAAATTTCAAAATTTAAGTCCGAGAGATTCCAAGAAACTTGGAAGAAAGCTTACTCTAAGACCTGACTGGGAAGAAGTTAAGACTCAAAAGATGTATGAAATTGTAAAAGCAAAGTTTGAACAGAACTATAATTTGAGAGAAAAACTTCTTGCAACTGGTGATGCTAAACTTATTGAAGGCACCTACTGGCATGACAACTGCTGGGGCGATTGTTATTGTGAGAAGTGTAAAGATATAGTTGGTGAAAATCGACTTGGGAAGATTTTAATGGCAGTGAGAGAAGAACTTAGAAATTGAGGTGATTTTAATGACGCTAGACCAAATTAAAGCAGAAGTTAGTAGCCCCAAGTATGACTTTTTAAAGACAAATGAACATCTTGGTAAGAATATTATTCTTCTTACACTTGGTGGAAGTCATGCTTATGGTACAAATATCGAAACTTCTGATGTAGATATCAGAGGTTGTGCTCTAAATAGTAAGATGGATATTCTTACAAATCAAAATTTTGAACAATTTACTAACGATGAAACAGATACAGTTATTTATAGTTTTAATAAGCTGATTCATTTGTTATCAAACGTTAACCCAAATACTATTGAAATGCTTGGCGGTAAGCCAGAACATTATTTATATCTTTCAGATATTGGTAAAGAACTTCTTGATAATCGTCATTTGTTTCTTTCTAAGAAGTGTATTCACTCATTTGGTGGTTATGCAAACGCCCAATTACGTCGACTTGACAACAAAGCAGGTAGACTTATTGGTCAAGCTGGTCAAGAGCAACATATTTTAAATAGTATTAACAATGCAGCTTATACATTCAAGCAACAATACCTCGAAATGCCTGAGGATGCAATTAAGCTTTATATTGATAAGGCAGTTAATGAAGGTTACGAAACAGAAATCTTTATGGATGTAAATCTTACTCACTACCCACTCAGAGATTACAAGAGTATGTGGCTTGAAATGAACAATATTGTTAAAGAATATAACAAGATTGGACATCGTAATGCTAATGCTATTGAACGTGGTAAGCTTAACAAGCATATGATGCACCTTATTAGACTTTATTTAATGTGTTTTGATATTCTTGAAAAGGGTGAGATTATTACTTATAGAGAGAAAGACCACGACTTCTTAATGAGCATTAGAGATGGTAAGTATCTTGACGACCGAGACCAACCTACAAAAGAATTCTTTGAGATTGTAGATGAGTATGAGGCAAAGCTTGATAGACTTAAAGAAACTACTGAGCTTCCAGAGAAGCCAGACTATAAGAAAATTAATGAGTTTGTAGCTTCAGTTAACGAAAGAATTGTTAAAAATGAAATTTAATAAGCAAATTTGCTCTATGTATATTGTATTATATATTAGAGCAAATTTTTATTTTGGAGGCTTTATGGTAAAGGAAATTAAATGTAATATCTTTGAGTCTGGAGCAAATATGATTTGTCACCAAGTAAATTGTCAAGGTGTTATGGGTTCTGGTTTAGCTAAGCAAGTTAAAGAAAAATTTCCACACGTTTATATGAATTACAGCAGATATTGTGATGAGTATAAGCAAGAAGGAAAGTCCCCACTTGGAACTTGGCAAGCTGTACCCATTAATTATGAAGATATTGAAGATAGATATATTGTAAATATCTTTGCACAGGATAGATACGGCTATACCGGAGTTTATACTCAATATGGAGCTCTTAGGACAGCTTTAGAGAGTATGAAAAGAGTTATAGAAGATATGGGTTATTCAGTAGCCTTCCCCAAATATATGGGCTGCAAACGAGGCGGTGGAGACTGGAATATTGTTCGTCAAATTATTGAGGACATCTTCGGTCAAAGTAAGCTAGAAATTTTAATATGCGAGTGTGATAAAGGATGACAAAAGAAACTGCAGTAAAAGCAAGTAATTTGCTATATGTTATTGACGACGTGACAAAATTTATGGTTGAAATTGAGATGGCGGCTGAGCAGACAGAGGCACCTCTTGATTTAACAAAACAGGTAATTGCTTTATGTAAGCAATATCAAAAAGAAAAAGAGAAAGAATTGGAGGCACTATAATGCAATTAAAGGATAAACCTTTCACACACTTTGAAAAAGATGACCAATTACGTTCATTAGACGGTTGCATTTGTAGAATTTGTGTAAGTGACAACCCACTTGAGATTGTAAGAATGCTTGGTTTTGCAAATCATTACTTAGGAATGCTCGCTCAAAGCCGTATGCTTGAACTAAAAGAGAAAGAGCAAGACTAAGATGATATATTTTTATAAATATGAAGTTGAGTGGTTTGACGACGACAACAACTTCACAGGCACAAAAGAAAGTGGCATAACTATAGGTGAAAATTATACTGAAGCAAGTTCTAATGTTGCTCAGTTATATGGTGATGGTCAGCTTGGTTATATTCATTTGGTTTGTATATCAAATGACAGTTCAACACCTGTAATGGCAGCAGAAGAATTAAAAGATTATGGAATCGAGGTAAAAAATAATGAGTAAATGTATGAGTATAATTTCAATAATTTTTTGTATACTATGTCTAATTTCTTTGGTTGTAACTATAGTAGAACTTTGTCAGCTAGACTTTAATGACGTTCAAGTTTCAGTTCAAGAAGGTGGAAGCTTTAAAGACTCAGAAATGGTAATAAATAGACTTCGTCTAAGTTATTATTTTGAAATTTTACTTTGGACTGCGCTTACTTTCTGGAATATGATTAGTGCAATAACTAACTGGAGGGACTAACCATGTTAAGCGATCACAAAGAAAAGACAAGAGAGCTGGCAATGATAACTCTCTATCAAAGAGTTTCGCCAGAATTATTTAAAAGAGCAGAAAATATTATAAGAGGTGCAGCAGCTGAGGGTAAGTATTATTGTAGAATAGAAAATATAGAAACTGCTTCAGAGGCGGGTGACCTTGGACACTTATTAGAATTTCTTGGCTATACAGTAGATTTTGGTCCTATCACAGCCCCAGATCTTTGTGTTTATTGGAGGAATTGATATGCCAGTATATGTAATAATTATTTTAAGTTTATTAGTCTATGTATTTTTAATTGTTATGTTAACTATTATTTTAACTGACATTTGGCCAGAAATTTTTCTTAAATCAGGCTTTACTTGTTTTAGCCCAGCTTATTTGCATCAAAAAACTCGATTTAATTGGTTTGGTGCAATACTAATAGGAGTTATTTTAAACATTATTTACTTACCATTTGTGTTAATATGGTATAGTCGTAAAATATTTTTAAAAAAGGAGAAATAATATGAGTTTAGTAGATAAAAGAATTGTAGAACTCGCTGATAAAATAAAAGAACTTAATGATGGGTATATTGGAACCATAGGTAGAAACGTTCATGTAGCAAATGGTCTACTTGAATATGGTTATGCAAAAGAACAAGATATTATTGATAAGATTCTTTTTGAGTTGCATTACTTAACGGGTATGGATTGTGATCCAAACGATCAAACATATCAAATTGAGTGTGAAGCTTTAAGAAAAGTAGAAACTTTTATTAAGAGTAAATTTAGATATACTAAGAAAGACATTACTGCTGACCGCGAAAGTTAATATAAGGAGTGATACTATGATTATAGCAATATTTATGTATATGTTTATAAGTTTAGGTATTGCTTGCTTTATTGGCGTATCATGTAACGCAGCTGGTTTTGAATTTTTCAATCCAGTAGTGATATATAACACTATCAAAGTAAATATTTTTGGTACAATTTTAATAACTATTTTACTTAATACTATATTAGCTCCGTATGCAATAGGTTATTGGGTGTATAAAGCTTGTACAGTAGGTAGAAAGAAATAAAGGAGTGATAAACAATGTATAACGCATACATAACTAGAATTAAGAATCTTAGAAAGCATTCAAATGCTGATAGACTTCAGTGTGGTGAATGCTTTGGAAATACTGTAGTTGTTTCACTTGATTATGTAGACAACCAGCTTGGTGTTTACTTCCCAACTGATGGACAGCTTTCAGTAGAATTTGCGGAAAAGAACAACCTTCTCAGAAAGAAGGACGAAAACGGAAATAATATTGGTGGTTATATGGACCCAGACAAGAGAAATGTAACTACTATCAGACTTAGAGGTGAGAAGTCAGACGGACTTTTCCTTCCAATTACTTCTCTCGAAGCTTTTGGTGATATTTCAAAGCTTGCAGAAGGTGATATTATCAATGTATTTAATGGTCATGAAATCTGCAAGAAGTACATACCAAAGACTACTAAGAGAACCGGACATCCAACTGACGGTAATAGAACTCGTAAGAAGAAGGATCCAATTGCACCACTTTTTGCAGAGCATGCTGATACTGAACAACTTGCTTATAATCTTGGTGCCTTCAAGCCAGGTGATGAGATAGAAATTACTCTTAAGATGCATGGAACTTCTCAGAGAACTGGCTACCTTCCAAGACTAACTGGTTACAAGAGAACTCTACTTGATAGAATTCTTAGAAGACCTGGTAAGCCAATCTATGAGTACGGCTATGTTTCAGGAACTCGTAGAGTAGTTCTTGGAGACTTTGACGGTGAAGGTTTCTATGGCTCAAATGCTTTTAGAGAGCAGCACGCTAAGAAGTTTGAAGGAAAGCTTATGAAAGGTGAAACTGTTTACTACGAAGTAGTTGGTTTTACTGATACTGGAGCTCCAATTATGGGTAATTGTGAAAACAAGAAGCTCAATGACAAGGACTTTATCAAGCAATACGGTGAAACTACTTGCTTCTCTTATGGTTGTGCACCAACTGGTAAACAAGTAATGATAAATGAAAATGCGTCTATTACTGATCGAGATTTTGCAGTAGAGTTTGATGTTCCGGTATCAGACTGTTATGTTTACAGAATGACTATGACTAATGAAGATGGTTTTGTAGTAGAATACACTCCAGACTTTATGAGATATAGATGTGAGCAGATGGGTATTAAGACCGTTCCAGTATTTTATAAGGGTATTCTTCCTTCTGAAGAGGAGGTAAAAGTTCTTGAGGAATCTGGACTTACTATGCCAACTGCATCAGATATTATACTTAATGCCGCTGAAAAGTTCTACGATGGACCAGACCCAATTGGACAGACTCACGTTAGAGAGGGTGTAGTAGTAAGAATTCTTAATAGACCTAAGTTCTGCGCATATAAGCACAAGAATTTTGCTTTTAAGTGTCTGTCTGGAATAGCTGTGGATAACATAGACCCAAATAGTGTTTCAGAAGATATTCTTGCTGAAATGTAGAAAATAGTTTTTTGAATTGTAAGTTTTTATGCTTAAAAATAAGCTAAATTAAATATATAACAAAATTATTTAAGGAAATAAAAGCATGGAAACTTACAATCAATTCATTACTAATATTTTAAATACTCGTGGTAGAGTCATTACTGAGAATATCTATAAAGAACGACATCATATTGTGCCTCGAGCACAAGGCGGATCTGACAGCGAAGAAAATTTAATAGACTTAACCGCAAAAGAGCATTTTATTGCTCATAAGCTTTTAGCTAAAGAAAATCCAGATATACTCTGTTTACAACAAGCCTGGGCATGCATGGCTTTTATGGGAAAAGATCACCATGAAGTAACACCTGAAGAGTTTGCAGAGTGTCGTGAAGCACAGGCTAAACTAAGTAAAATTAGAAATACTGGTACAATTTCACCACGTCGTGGTATACCATTAACTGAAGAGCACAAAGAAAAAATTAGAACTACTTGCAAGCTATATAAGCCAACAGAAGAGGCTAAATGTAAGCAGTCAGCTGCTCAAATGGGTCGTCAGGTATCAGAAGAAACTCGTAAAAAGCTTTCTTTAGCAAATAAGGGACGTAAAAGGTCGGCGGAATTTAGACAAAAATGTTCAGAATGTAAAAAAGGTAATACAAATGCCCAAGGCCACAAACTTTCACAAGAATCTATAGATAAAATACTAGAGACAAAACGAAAGAATGGTACTTACTATTGGTCTGAAGAACGCAAACAAAAGTATTATGAAACAGAGCACCCACGTTGGGCATTATCAGAAGAAACTAAACAAAAGATGAGTGCTGCAAATAAAGGTAAAGAAAAATCTAGTACTCATAAAGAAAGTTTAGCCGCTGCTCAACAAAAACGTTTTGGCTCAATCGAAATAACAGAGGAGTTAAAAATGAAAATAATTTTAGAATTGAAACAAGGAATTCCAATACATACAGTTGGTAAACGTTATGGAATTTCAGATCATAGAATAAAAAAATATATTATACCAGATATGGAAGAGGCACAGGAGGTAACTGAATGATATTATTTTTAGTTATGTATATTATCTTTAATGTAATATCTATGTTGTGTCTCACATATGAAGGCTTTGAAAATGATAATCTATTTATTTATCCTGGTCTTATTGAACATCTAAGAGATGACTTAAATATTCCTGGAACTGTGATAGTTGTAACAGTCTTTTCAATACTACTTGCACCAGCACTTGTAGGTTATTTTGTTTTTATTGGAGTGATTACGTGTCTCTTTTTACCCTGTGAACTATTTAAGCATTTATTTAGGAGACGTGACTAAGTGAGCAAGTATAAAGATATAATAATTGCTTGTGACATGGATGATACAATAGAATACTTGGTGCCAGCTTGGATTAAGTGGCTTAATAATAAGTATGGCACTAAAGTAATCTACGATGATATAGTGGATTGGGATATAACAAAAGCTTTTCCTACTCTACAAAAGGAACAGGTATTTGCTCCTTTAAGACTAGAAGCTTTTTGGGAAACAGTTGAGCCAATGGAAGATGCTCAATATTATATTCCAAAACTTATTGAAGAAGGTTTTCAGTTTTATATTGTAACTTCTGCTCCACCTGATACTGTTATACATAAGTTTAATAAGTGTTTAAAAGTTCATTTTCCTTACTTGGACTGGAAGCATGTTATAGTAGCAAAGAATAAGCAATTAATTAGATGTGATGTTCTTATAGATGATGGGGAACATAATATAGTGGGTCCATATATTGGTTTACTCAAAGATACTCCACACAATAGAGACTTTGAGGCACCTAATGTATATCACGTTAAGGACTGGAAAGAAATTTATACAAAGATTCATAATATTTTTGATTAAGGCATAAGTTTTATGCCTTTTTCTATTGTATAATAATATATAAGACATAAGGAGAGAAGAGATGGAAAAGATTGAATGTCAAAAAACAAATTGTGTTTTTAATTCCTGCTGGATGGAAGGAATGTCTACACATTGCTTGAAGTCTAATATTGAGTTAAATCCACGTGGTAAGTGTATAAGCTTTGTAAAAGCTCGTGCAGGTTTGATTGTAAGCGACCGTGGGGAATTATTTGATTTCGGAAAGGAAGACTGATATGATTAAATATTTAGTATATGAAACTATAAATCATGGTGATAAGGTATTTATCTTTGATGATGAGGTTTATGATACTGATGAAAAGGTCCGTTATGCAATGGAAATTAGTGATATGGGCGCTGGACTTCCAGATTGTTTAACTTTAACCGAGCAAGAGCACGAATTTTTGGAGCGTTGTATAAGACAGCGTATAGAAAGACTAAATAAAATTGTGGAGGATAAAATTAAAAATGAAAGTAACTAATAATAATTTATATGAAGTTTTATACAACTTAAATCCCGGTGAAACTTTTGTTCATGAAGGTTTGACTTATATGATGCTAAGCCCTTCATACTGTGATAATATCACAAAAGAAATAGGAAACATTCTTTCTGACGGAATGAAACAGAGAGCAGCTGTTTGGCTTTCAACTGGTGATATTGTAATTTTTGATAAATATACACATGTTTATAAAAAAGATTTTCAGGTATTGGAGGTATAAATATGAAACAAATTAAAGTAACTTTATACCTAACTGTAGAAGACTTCCAAGAAGAAGCTTTAATTCAGAATGATGCTGAAAATGGTGAAGGTGCAACTGCTGAAAGGTATGCAAAGCAGGTTGCAGAAGTAGCTAATGAGAATTGCCCTTATGGGGTAGAAGTTATTGGCTATAAGGGTGAAAATTTTAATATAAATAATTTTAAAAAATAGTTAAAAATTAAAAAATTTTATTGTATAATAATATAGTTGAATAGTGAGTAAAAAGCCTTACAAAATATGCTACAATGTACAACTTGCTTTTTAGAGGCCGTACACCTTATGAAGTGAGGTAGCAGAGATTAGGTTACTGGTGTAGGTGGAGAGCACGCTGGCCGTGAAGTGGCCGGAGGGCCTTGGTTCAAGTCCTTGGGTGGCTGAGCAACAAGAAAAATCTCTTAAAAGTATGATGTAAGAAAAAATAGAGTCAAATTAGAAGGTAGCGCCGAGGGTTAGTAATGCGCTGTTGGTAAGATACTGCAGGTCAAATCCAACCTCTATTCCTATAAGTGTGAGACTTATAGTTCAACTTTTTATTTTATAAAAAATTTATTCGCTAAATTATATGTTGCAATAAAAATTTAAAATTTTTATTGTATAATATATTATAAGACAATTTAATAATCTTAATAATGTGTATTTACTACCCAAGTGAAGAGGGATTGTATCCTTGCTTGGACGGGGACATAATGCAAAACATCTCTATATTTGATTATGTGATAATGTAATTAAATATAGCTGCCGATACGGTAACATATGCGGTGGGAAGTCTGAAACAGACAATGATGGCGTTTCTGGTGCTTTTAGTATAATTAGTGTAAGTTAGGGTTCTTATCGGGCTGACAATAGACGCCTCTGTGAGGAATAATCCTTGTTAGGTTATAGACTGGTAATCTATTTCAAACCAAGGAAACACCAACCAAAGCTTTGTACTTGATGTGTAAGTGATTACACTATAAGATAAGTTTACCTCTGAGTAGCCGTATGTACAAAATTTAAAGAAATTAATTTTTAATGCTTTATATAATAGGATATAGAATTAAACAATTTTTCTGAATCCTCGGTGAAAGGTGCGGGTATCAATCCCGTCAGTGTTTGATAGACCTTGTGTCTTAGGGTAAGAAGTATTAAGGTAGCTCCTTAATGCTCAGTCTTATTCTCACTGTAAACAAATAACAGTCTTTATACTAAGGTAAGTTGAAGGACTATTAAGTATACATTATTAAGATTATTAGATATTGCAGACGGTAGGAGTGGTCTTCTAACTGGGCTCATAACCCAGCAAACTGAGTTCGATTCTCGGGTCTTTGCATCCAACGCTCCCGTAGTTCTAATGGTAAAACTGCGGCCTTGTAATCCGCTGTTGTCTGTTCGATTCAGACCGGGAGCTCCAAGACAATTTGCCGCCAATAAATAAACAATATAGTTAATCTAGGCGGCTTTAAATAATTTTACAAAGTAGGCTCTCATTGAATATGAGAGTTTTTATATGCGGGTGTAGCCGAACGGCATAGGCGTTAGTCTTAGGAACTAAAATTTGGAGGTTCGAATCCTCTCACCCGCACCAGTAAAACAAGTAACGGGCTGTTGCAATAGCGACTGGGCCCACCAGACATGCAGGGGGATGTGCCCCTTGCCGCCAAAAAATTCAAGGCAAGTTGAAAAACTTGTCTTTTTTATTTAAAATAGCTTCTAATTTATTGTATTATATATTAGTATTTATTAGGAGTGATAGAATGTTTACAGGATTTCCAGAAACTTATTGGTGGCAAGAACAACCCGCACCAACAGAAAAACAAATAAAGTTTGTAGATACTATTGCGTATCGTTTAAATATAGATTTTCCACAAAGTTCAAGAGATTTTACAAAGTATGCTTACGCAAAGTTTATTAAAGAAAATATAGAAGAGTTCAGACAGTGGCAAAAAGAAGCCCGAGATGCTAATCATGATGAAGAATATTACTCTTGGATGGGTATGGACGTTTGGACACCGGAGGATTGTTATTAATGGAAGATATGAAGAAAATAAGACTTCAAGCTTATGAAGATTTTATGGGCTCGGCTGCCCTTATAGGGACAACTACACTAGATTGTTTAGGTTTCTTTGATGCTCCAGCAAGTACTAAATACCACGGAGCTTATGATGGCGGATTGTTTGACCACTCTCTTGCTGTAGCAAATTCTTTGGTAGAGCTTACTGAGAAACTTGGTTTGAAGTGGGAAAGACCAGAAAGTCCTTATATTGTAGGAATGTTCCACGATATGTGTAAATGTAATGCTTATGTAAAAACCCAAGACGGTAAATGGACTTGGAACAATGATATAATTATTCCAGGACATGGTGATAAATCAGTAATAATGCTTCAAAAACTTATTCAGCTTACGGATGAAGAAATGGCTTGTATTCGTTGGCATATGGGTGCCTATGAGACGGATACAAAGATGTGGGATTATTATGGAAGAGCAATAGAAAGATATCCAAATGTTCTTTATACTCACACAGCTGATATGATTGCGAGTCGAATTCAAGGAGTTTAAAAATGATAACACCTGAACTTGAAGAATTCCTAAGTCACACATACACTATTAGGACGCAATTAAAGGCCGTTTTTCAGCCCGAAGTTGTAGACCATATAATGAGGCTTATCGTTCAAGATAATGCCGCCAGAAAGCTCCAGAAGCTCTCAAAAGAATATGAGAAAGAGCTTGCACAGCAAACATCTGAATAAAAAATAAAAAAATTTATTGTATAATATAATAGAGCCAATGCTTATTTCTAATGCCTTTTAAGCCGGGTGTCGCAGGTTCGAGTCCTGTCGTGGTTTTCGAAGAAAATCATGTAGCTCAGTTGGTAGAGCACCGTAAATTTAGCTTGGCCAAAAATTAAAAGACGTCTTCGTGGCGTCTTTTCTTATTTATATTTAATAAATTTATTGCTAAATTATACGATGAAACACTTTTCGTTTCAAATTATATAATTTATAAATAAGGAGAAATATATGGCAAATAATACAACTGGAATGTCAGATTTTGAAAAGTATCCTAAATACCAGCTTGATAAACATGGTAAAGTAATTAAACAAATTTTAAATACCGCAGAAAGTGTATTTGGTATGGCTGAGGAAAAGCCAGTAATTAAAAATACTGTTGGTGGTGGTCAATATATTGTTAATGAAGACAATAAACCAGCAGTATTTACTGATGATTTTCTTATTAGTGAGCCACAGGGTATTATTTATATTAGTCCAATTAATAAAAGCGTCGCAATAGCAAATTATGCTAAAGACGAGGATATTATTAATATGTTTAAGTCCCAAGAAGAAGGAGACGATAATGCAGATAATGAAGCTGAACTTACTCCAGCACCGGCACCAATAATTGCTTTTTCTTCTGATAAAACTAGAGTATTTGCATATAAATTAGATATTGATGGCAATCCTACCGCTGAAGAAAACACAGAACCTTTGTACTATTTTATAGAGACTGACATACTTGATAATGTAAAAACAAGTCATTCTTGGTATCAGGCAGCTATTACTTTACCAGAATTTGACTCTCGTAAATGTAGTTTTCAAGTTATAGGTGCTATTACACCGGGTGACGACTTTAAAACAAATGACTCCGAACCTGCTTTACTCTATCGTATATCACCAGGTTTACCTGTAAGTAGTGCTTATATGAATACTGATACAGGAATAAAAACATGTACAATAAAAAAACCTACTGATGATTTTTTAGAAGTTGAAAATAAAGTGCCTATATTAAATAACCCAGAGCTAGTTAATAAGGTTATTTATTGGGTAGATTCTTATGATTATGAAACTGGCACAACTAGCCTAAAAGTACAAGAAGGTGAAGTACTTGATAGTAATTCTATTGAACTTAATTTAGGTGAAGTTTTATTTGCTAAAATTGACTGTCAATTAAATCCTAGCGTAGAAAATGCTACTTTTAATACAAACAATACTTTAATTTTAACTTCACAAATTAAGCACACCAACTTTAGAACTCTTCAGACACCTAACATTTTATATAATACTACAAGTAAAATCGCTACTATTTCTCATGTTGATGCAATAAATCCGGAACAAGTTACAGGAAGAGGCTTTGTATTTAGTATTCAAAGATATAACGAAAGTACTTGGAGTGCTGAGCAAGTTATATATAACGATGACCCTATTGAGATTCCATTAGCGCATATAGGTGATACTATTAGAGTTAAGTCAATTGCGCAATTCTATAATGACAGCAGTTATAGTTACAAAACTGCTTGTGAACATGTTGACGATGATACCCCTGGAGATAGTACACAAGAAGAATTATTTGTAGATTTTGCTGCAAGTGATATAGTAACAGCAGAATATTATGAACCACAAGATGCTGACTGGTATGGTGGAGATTTTATAGACTAAAATAATATAATTAATTGAAAGGACAAAGCAAGCATGATATATCCGGCGGAAATAGTAAGTATAGACTATATAAATTATGCATGTACAGTAAATATACCAGATTTAAAAGGCATAAATGATGACCCAAGTCCAGTAATCTGTTCTGCCTGCTTTTCGGAGCCACCCGGTTCATGTAAAGGGTATAAAAAAGGTGATAAGGTATGGGTGGCTTTTATTCGTGGTGAAAAACACGCACCGGTGGTACTCGGTTTTATGACTGCTCAAGTAAAGCCTGAAACCGCTCTTATAGGAAAGACTCTTGATATCACTACTACTGCTAAGCTGCCACGTGATACTATTTTTAGTGATGCTGAAGTTTCCTATAATAGCATTCCTAAAATCATCAATAAACTAAAAGAGGTCACTAATTTTTTAGAAAGTAATGCTAGCTTAAATTCTAGCGGTACACCAACTACCCCACCCAATACTGGAACTACAGAAGGATATGACCACAGTCTATTGGAGGCAGCTTTATTTAGTACAATTACTATGTCACAATCTTATGAGGATCTAAATCAAGAGTATCCTCTGGGACGTGTACTGTTTGTACAAAATGATGCGGGAATTAAATATACTCTTTGGTCAGATATTAAAATATATCCAGTAGCGAGTTTAGCAACTAATATAGCTGAGTTTTCAAATTCCCAATTAAATAAAAATTTTACTGCTCTACCTGGCATTTGGAAAGTTAAAACTATACTTAATGGTGCAGTTTTAGCTCAACGTTGTCAACCAAATTATACTGAAATACCTACATATGTTAGTGTAATGGTAAGTGATACTCAAGCACGCAATTGTCCATTACGTAATCCTGAAACTGATGAGCCTTTATGCTATTATTGGGAACAAGACCCTGACGTGAATCAGAATAGTACATATCGTAAGCATCAAAAACTAATGAGTATTGCTACTAATAAGCTGCTATTTAAAGATAGCACTGGTAAAGATGTTTTAAAAAATAATAGCACAGAGATTACTTCTATTAGTTTACCTGATGGTACATTATTAAAAACTGTTAGTAATAGTAGTAATCCAGTAGATTCTATTGCAGTATTAAATTTAAGAGATATAAATTTATGCACCCCAAATGGACAATATTGTAAGTTTAGTGCTCATTTAGGTAATGGCTTATTCTGCAATAGTAATACTTTAGAATACATATATCTAAATGACCATTACAACAATAATGTTTTAAATAATTATTTATTTAGTCAAGCAAGCGCTTTAAAAGAGGTTTATATACCAAATTCAATTACTAAAATTAGTGAAAATGTTTTTAATGGCACTGTTAAACTTAATTCTGTTCTAAATATGGAAAATTCCTTAATTTCAGAATTTGGTACCTCAGCTATTCAAAATACAAGTCTTGACACACTATATTTGCCAAAAACTGTTGACTGTGTAACCTTTAAGCTAAAGTCCCTAGGCAATCACTATAATAATAACAATCAGAAAAGTGGTCATACCAAAACTTTATTTGTAAATAGTAAATTAGTATTGACCTCAGATTACTCAGGTAATTATCCCAAAAGCTGCTTTTATAACTATAGTGGCACTGATGATTTTATGGTTTATATAAATCAATTTACACTAGAATTGGTTTATTCCAAGACTAAAGAAGAAGTCAAAAAGCTTATTGCAGAATCTGATATTGTTGCGTTTTTCAGAACTTGGTATAATCGCGATTTAAGTGATATTGCAGATTTACCAGAAGGGTTAGATGCTTATATGGTTGACGGTAGCTCTGGTTATGTGTTAGGCAGTGCTACAGATGCTCACCCAGTAATTGTATATAATTATAAAAGATAAGAGCTCAAATATTTGAGCTCTTTTTAAATTTATTAAATCTATTTTCAAAATAATGCGCTAAATTATACGATGATAAAAAAAATATTTAATATTAAAAAATTGTATTATATATTAGATTTAAAGGAGAAGTTACGGTGCGTTCTTTAAAATTTCCACAAATGTTCAATATTAATACTACTAATGTTACAACTTCTACCGAGTATGATGCTTCTACTAGACAAAATAGCTTCTTACTATTGGAAGCATGCAGAGGTTCATTATTAGGAGACCCATATTTTGGGAATGCTTTAGAACAATATTTATTTGAGCAAAATGATTATGTTCTGAAAGATATAGTTATAGATTTAATTTATAATCAAATTGTAAATTTTTTACCACAAATTAAGGTAGATCGTCGTGATATTGAAATTATTCAAGACGCTGTTCGTGGAAAGCTTATCTGTAGATTTACCGGAGTTAGTCAAATAGACTATAAAGTTTATACCTACAGTTTAAATCTACTCAAAAATTCAAGTATATAAGGAGATAATAATATATGATTACAAACAAAGATTTGAATACTCTAAATTTATCGCCTACAAATAAAGATTATTATCAAGTTTGGTCAGAGCTTATTGAAATTGCAGGTAAACTCTCAGAGCGTTGGGATCCTTCTAGCACAAATGAGAGTGACCCAGGTATTATATTACTTAAGGTTTTAACTGCAATAGCAGATAAATTAAATTATAATATTGATAAGAATATTCTTGAAGCTTTTATGCCAACTGCTGCTCAGTCTGAAAGTATGAGACGCCTATGTGAAATGCTCGGCTACCACATAGGATACTATGAGTCAGCTACCACTGATGTTACTATTAGATATGTGGGTAATGTTGCAAATAATGATGAAGGAAATACTGAACGTTTGCCAGATGGAACAGACCCAGAAAAAGGTATTGGTTTAGTTATTCCTGCATTTACTATTTTGCATAATGAAGATAAATCAATTTATTATTCTACTACTAAAGAAGCAAGATTAACTAATGAAGAAACTTATATTACAATTCCTTGTATTGAAGGTCAACGTATTCTTTGTGAAACTGGTACTTCTCATATTATTACTCTAGCTAATCTTGATGCAAATAATAGATATTACCTTCCTGAAATTCAAATTGCAGAAAATGGTATCTTTGTTTATGGTACTGTTGACGGAGTACAAACTACACTTTGGAAAAAGGTAAATAACTTAAATATAACTCCAAATGATACAAAAGCATATTCTTTTGGTTTTGATTCAGTTGAAAATCGTCCTTATCTACAATTTCCAGATGATGTTGGTTTATTAATTGAAGACGGCCTTGAAATATACTATATTAGAACTAGTGGCGCTGCCGGTAATATCTCGGCAAGAACACTTTCTGTTCTTGAAAAACCTACAATAGGTGCTTGGGCAGACTATTCTGATAATGAAAAGTTTATTGTCACAAACCCAAGAGCTTCTTACAATGGTAAAAATCCAGAAAGCATTAATCAAGCATATAATGGCTTTAAGAAAACTATTGGAACTTTTGATACTTTAGTTACTTGTCGTGACTATATGAATAAAATCTACCAATTAGTGGATGACCAAAATATTGAATTAGTTTCTAATGTAGTAGTTTCTGACATTAGAGATGATATAAATAGAGCACATGTTCTTTGTAGTTTTAGCGATTACGGTATCGTATATATTGAAAAAGCTAACAAAGAAAAAGATAACACTGTATCAAGGTCTGACATCAGCGAACAGCCTATTGACCACTTTGACTTGGTAGTATATCCTTTTAAAACTTATCAAAAGCTAGATACAGATGACGACTATAAATCATCTTTTAAGTATTCAAGTGCTCAGATGCCATTAATTCAAGCTCAATTAGCAGATATTAAGAGTATTGCTCATAATTATACTAATCCTGTTGGTGATGAAATTACTTGTATTAAGAACTATCTTAAATTAAATGCACGTATTTCTACCGTCAATAAGGTTAATTCCGCTGAAGAAGAACTTATTTTAGCAAACGTTAAAAAAGCGTTGTTCAGTACTTTTAATATGAGAGAATTAGACTTTGGTGAAGAGATTCCTTATGACTCAATTTTAGCCTGCATTGAAGGCGCAGACCCAAAAATTAAGAGCGTTGCACTAGATGAGCCAATTTTATACACTAAGTTTGCAACAGCAAATGGTTATGAGTATGATATTGCTTCTGTGGGCGGAAATAATCTTGGTATGGATTTATATAACAAGTTAGCTTTAAGAAATGTTTTAGCTGGTCGTGTCGAATTATTTAACTATGATACTTCTTTCAAAGTTGAATTAGGTGAAGCACTATATCCTACTAATAATTATAGTCCAATCTATCCAGAGACTGAATCTAAAATTTTAACTAAAATTGTAACAGAGTGTAAAAAAGATTTAATGCCGCAAATAACTGGTAATCCAATTACACTTAAAGCAAATGAAGTTGTTAAATTTAGAGCTCCAAGTTTAAAGACTTTAACACCTTATTCTGCATATGTAAATTATCACTTAATTTTAAATCAAAAAAATGCAGAGCCGGCTGAAGCCGCAAGATTTTTAAGTATTGACCAACTTTGGTTAAAATCTATAGATAATAGAACCGAAGGTAAACTGCCAGATTGGACTTGGAAGTCTGAAACTGATACCTTTTATAAAGATGATGAGAATAAAACTTTTACTCTTTTTGGTATAAGCTTTTTTAGATTCTTAGAACAAAAGAACTTCTATAATAATCCACCTGTTTTTGGTCAATCTAATGACTTTGCTGAAATAGGTAGGGTTAAAGGAATAGGCATGATTGATGCCTCAGAAATAGATTTTCCATCTAGTATAACAGAACCGAAAACTGTTAAAGAGGCAGAAACTGCACTTGGAGATCTAGCTGAGATAATTAAAAAAGGTGATACTGAAGACAATACAGAATATGCTACTGCAGTGACTGCTAAAGCTGCTCTTGACCCAATATATCAAGAAGCAAACTCACAACTTACTAAGTATCAAGATGCAGCAAAAAAATGCTGTTTATATCTTGTAACTAATGGTGGTAAAAAATTAGTTTATAGTAAAGAAGATCTAAATGAAGGAGATTTATGCGGCAATGTTGATTCCACAGGTGTAGCAGAATATTGTGTAGTAGAGCTTAAAAATACTGGAGCTGTTCTAAATGCTCTTGCGGATTGGGCTAGCTTATTTGGCACTAAGACAGATATTATTAGTAAAACTGATACTGAAAAAGACACCGAAGAAGATACTGAAGACGCTGGACAAGAGCTTATGCTTAGAAACTTGCCATATAAGCTTATTGATGGAAGTACCTATATCTTTAGAAATATTGGTGCCAACTATGAACGTAATCCAGGTCAATATGTAGATAATTCTCGTCAAAAATTTATGCCTGCAACACAAGCAGATGTGTCTCAAGTAAGCGCTTGGAATGCTTACTATTGGCCAGCGCCTCGTGGATTGGTTATTGCAGAGACTGAGGGTTCTATAACTCCTGATAATACGGATGGTTATAAGTCTGGTGGACTTCATGTTGAACTTACTGCAGATGGTTGGAAACAAGTTGAGACTAGTGCTAATGAATTTGAAAAAGGTTATACAAAAACATCTGTAGGTACTGATGCTAAATTAGCTGGTATTAAGCCACTTGAAGAATATCAACTAAAATCTGGAGAGCATTTATTTATAAACTATACTCCAGCAAGTACTTCTGCTACATCAGATCAAGCGACAACAGCTGCAGTAGAACCTTTAAATATCCATCATGGACCTGGTACGATTATAAAACCAAATGCAGCACTTACCCTTTATGATTCAAATACATATCATAGTTCAGCAGGCTATCACAGCTGGGCAAAAACAACAGGCTTTGACTTTTCAGCTTTTGAAGATGGCCAAGATATTGAGGGTATGTATAGTATTGGTCCAAATGAACAAATAGATATAAGAGATTTTATAGAAGTAACTTTAAGTGAACCTTCTTATATGTATTGGATGCTTAATGAAACTCAGACACTTTCGGCAAAAGCCGCAGGTGCTAAAAGCTCTTATACCCTACAAGACGGTGAATATATTTTCTATACAGATAAAAATAAACTTGATATGGCTTATTATGGTGCTGGTACAGAACTTCGAATAGAAGGTCAAGGCACACGTAAATTTGTATTTAGAAAAGATATTACACAAGTAAATCTCGAGGAAATTATGCTTAATGGTATTTCAGCAGTTCCTTGGAAAATGATAAGCTTAGATAATAATAATTATATAGTTCTTAGAGAATTTCAATATATAACACTTACTGAGGGCGATTCGCTAAGAGGATTAGCTTTACAGAATAAAGATTATTTAGATAATGATTGGACTCTAATTGATGCAAATAGCCCATGCTATTATGCTTTTGCCGGTGAAGATATGAAGAATGGTGGTACACCACTTCCAAAGTTTACCTTTGCCACAACTACCAACAATAGTAGCACCCCAAATAAAGGTTCTGGTTTAGGCTGGGAAGCTAGAAGCTTTTTAGAGCTTAATACAAGTCCAGATGAGGCACAAGTATTAAATGAAGGAAATTCTTTAGAACTTAAAGCAGGTAATGAAAGTTTAGCTATCATTAGTCCTCAAAAAGATGAAACTGGTACAATTATACCTATGGCTATTAAGACAAATGTAGCATTAACATCTCCTGGCGGCGAAGTTAATCTTTATGCAAACGAAGCTGAAGAGGCTAATTCTAGTCTTGTAGTTAAATTAAAAGTTTTTGAAGATGCTCCTATAGCTGCTATATCTGCTGAGGTTACTGATGATGACATTTATACAGTAACAGAAAGCTCTGTTAAACGAAGCTTTATTGAAAAATTTAGCAATGAAGAAGTAACAGAAGCCCTTAATCTTTATAACTTTAATACCCTTTGGACACTGGTTTCTGCTGAAGATTTTATCAGTAAGGGTGTAGGCGAGGATGATAGTAATCTTTATTCTTGGGTAAGAGCTAATGCTAACGTACCAGCTAATCATTATAATATAATGATGTTATATTATTTAGCACCTGAAACTACTTATACATATGGTCAAGGTATGGGCTTTAGATTCTATACTTATAGAGATAAACCTATTATTACAATGAACAGTTCTTCTACAATGAGTGAATTGTACTATAATGATTATACCTTTAAATTTAGTGAGGGTAAGACTCTTGAAACTGCAGCAGGTTATCATTTATTAGAAACTGCTGAAACACCAAGTGATAATAAATATGGTTCAGTGCTTATTGACCAAGAAAGAATTATATTTAAATATAACGATCCTACAACTGGCATGTCTTTCGAAGATGAATATACTTACGAATTAGACAATACCAAAGATAGTCTTATAATAAATTATTCTGCAGCAGATATTGAAAGCACTAAAAATGATTCAGGAAAATTATCACTCATTGCATCAGTAAAATTAGCTAATGGTGCAACACCTGAAAAACTATTAAGCGCTATTTGCCGAGGAATTAAATTTATATTCCCATCAGAAGCTTCTGCAGCTGATAATCTTGATATTATTGGTACATACTGTCCAAAACCGTCTGTACAGACTGAAGATGGAAGTACAATTGAACAAGTAACAATTTTTAAAGATAGAATTTGTATCTATGGAAAACTTAATGATGCAGAAGAGTCTAGCTTGTTCCAAACTTGGTATTATACTTATAATCCCGAAATAAAAACAATTAGTCTTTATAAGGATACAGAAAAAACACAGATGGTAACTTCACCACTTACTGAGGGTTGCTTTGATATAGATAGTAACAATAACAACACACTTACTATGTGTTATAAAGGTACTACTTATGTACTAGGTTATAAAGACCAAAGCGAAGCGGATAATTCTCAATTCTTTAGAGAATATACTGCCAGTGCTTTTTGTGAGGTATTAGAATATAAGGCTAATGATGGAACTATGGAACTAACAAACTATGATGTATTTAGTAATAAGCTAAATACTGAAGTGTGTAAATATACTCTTACTGGTAAAGACGAAAATACTAAATGTTCTGTAACAGTTTCTGATAGATTTTTATTAGATGAAGACTGTAAGCATATTCGAATATTTAATAATCTTCCTGTAGAGACTTTGGATAGCTTCTTAGATAAAAACCATGATAGATCTTTACTCTATGACGACTATTTTAATCAGCTTTCTTGGTGGACTCAACAAGATTTGGGATATACAACTTCTACTGCATTAGCATTTGGAATTAAGGAAATTCCAAGCTATGCTGACTTAACCAGAAATAATGAAGATGAAGAAGATACTCAAGGTTCTGCAAGTACCGTTGGTGCTTATCGTAAGATCTCTGGCGTTTACTTCTTAAAACCAGGTTTAAATATTCTTACTTTCAAGGAAAGTGGTAAGTTTGAATTTTTCCCAGAAATCGACGCCGGTGGCGCACTATTCTTAAGCGATATTGATTCTGTTAAAAAAGATAGAGCTGATCTAGGATTAAATCTTGATATGATTGATTATCAATATTCTGATAACCAATCTGACGAAGAGTCTCGCAAAGTAAATAAAGTTGCTTATAAGCTTTTACGAGATATTAGAGCAAAGGACCCTAATAATGAATTTTATTATAACTGTCCATTACAATCTGCAACAGCTTTAGATATAAATACTTCTTTATTAGGTTCTTCTGATGCGGAAAAACTTAGTGATCCTAAATTTTGGTATGAACCAAATAATATGAATAACAAATTTGTAATTTCACAAATAGATGCTGATTATCTCGATAAGGGAATTGTAATTGCTAAAGCATCTAAATTAAAGTAATAAAATAAGGAGTAATGATATATGATTAGATTACAAAAATATACTCCTGAAGTTTATTATGAGCGTTCTAGAGACTTCCAATTTATTGGACGTCTCTATGACGTGGTTTTAAACTCTGTTAAAACAAATGCAGATATAATAAGGTCAGGACTTCCCTTTAATCCTCAAAGTCCTCAAGAATTACTAACTCTTATGACCCTTACCCTTGGTTTTAAACCTAAACATTATTATAGTCGTGAGCAATTATTAGCTATTTGTAGTGTTTTTTCAGAAATACTTAAAAATAAGGGTAATGTAAAAGCTATACAACTAATTGGAGAAGTAATTTTAAAAACGGAAGGAATTGTTGGAGATGTTGTCTGTATGATGCAATATGATCCGGCACTACAAAGAGACCTACCGGTTTTGAGAATTATTGTGCCTGAAAAACTAGCTGAAATTGCTTTATTTTACGATTTACTCGAATATGTAGTTCCAGTAGGGGTTACTGTTGAAATTGTACGTGGCGAAATGCTTGACCCAATAATTACTGAGGTCGGAATTGCTACCGCAGATACTATTAATATTTTACGTGATATCGATGGTAATCTTGTTACTAAAAACTATAGATTAAAAACTCCATTAAATTCTATAAATCCTATACAATCCACAACTAACGCACAAGGAAAAGAAACAAAAGCTTTATCAAAAAATCATATTGCAAATGCTTTTGTATGGCGTCGTGGAAATAACCGAAGATAAAGGAAGGTACTTAAATATGAGTAGAAAAACTTCATTAGGTAAAGGCACCGCGCTTAGTTATCGTGGCGATGTTAAAATAGCCACATATATTGGCGAGCACCTTTTATCTACTAAAACTTATAGAAATAAGGGTGCCTTACCTTTATTTCAGTTTCTAGCTAACTGCTTAGCTGGAAATTTCCCAGCAGCTTATACACTTCGTCCTTATAAAATTAAACTTTTAAAAATTCCAGTAACAGATGAAGAAAATAATACAATATTACCTGACGAATTCAGTAGAGCACCAAAATTATTAACTGAAGCTCTCGCCACTGCAAATTCTGCTGAAGTTGAGTGTACTGACTTTATCAATATGGCAGCAGCTCCTGAAATTATTGTACAGGAAAATGATAAAGGGTATACCTGTAAAGTATCATTTAGCTTCGTATTTCCTTATGCTAGACTAAGACGTACTGGCGCAAATATGGTAGCTATCTATGGTCCAGGTATTAGTAGTTTTAGAGAGTATAGTGCTTATTATCTGTTAACTCAACAAGTCTATGATGCAGAAGGTAAATCTTATTTAGATTGGGACCCAGTGGAACTTCCTGTGGAAGAAGATGAATTAAATAAAATATTTGCGGTAGAGTGGACAATGACTCTATCTAACCAAAATTAGGAGGGATGACAAATGTCAGATATTGTAACTGGATTATATCCAAGTGGTAAAGGACATAATACTAGCTTTAATGTAAAAAGTGATTTTATTAAAGTATTCCCATCATCTTGGCGTGGTGCGGATTTTAAACCTACAGAAGTTAGAGACCCAGAAAGCGGTGAGCAGACCGGGGCCTATGTAGCAGAAGGTAAAAAACAATTCAATCCTGAATCTGTTTTAAATACAGAATATAATATTACTCGCACTGCTGGTGGTATTAAATCTTTTATTGACTATGCACAAGCTAAAACGCTTACAGATGAAAGGATCAGTAAAGAAGTCTATGACCTTAAGTTTTTTATTGAAGGTTATGCTTTTGAAATTTTTAATCTGGATTTATCTCGTTATGAATACCCAGATAATGATTTAAGTAAGAACCCAATTAAAGCTGAAAAGTTTGATTTATATGCAGGAATTCGTGTTGGTGACCTTGAAATTGGCGATGCTGACTTAGATGATACTAAGGTATTAATGCCATATTACTGGACAGCTATTAATACACCTATTCCACTTGATGCTACTTTACGCGACGCATATTTAATAGATGCTGATGATGAGACTTCTTTTAATAGTATATTAAGTGAATTAACTGGCGGCGTAAAAATTGATGATATTAAAAATCATGAAGATACTACATATATTTTTACTGGCTTAGTACTATCTACAGAACCTCTTCAAGATAATGATAATTATTATTCTTTAAAATTATTTGAAAATGGGGAACTTTGCTATGGAAACTTCTGGCCATCTGAAGTTAAGGGTGGACGCTCTGACGGTAAGTCTACTGTTATAGGTAAAGCCGGATTAAAAGCAGATGTTGCACATATGCTTGCAGTTGGACAATTTAATACTACCTCAGGTACATCTGCCACTGAAAAGACCATTTTTGCAGTAGGTAATGGCTTTGATGATAACTCAAGACGAAACGCTTTTGAAGTTACTGGTTATACTGATAATACCGGCGATTTTAAGTCAACAGTAAAAGCTGGTGGTGTTAAATTTACTTACAGCAAGGATAAAGAAGCTATTAATCGCGGTGATATTGAAGCACTTCATTTAATTAATGAAAGAACTGAAATATTAGAAGATGGCTCAGGTATTATTGTAAATCGCCCTATAGGTGATACATTTAAGCAGCACCCTGAAATTGGTATACACTCATACGGAAATATCAATCTTTTAAGCAAAGCAGAAAATAACGGAAGTAAACTTCAATTTAAAGATATATCTTGGACTGGTACTCATTTTGACGAAAAAATTATATCTACCTTCCAAGTAGTAGAAGTTGCAACGGGACCTAGTAATATTATAGACCCAGATGCTCGTGGATTAAAAATTACTAACGTTCATGAAATCAATGAAGAAGCCTTATTATTTAGACCTTGCAATGCAGGTTTAGTCAGAAGTCAATTAAAAACCATTAATAAAGGTATTGATATTGATAATATGCCTAATTATAAGCATTCTATTAAAATTGGCTTAGACAGTAACGAATCTGCAGCACTAGCATTAGCACATGATAAATTAGTAATTAAGTCAGACTCTACCGGAGAATTTATTAATAATATTCGCATTAAACAAGAATCAGATACTAATACTGATAACTTATTTAATGTAGCCGGCATTTATAATGATAATGATAAAAATGATACAAGCTCAGTTACTTTTGATGGTAAAGTAATCAAATTAAATGGTGATGTTGAAATAACTGGTAAATCAACTTTCCGAGGCCTCATGGATGTTGAGGTAAATAATGATGACTTAGAACAAGATGGTCTTGCTAAATATATTTGTAATTTAATTTATCCAGTTGGTTCTATTTATATGACCATGGAAAATATAAATCCGGCAGCTAAATTTGGCGGTACCTGGAAACAAATTTCACAAGGACGTATGTTGATTGGTGCTGGAACTGGAACTGACTTAAATAATGAAAGCAATACTTTTAATGGACCTTCTAAACAAAACCCAACACCTACTACGGGAGGCTATTATAAAGCTCAATTGGCCAATCATACACATGGTGCAGGAACCTTAAAAATTAATGCTCAGTATACAGCTAAATGTGAACCTACTAATTTTACATATAGTACTTCTACCAAAGATTTTATAGAGACCGCTAATGCAAGCCCCGTACACAATCATATAATTACAGGAAATGGTCTTCATAGTCATAATATTCCAGTATCATACCCAACTGGTTATTCTGGTTACTTAGCTTATCAAGATCCAAGAGCTTTTTTAAGTATAGATAAAGGTATTAATGGAAATGACCTTTATGCCGACTATAAGGGTTATAAATTTAGTAATTCTAGCCGTTATTGGGGACTTATAAATGAAAAAATTAAGGCACCAATACCCTTGGTTAGTATGGGTACTTGGTTAGAGGGATATCATATTTTAAATTGGTGTGAAACTCCTAACGAAGCTGGACGTGAAATAAGACCAAAGCTATCTGATAATAAAGAATCAAATGTTAGAACTGGCTATTTTGGCATTGAAGGTGTTTCTGAGCAAAATTTCAAAAACTACGTAGAAAAGCTTTTCAGAACAACTTTTATTCATAATTTGGTGCTCGCAGATGGTGATAGTGGTTCTGGAGGAACTGGAGATGGTTATGCTAATGATGAATTTAAAGTAAGACCTGGGTTCACAGATTGTGTTAAGTATTTTTATGTACCTGAAGAAGATATAAATTTCTGGCATGATACTATGGGTTGGCAGATAGACATTAATAATGTAGATACGTACGGTAAAGCTGAGTTTTCTGACGGTGACCATAACTGGTGTTATAATGATACTTATGAGTGTTTACACGGCAATTGTTATAAGGTACTTAATAAAACTGCTGGCCATACTGAATGGTTGTTTAAGGATAATGGTACAGTAAGTACTAACAAAGAAGTAGAAAAATATACTATTAAAGATGCTTTTATGCGAGACCTTTTTAATGCTATTGAAAATGGTAAACGTCTACATCGAGATGACGGTTATCACAAACATGAATGTAATTACTGTAGTATAGATGATATACGACATAATCACCAGATTTCATTAAACGCTCTTAGTCATAATCACAAACTTGAAAATATGAATATGTCAGGAAAAACTGCCAGCACGGGTGCAGATAATGCTTCAAACTTACCTCCATATTTAGTTTGTTATATTTGGCAACGTATAAAGTAATTGGAGTATACTAAAATGAAATATATTTTAGCAGAAGAACCGGAAAAGCTAACTGAAAAATACTGGGTTAAGCTAGTCGATAATGATACTAAAGGTGAAAAATTACCTACATATTATTTTTATGCTGTTAGTAAAGATGAGGTAATAAAATCACTTACACCTCAAATTAAAGGTACTCAAACAGGTACCTTTAAACAGGGTTTAAATAGGTTTGCCTTAGATAAAATTCGTAAGAAGTATAAAACGGCAGATTTAACTGATTTTCCTTTTGATATTGTACCGGTGAATGAAAAACAAGAAAAACTCCCAGAAAAACCGAAAGATATGTCAGATGAATCTTTGAAGAATAGTCTTTATCTAACATTAACAGATAGGGCTTTACGTTCACGAGCATTGTCTGATGTTGTTTCTTATAAAGTTATTGTTGATGGTAAAGAGTTGAATCCTGCAAATTATAATTCAATTTTAATTCATCATAAAAATAAACATGAGAATGATAATAACCCTGAAAATTTAATTATCTTTACTGCAAAGTCAGATAGTGCTGATAAGATAATTGATCAGGCTTTGTGCAATATTGGACATCAGTTAGCGCATGCAACAAATAACTTTACTCAAAATATTTCAAATGTATTAAAGCTACCTGTGTATGGACATATAAAGTCTACTACAGAAAATGGAGAAGAACAAGAACATTGGCAGCAGCTTGGTATAATAGCAGTTACTATGGAAGGGTTTAAGTAAATTAATAAAACAATGAATTAATAATTAGCTAAATTAAATAGAGAAAGTCGGAAGACAAAGCCAATATTAACTTTGTCTTCCGTTCTCATTAATTTTACTTTGGCAAGAAAGAGGTTAAGAGTTTTTACTCTAAAAATACGATGGAAATTATAGAACTTTTAGGAGGCTGGGGCGTGCCAGTCGGGGTAGTATCAGCAATTGCAGCTTTTATTGCAATATTAAACTTTATTTATTTTATTTTGGATAAAGGAGGAAAGACCACTAAAGGGTTTTTAAATATTGTGAAACTTGTAAAAGAGAAAAAAGAGAAGAAAGCTAAAAGGGAAAAGCTTATAGATGATACTATTGCTTATATGGAAATAATGAAAAATCATACAAGCCCTGAGAGTATTGCCCGTCGTGATAACTGGATGCACGGGGTAGATGACCGTGCTGTAAAATATGATGAATCTATTGCACTTCTTTCTGATAATATGGCTAAAATTACAGCAGCTTTGGAAGCTAATACTAAAGTAACTGACAAGTTATTTATACAGGATTGTAGAACTATTATTATTAGTTTTGCAGAAAAAGTAAGTAACAAGCAACGAATCGTATCAAGAGAAGAATTTAATAGAGTTTTTAAAGTTTATGAAGACTATGAGCACTTCTTAGCTGAACATGAAATGACTAATGGTGAAGTTGATGTTGCTTATGGCATTATAAGAAAAGCCTACCAAGAAAGACTTACAAATCAACGTTTTTTTGAGGATACACAAGATTAAAAATTTAAACTGAAGGGAGAATTAAAAATGCCAGAAATTATTATTACAATTATAATGGCTATAGTTGGTATAGCTGGTGCTATTGCTGCTTACTATATGCACATTAGAAAGAAGATTGAAAATACTGCACTTGATGCCATCAATGAAGCAGAAAATATGGATGCTGTTGGTGAGGAAAAATTTAAGCAAGCTGTAGATATTGTTATGGGAGTTATTCCAGCAGTTGCAAAACCTTTTATTCCTAGATCAATTGTAGAAGTTATTGTTCAAAAAGTATTCGATAAAGTAGCTGAGTTTGCAAAGAAACAAGTAATTGAAGATAAGGAGCAAGCAGATGAGTAAGAGAATTATTGAAAATGGTAAATATAATTTAATTACTTGTAGTGATTGCGGATGCAAGTTTTCTTTTGATAAAGAAGATATTATTAATGAAAAAGTAACCTGCCCACAGTGCAATACTGCTAACACACCCGAGACTAAAGCTGAGGCAAAATAATGACAGTTTTTTGGATTCTATTAAGCATCTTAGCCGGATATATTGTATTATCAATTCCAATTTATTTCATAATGAAATATCTTTATGAGAAAAAGAAAGTTCAAGTATTACCAAATGTTAAATATAAATGGCTTTGGTGGATATTGCAATTTACTTGGTCTTTGCCAATGACTTTGATTGGTTGTATTGTAGCACTTGTTTTACTCTGCTGTAAAAAGAAACCAGTTAAATATGGTTGGTGTTATTGTTTTGAACTGGATGTTAATTGGGGCTTAGAATTAGGAATTTTCTTTATTGCTCCAAAGAAATCTAAGTCAACTAAAAATCATGAACATGGTCATGCTATTCAAAATATTTATCTTGGTCCATTTGCTATAACAGTTGTGTCACTGCCTTCTTGTATTAGATTCTGGACAAGAGAGTTGCAGAAAAAGAAAAATCCTGAAATTAAGCTTGAATCTTATGACAAAGCTTGGTTTGAAGGACAGGCAACTAAATCAGGCCGTGCATTTATAAAACAATTAGAAACTAAAAAAGACTCTTGATAAAAGAGTCTTTTATTTTTATTAAATTTAATTGCTAAATTATACGATGAAACTTTGAGAGGAGTTAATACATATATGCAAAAAATAGATACAATTAGATTAAGAGTTGCTATTGGTATTTTAGGTTTATTGCTTCCTTGGATAGTAGTTCCACTTGTGGGACAATTTCCGCCTTCAATTTCAGCAACTTGGTATACGGTAGCCTGCACACCTTTTATGATTATTTTAGGTGCGGCTTCAATACTTTTGATGTGTTACAAAGGCTATGAAAAGATAGATGATATTATAAATACTGCTACTGGAATTGCTGGACTTGGTATTTGTTTATTCCCTTGCAGTTTTATAGAAAAAGATGGAACAAACTATTTAGCAGGTATGGCTGACACAATTACTCGTTATGCGTATGATATTGATAAATATCAATTAGTTGGACCTTTCAGAGTTCCAATGAATATAAGTAATATTGTACACAGTGTCTGTGCAGTTATTTTCTTTGGCTTACTTGCCTATAATTCAATATTCTTATTCACAAAGTCAAAAGGAGAAATGACAAAGAACAAAAAGATAAGAAATATTATTTATAGAGTTTGTGGAGTAGGTATGGTAGCATCATTCTTGATTCTACTTCTTCCAGATTTCTATATTAAAGTTTGGTTAATGGAAGCTATTGCATTATTCTTTTTTGCTTTAAGCTTCTTAACAAAAGCTGATGTATTTCCTTTCTTATTCTGTGATACACCTTTTACAGATGAATAATAGCTTTTAAAGTCAATTAAGGCTTGTTTTTGAGACTTTCTTTGACTTTATAGTAAAGTAATAATAAAAATATAAAAGCTTGAAAAACAAGCTTATTTTAGCTCATAAATTATTTATTATTTTATGGAGGGATCTTTATGAATATTATCTGGGATGAACACATTCAAACAGATACTGTACAACAGTGGCTGTCAGGCATACCAGAACACAATAAGCCTGTTTATACTACAACATTAAAAATAAAACCCAGCAAATTTTTAGATTTTGTTTTAAAAAATAGCTTTTCTGATTCTATTGATCGAATTAAAAAAAATCAGTTGAAGTTTGAAGAAATTAAACACAAAATACAAATGAAAAAGCCGTTAGCTTTGCCCGTTCTACTACATTTCAGTCCTTATTATCGCTTTGATGGTTGTCATCGTATGTGGGCTTGCTTACAATTATTTGGAGATATAGAACAACCTGTAATAGTTTATTGGACAGATAAGAAAAAGTTAATTGAGTTGGAGGAAGAAATATGTCCCAAAATATAATAACAATGACCAAAGGGGATACTTTTGACTTTACAGTGACTATATTTGAAGAACTTTATGGTCATTATTATACTGAAACTCGTCCTGGTGACGTAATAGAATTTGCTATATTGAGGCCAAATCAAGAATACACACATCATTTTAATGATAGCGATGAAGAAGACTTGTTACCTATACGTAAGCAAATTATAATCGAGGACGAAAATCCAAACGATGAATGTACCTTTTATTTAGAGCACTCAGATACAAAAAATTTACCTGTAGGAGTTTATTATTACACAGTTAAACTTATTAGACGACCATATCCAACGGAAAACTTTGAAATGCAAGTTTTAACCATTATAAATAGAACTAAATTTGTATTAAATAATTAGGAGGATATATGTCAGATAATTATAGATTAAAACGAACAAATCTTACCGCTGTCACCAGCTCAGGTAATGGCAGTGCTAGAATTTATGCGTCAGAAGCAGAGAAAAAAGCAACTGAGGCTTTAGCTAAAGCTGAAGAAGCTTTAAAGGCTGCAGAATCCTTGGCTGATGCTTCTGCTCTTGTCTTAGGACTGGATAAAAAATTAGATAAAGAAATTCAACGTTCTACAGGCAAAGATACTGAGCATACAGAACAGCTTAAAAATTTAAATGAAAAAATAATTGAAAATAATTTTACAATAGAGTTTGAAAATATTCCTGAAGACTCTTTGTGGCAAGAAAGTGAGGAAAACTAATGGGTGTAAAAATTAAACTTACAGATGGTACCGAAAAAAAGCTAATCGAATATGGTGAAGTAAATGAATTTATTGTAGAAGAACTTTTAGACCACGATATTGATTCTAAAGTAACTACAGAAGTAACTAATCAGATAGGGGCCTTAAATCTATCTGATACAATTAAAAATGAAGTTGAAAGTCAACTTAGTGGTATAACTATTGAACCTGCTACAAAAGAACCTAAAACATATATATTAGCCACCTATGAGGAATTAAAAGCTATTACAGATATGTCAGTAGGTGACATTGCTATTATTAAAGCCCTGATTATAGAAGATAAATATTCTTATACTGGATATATTTATAGTAAAATAGCTGAGGATACTTTTGACTGGCTTGCTATGGATGGTAATTATAGCGCCAATAATATTTATTTTAGTGAAAATATTATGGTTACTACACCAGTAGGTACTATTACCGCTGAAACAATAGCTGCAAACAATGGTTCTGTTTCTTATGAGGCAGTTGGAAAAAACATTCATGAAGTATTTACAGGACTGTTTAGTGAGGCAAAAGATCCAATAGTAGATAAACCTTCTGTATCAATATCAGTTTCGGGTGGAAGTGGAGAAGTAGGTACAACATTTGATTATCCGATAGCAACATTAAAAATTGATGATGTTGGTAGTTATACCTATGGTTCTAAAGATGCTAATGATCTTAAATATGAAGCAGCTGATACTGGTGTCATATTTGCTTCAGGTAATGTTGTTCTCAAAAATGGCGATGACAACGCAACTACAAATGAAACAGCAATGACAACAGGAAATACTATTACACTTCAAGCTACCACAGGCGAAACTACTTATAGTGATACTGCTATTGAGTACACTTTTACAGGTACTGCTTCTTATACTGAATCTGATCGAATTCCTATAAATAACCTTGGAACCAAAATTCCAAGTAAACAAATTACTAGTGATTCAGTGATCGTTACAAGTAAAACTGCAACATTTACTGGTTATAGAAAGTGCTTCTGGGGTTATAGAAAAACTGTTGATGCACTTGAAAATCCAGAAAGTATTACATCTGAGCAGGTTCGTAATTCAACCATTATTGAGAAGAGTGGCCGCTATATGATTGGAACTACTAATAATCGTGGTAATTATACTGTTCCAGCAGAAACTAAACAGGTTTATTTTCTTGCTCCAAATGGACAATTTACTAGTTTAAGTATTACTAATAAGAGTGCACTTGGTGCTCCTGTTGCTTGTACTTATGTTGAATCTGGTATTCAAGTTGAAGGTGCAAATAAATATGAAGCTAAAGCTTATGATTTATGGTATGTTAATCTCGATTCTGAATTCTCAGATTCAGCAGAACTTGTATTAACTTGGAAATAAGGAGGAATATATAAATGGCTAAAAACTATTCACAAATTTATAAGTCTGTTTATACTGATAAAAATAAAATGGATTTCGGTAACTCAATGATCAGAGGTAATGGAATTCCACTAGATATTACCGAAGTCTGGGATGACTTGGACAAAGCAAAAGAGTATGCAGCAAGTAATCCTGTTGCATACCAAGGACAAATTATTGCTGTCATTACTGAAACTGATGCACAAGCATATATAATTACTCCTGTAAAACAAGAAGATGAAAGCTACATCAGACCAATAGCTGACCTTACAGAAATACTAGCTGCAATAGCAGATTTAAGAGCAAGTATTACTAGACTGGACACAAAAATAGATGAAACACATGAATCTGTTAAGGATGTTGGTAGCGTCGAGGGAGGAGAACGTTACGCTATTGAATATAAAGATGATTGTTTGGTAGTAAGTCGACAAAGTTTAACAAATCTAATTGAACTAAAATTTACAGATACTACAGCAACAATTTCACGCTTTACTGGTGACCCAATTGTGCATTCCGATATAGTAAACAGCCCAACTAAGGGGAATGTAATTGTGACTGATAATACTCTTACAGGTGACCCTGCCGGAACTATCTATGATAAATTAAATCAAAATGGCTATTATACATTAATTCCAGAGTCAGCAACATCAACAAATACTAAGCGTATTAGTTTTATAGATAATTTTAAATATGCGCATTTTGATTTAGCTTTTGATATAACAACACCTACTAGTCAGATAGATCCTAATGTTAGCTATATTTATTTAGGAGATTTTACATATAGAGTCGACTATAATAATGATGTGCCAAGCCAAATTACTGTTTTGTGTTTAAATACAGGTGAACCAATAACAAATTTTGGTACTGGTGTTGGCGCTTTAGCTCCAGCTTGGTATTCAGAAGACACTGATGGAAATAAAACAGCAAAGGCTAGAAAAATCGTTGAAACTACTACAGCTGAGCCTGATGATATCGTAGTTGCAACTGCTTGTGACTCTGCTACAGCTAAAGCCAAAATGTTCACACCAAATAACTATCACCAGTTTTTACTTTATAAAGGGACTGATGGACATTATTACATTCTTCCATTGGGTGCATATTATCCTTCTTGGGGAAAAACTGCTTTAAATTTACCTGAGACAATCAATACAAGTAAGTTTAGTAGAAATAGCAAAGGTTATGAGCTAATCGAAAATAATACAATACTTAGTGGTTTTGATGAAGCTTTTGATGCCTATGATTTAATTAAAGCATTTAAAGGTGAGTCTAATTTGGTTACAAATGTACAACCTTTTGCATTACTATCTGCAGGAACTAACATATTTTTTGGTAGTAATCCAAAAAATGAATGGGTTTCTGAAGACCAATTAGGTAATTTTACTTATACAGCAGACCAGAAAGTTACTTTTAATAGCAATGGTAGCTATACTGTTGGTAGATTAAACCCAGTAGGTAATTATAATATCTGTAAGATTCAAGATATGGGTAAAATGTATCTTGATGATGATACATCTATTTGTGTACCAGAAATTTGGAGCCGTGGTAGTAAATATGGACTTCATAAAGAAATTCCAACTATTGATGAACGTACTGAAGAATATATTCAATTTATTATTATTCGTTGCTGGAGTGCAGACACTGAAGGTACAAGAAATTGGGAAGAGGGTACAAGAATATTCTATAGAACTTTACGTCCACTCACCAAAATAGCAGAAGATGGTACTGCACTAGTTAAGAACTGGTCATTCTTCCATGAAATTATAACAAGTGAAAACATTTCTGATCTTACTAATTATACTCTTGAATTAAGTGAAGATAATACTCAGCTTATATTTAAAAGAGGTAGTGAAACAGTTAATACTATTAGTCTCCCTACAGTCTCTACTGAAAATTCTGTTACATATGATTTAGCTACTTCAGATACTGCTGGTTTGATTAAAACTGGTTATGAACAAAATGGTAAAAATTATGCAGTTAAAACCGATGAAGAAGGTAATGCTTATGTAAATGTTCCTTGGAGTGATACTAACACCACTTATAATGAAGCTACTGAGACCACTGCTGGTTTAATGAGCGCTAAAGACAAAATAAAATTAAATAAAACTTTAAAGCTTTCTAAAGCAAATTTAAAACTAACTGATACAAATACTACCGCCGCAACTGCAAATGCTATTATAAGTTCGGGTAGTAACAATACACTATCATTACTATGCCTGGGCTATGAGGACCTACTTACTTATTCAGTAGATGACGTGGTAGAAGCAATACGAGAAGGAAAAATAGTATGTACAGGTGGAAATGTTGTATTTACTGTTGGTTCTATCAGTTATCATATAAATATCAATAGAATTCTTGTAGATACTGACGGCATAGTGTGGCTAGCAGGAGATGTTTACACTGTTGATACAACTACTAATGCTATGTGTTTAGTAGCAGCTAATAGTGTAAACTATGGTTGGAAAATAACAGCAATTTCTTATGAAAATAAAACATCAGTAGATTTACTTTAATGTTTTAAAATAAAGGACGTTAAAAAAACGTCCTTTATTTTTATTCAGATATTTGCTAAATTATATGATTGTTAAATTGACAAGGAGGTAATAAAATTGGCAGTACAAATAACTCAAAACGGCATAACTAAAACACTGCCGGAAGCACATGAAGTTAATGATCGAATAAATCATCTGTTAGAAAAAAACGGTGGAATTAAAGTATATGCTACTTTAAATAGCTTTCCAAAAACCGGTTTTTCTAATCTTCTATATAGGGCAGAAGATACAGATCTTCTTTACTGCTGGTCAAGGATAAATAAAAGATACGAACCTATAGGAAATTATGGAGAACTTCCACAAATTCAGGTTATTCATGGTGGTACCGCTAAAGGTACAACTAATAAATAATAAATATAAAATATATTTTTAAGAAAGGTAAAACACAAATGGCAGAAAAAATCTTAGAAACCATTATTGTCCTAAGAACTGACACAAAAGAAGCTTGGGAAGCGGATAACAGTTATAAGCTTCGTGAAGGTGAAGTTGGTGTAGGTTATATGCCTATTACTGATAATAGTGGTAACGTAATTAAAAATGCAACAATTATTAAAATTGGTGCAAAGGATGCAAAAGGTGAATTAATGTCTTGGAAAGACCTTCCTCAAGCAGAAGGTGTTTTTGAAGACGATATTGTTCTTACTTCTGATTTTGGCAGACATAAGATCAGTAATGGTTCAGTAAATGCTGGTGGTAAAGGCATGACTACTTCTGAGTGGATCATTGATGCACTTTCTGAGGTTAAAAAACCTACAGTTACATCTCCTTCTGCAAGCTTTAAATCTGTAACATTTACTCCAAGCAGTGGCGAGGCTGGTACCTATATCACTGCAGTAAACTATGACGGTCAATCTAGTAAAGGTAGTTATCAGTATGGATCTAACTCTAATAGTGCTGCAAACTCCACTACAGGTGTTACATTAGCTTGGACTGTTAAAAATGGAGAGGCAGTAGTTGGTACTGTTGAAGATAAGACTGGCATTAGCTATGAATCTCAAATGACAGACAGCGAAGTGACACTTACACTTAATGGTTCAGTTGCTGTAACTGCAGCAGCTGAGGGAACATACGTTCCTTATACCAACATCAAGACTCTTGCAGAAGATAAGAAAGTAGCTAGTACAACAATTACTTTCAATGGTACAGCTAAGGTTACTGGTTATAGAAAGCCTTTCTGGGCAGTTCTTGACACTCCACTTGATCTAACAGCTCTTACATCTGCTACTGTTCGCGGTCTTTCAGGTAAGGGAACAGCTACTAGAGGACTTCCTACAGCTCTTGAAGTTGCAGCAGGTAGCCGTCAGGTAGTATTCTTTGCAAAAGCTGGTGCTTATTCTAGTCTTTTTGCAACTGATAGCAAAGCTATGAATGCAGAAGTATCTTTTACAAAAACTGCTAATGCAGTTGAAGTTGAAGGTGCTAATGGATACACAGCTGTTAAATATGATATGTGGTCAGTTACTTGGGACGGTCCTATTGCGTCTGCTAAGTCTCTTGTACTTGCTTGGGCTTAATTGAAGGAGGAATTAACTGATGGCAAATAATATTAATAAAGTTTGGGAATTAATGGGTATTAATCTTGAAACAGGCACTGGTACCTATAAAAATAGAATGGGTCTTGGTAATGCTATTACTCGTGATAATGGTATTCCACTTGACTTATCATCTTTACACGCTACCTATAATGATGCAGTTGTTTATGCAGCAACAAATGCTATTGCATATGTTGACCAAGTAATCGCTGCTGAAGGTGTTGTATATATTATTACTACTGAATCTCAAGGTAAGGTTACTATTGGTAACTATAAAGATAGTATCACTGGTAAAATTGTTGAGAGCGAAGCAAAAGAATACGACGTATATCTTAAACCTGTTGGAACTATTCCTGGTTTTGATGAGGCTGCAAATGGTACACTTCCTCAAATTCAAATTGATGAAGAAGGTAAACGTACTTTAACTTGGGTACCTATTGATGCTATTGTAGACGGTGATGGTAATACAAAAACTGTCGTAGCTGCAGGTTCACCTAATGTTCATGTTACTACAACCCAAAATGAAGAAACTGATACATATACTTATACAATAAGTGTTGATGAACCTGAAATTCCAGAGATTCCAGAAGTTCCTGAGTATGCAATTAAGAAGCTTGATACTCCAAGTGAAGGCTCACAAGCTACTTATAAACTAACTAAAGCTGGCAAAGAAGTAGATGTTGCTATTGAAATACCAGAATTTCCAGTTATCACACACCCAGAATATAAGATTGTTAAAGAAGAAAAGGCAGAAGGTGCTACTGAAACTACCTATCATCTTGAAAAGGACGGAGTAGAGGTTACTGAAGAAATTATAGTTCCAGATGCTTATGATGATACTGCTTTAACTAATAGGGTTTCTAAAATTGAAGAGTTTTTTGCTACAGCTGAAGGAGAATCTTTAGATCAAGCTCTTGACACTTTAATTGAAATTCAAAAATATATTGATGAAGACGGCGAAGTTGCTGAGCAAGTTCTTGCTAATAAAACTGCTATCGAAACTCTTAATGGTAATGCGGAGACTGACGGCTCTGTAGATAAGAAAATTAGTGAGGCTTTTGCAACTGCAAATCTTAGCCAATATGCAAAAGCAGCTGATGTAGAGACACTTAGTGGTAATCTTACTACTGTTGATACTAAAGCAAGCAATGCCCAAAAAGCTATTGATGATTACTCACAGGCTCACGCAGCGGACTATACTAATACACAGATTGATACTGCTATATCTGAGCTTGCAGGTGAAGTACAAACAGCACTAGACGGTAAACAAGATGAAATTACATTAACAACTATTGAGCACACTACAGGTGAGGCAACTGATAGTGTATCACTTGTTGACGGTACTCTTGCTATTGTTGTAGATGCTTATAAAAAATCTGAAACTTACTCTAAGAGTGAAGTTGATAAAGCAATTACTGATAAGATTGCTGATATGACTGGCGGCGAATCTGCAGCTGATGTATTAGCAGCTCTTAATGATTATAAGAAAGCTATTAATAATGAGATTTTTGGTAAAGAAACAGTAGATAGTTACGAAAATACTACTAGCCGAATCGATACTAATAGCTCAAATATTACTACCTTACTCGGTGACGATACTGTTGCAGGTTCTGTAGCTGAAGCTAAAAAAGCTGGTACAGATGCAGCTGCTGCAGTTGATGCTCTATCCAAAGGTCAAGTAGCTACTAATAAAAAAGATATTGCAGCGCTAGTGACACGCGTAGGAAATGTGGAGAGTACAGTTGGTGGTCATACCACAGAAATTTCTACATTAGCAGGTAAAATTACTACACTTGAGGGTGCTGACACTACAATCAATACAACATTAGGTGAGCACGCAGCTAGTATTACAGCTTTAGGCCAAAAAGATGCTGAACTTGCTGGCTTAATTAATGGTAATACAACTGCAATAACTAATGAAGCTACTGCTCGTGCAAATGCAGATGATGCTTTAGCAGAACGTATTAAAGTTTATGAAGACAATAAAGATTCTTATGCTACTAAAGCAGAAGTAAAAGTAAACACTGATGCTATTGCAGCACTTGTTGGTACTGATACTAATAAGACTGCAAGAGCTATTGCGGCAGAAGAAGTTGCTAAAATTGTTGGAACCGCTCCAGAAGCTTTTGATACATTAGAAGAAGTTGCTACATGGATTGCAAATGATACATCTGGTGCAGCTGCAATGGCTAATGATATTGCAGTACTTAAGACAGCTGTAAATACAACACTTCCAGAAGCTATTTCAACAGCTAAAACTGAGGCTATCGCGGATGCTCTTGAAGAGGCTGACAAGAAATATGTAACAGCTAATGCTAACAATGAACTTACATATAATGGTGAAGTTATAATTCTTAGTGGTGGCAATGCTAAAGCAAACACCTCTGCTGAGGCATAATTAAAGCATAATTAAAAATTAAATTTACTGTATAATATTGTATATTATTAATAAATATAGTATACAATATTATACTAAATTCTATATAAAATTAATAAATTTAAGGAGATTAAATAATTTATGGCAACTGAAAAAATTCTAAATACTAGAATTGTTAATAAACATGCCGAACTTATTACTAAAGATGGTGTTAAAGGTTGGGATCAATCTACCCTTAAACTTAAAGAGGGTGAAATTGCTCTTGCTAAAGTAACAGTAGCAGAACAACACGCTGGTGGCAAAATCTCTGAAGTTCCTGCTTATTTAGTCAAAATAGGTGTTGAGGGTAAAACTTTTAATGAAACAGCTTGGGCGTATGCAAAAGCTGCTGACGTTTATGCTTGGGCAAAGCAAGAAAATCTTCCAGTTAAAGAAACCGGTAGTGGTAATGCAATAACAAAAATTGAATATAGTACTTGGACTGAAAATGATAAAACTATTTATGGTATTCTTGTAACAAAAGGTACTACATTTGCTACACAAGAAGAACTTGAAGGCTATAAAACAAAGCAAACTGCTTATAGTGCAGCAGGTTCTACTATTAAAACAGTTACGAAAGTTGAACAAAATGCCAACGGTGAAGTGACTGTTACTTATGAAAATATTGATTTTCCTGAGTTGCCAGATGAGAATGACTTTGGTGTTTTAACTGTAAATAAAAAAGATGGCACTGCAATTGAAGTTGATAATACCAACGCTCAGAATCCAAAAGTTGGCTTTATCATTGATTCTACATCAAGTAATGCTAATGGTGGAACTGCCGTTAAATTAAGCCAAAGTAATAATGGCTTAAAGGCAGAAGTTGATTTAAGTAACTTTGCAACTAAAGAGTACGTTAGTAGTAATGAAAAGGATACAAAGACAACAGTATCAGCTGGTACCCTTATTGATGTTGAATTAACAACAAATAATAAGGAGTTTAAGGAAAATAGTGCAAACAATTATAAAGTTTCTGTTAATGAAGCAGCTTTAAAGACTTTAATTGGACAAGAAACTACTGCAGCTATGGAATTTAAAGGTGCTACTGCCTCTTTACCTACTTCTGCGGTTAAAGGAGATATGTATAAGATATCAGGCGAATTTACGGTTGAGCCTGCTAAGGATGCACAAGATGAGGGCTTTACTGCTAAAGTTGGTGACTCTATCGTATATGATGGTGCTAAATGGTATCTAATTCCTTCTGGTGACGATATTGAAGATACTTGGAGAACAATTAAAGTTGATAATGTAAGTATACCATCAACAGATACTTTAGACCTCGTATCCACAGAGAAAATTGAACTTAAAACAAGCTCACTGAATGGTATTACCCATGTTGAAATTTACCATAAAGCTGCTCCATCTGATAGCTATTCTACTAATGGTATAGCACTTAATCATGGTGATTCTTTTACTGTAGTTGAAGAATCATTTGATGCTTGGGGACACTTAAATGGTGGTGTTGCAACTACTTATACTCTACCAGCGCTTCCAACACCAGAGGATATTGGTGCAGCTAAGCCTGGAGATATTGGTAACGGTAAACTTGCTATTACTACTGAAAGTGGAGTTCTTACCGGCTCGGTAGATTTTACTGCAAATCAAAAGACTAATAATAGTATCACTATTGGTGTTGCTGCTAAAGGTATTACAACTGCAAAGATTGCCGATAAAGCAATAACTACAGATAAAATTGCAGACCATGCAGTAGGCGCAGCACAAATTAAAGCAGAACAGAGTTATACTGGTGAAGATGCTGAAGTTTGGGTATTTGACTGTGGTGGCGCAGAATAAATAAAAATATAAATTTATATAATGCCTCTTGAAATATAGGGGCATTATATAAAAATTTACAAACTTGAAACGGATTAGTTTGTATATACTCTCTATAGAATTTTGAAAATGACAAATTGAAGGAGTAAAATTTACGATGTCAGAAAATTTAGAAAAAAGAATTAGGTCACGTTCTATACAAAAACATGACCTTGAAGTAAACTGGAATAAAGCAGAAAACTTTGTTCCTTATAAAGGTGAATTTATTATCTACGATATTGAAGTAGATGAAGAGGGTAATGATATTACCCAAATAGTTGATGGTGTAAAAAAGACTGTCTATGAACTTGTTGGAAGAACTACACCTTATACTTACGAACGAATAAAACTAGGCGATGGAAAAACTAAAATCTCTGAATTGCCTTTTATTGATAATACATCGCTGAAATATATAGAACAAGAGCTTACAGAAGCTCAAAAAGCCCAGGCAAGAATAAACATAGGAGCAGCTGAAGCTGAAACTTTGATTGAAATTGAGGACATTGATTTTATATATGACTCAACCAACAAAACTTGGAATAAAGATCCTTTAAAAAGTTATATTTTAACTAAAAGCATTGGATACTCAGATTCTGATATTACGAATGAACTAGAAGATTCAACTTTTGCAGATCCTTATGGCCATTTTTGTGCATTAAGCGAAGGGTCTATAATTAGAGGTGAAGTGATTGCTACAACTGATTCCTGGGGTCGTCTATCCCCAAATACTATTCAAATTAAACAAGTAGCATATGATGGACCTTTTAGAACTGAACATTATAGGCTATTTAACGGTTCGAAGTGGACAAACTGGTTTAAAACTATTCACCATCCTAATCGTATTATACAGTCTGAAAGTGATTCTTATACTTGGACCGATAGTGGTACTGAAAAAACTATTGATAAAATATTTGGTTTTTCAGGGGAATACTATTTTGACACAAGTCCTAGTTATGCCGGGCTAGACAACAATAATATTATGGCTACACCGGTTGCTATAGATCCTGATGATCTAATAAAACATTATGGTAAAAAGCATTTTCTATCTTACGATGAAGAACAAACTTTAAGCGATGAGCAGATGGAAATAGCTAGAAATAATATTGGTACTGCAGCTATTCAGATAGTTACTTGGGAGGAGGATGACTGATGGGATTTCATCTAGGCTCCAACCAGTTTAAAATAAATTTAGGTGGACAGACTTATAAAGTTCGAGTTGAGACCACAAAACAAGAAGAATCAGAAGAAAATATTCAAGAATATACATTAACAATTTACTGGCGTCCCGGTGTTCAAGATGTAGAAGTTATAAGAACTTCATCACGAAATTCTAAAGCAACTTTAGCTAGACTTTATAGTGGTGATAAAATTTATATGGGTGATACTCTTGAAATTGCAGCAACTAATGTAGATGGTTTTAATTTAACAGAATATCAGAGAAGTCTAATAGTTACGGGTAATACCGAAATTTATATTGAACCTGCTGGAGAGACTCCTGTTGAACAAGCACAGGAAATCTATCTACCTGAGGATTTTATAGTTGAGATAACCCCCAACGGGAGTGATTTACAAATTATTCACGAGTATGGTATTAGTATAACAGCTGATTTTGAGTTGGACTTAATTTGGAATAATTTACATTGGGGAAATACTACAGCAATAGACATAGATTATCTAACTTCTGAGACTCCGTTAGAAATCTATGAAATGCCATTAGATTGGTACTATGAACTACAAGCATACAATGGAGATAGCTTTAGCTTAACCTCAGAACAACAAGCTATGCATGTAAGAAAATATGGAAAATATTTAGGAGCTATTTGGGTAGATTATGATGATCAAGATTCAAATAGAGTATGGTATATAACATATAAAAAACAATCACAAGTAATAGATACTCTACCTTGGGAATTATTTAATGCAAATGACTCCCACGAGTTAATATTAGCAAATAACTATAGTATAAGTGTAGCCAAAATAGTTGCTAACAATGGTAATGATTTTGATGCTTATGAATTTACTGCTGATTTTGATGGTAAATTTATCTGTAGTGGCTGTAACTGGGGTTATCAAATAATTGATTCTTCTTATCCAACTATAAATAATACAATTGATATTTATGAGTTTGATACATATAGTGATCAGGGTTATCAAGAAACTATAGGTACACCTGAATTAGAAGCTTCTTATATAGCACAATATGGTAATTATCTAGGTAGTATCTATGTAGATGATAATAATTGCTGGCAAGTAATTTATAAGGAGGACCTCGCAAATGGATAAAATTGAATATATATATTCTTTATTAGGTGACTCTTGTGCTGCAATCTATATGGGAGGTTCAAGAGTAGACTCTGTAATAGATAATCCACATGATTATGATTATATATGCTTCTCGGAAAGACTACATTATCAAAGAGCTTCACATATATTAACAAAGCATAATTTTAGACGATCAATGTCTCAACTTAATAAACCACAGGAAACTTTATTAGTTGATGGTAAAGATTTTTCACAAATTAGGGCTTATCCTTATACTAAAATTACTTGGTTTTCTTATTTAGACTCGCTTATGATAAAAGTTATTGGCAAAGATGTATGTCCAAAAACTGATATAATTAAAGAACATCGGCAAGAATTCAGTCAGTGTCTTAAGAAAAAAGCACAAGAATTACTTGACGGTAAAATTAAAAATCAAAAAAGATGGTACCATATCTTAAGAGGTACATATATTTTAATGAATAATTCTTATGAAGTAACACCAGAGCAGAAAGTTGAAATAAATACACTTCATGATTTAAACGCTGGTTATGAGAAGTTAATTGAAAAAACAGCTTCTTTAGTCAAAGAACTTGAATGAAGGGAGGAGTAACTTTTGATAACACAAAATTTACCTGCTTTAAAGATTAATAAGTTATCAGATGCCCAATATGAGCGTGAAAAAACCAATGAAAGATTAGATACCACGGCTATATACTTAACACCTGATACTTCAATAAATTATACCACACAAGCACTAACCGATGTGCAAAAAGCTCAGGCACGAACAAATATTGATGCAGTATCACATACTGAACTCGATACAAAAATAGTAAATGAAACCATTAGTTATGGCTCTGTTATTCAAAATAGTAATCCATTTGGCGGAAGAAAATTATATATAAACTCATTAGATAATGCTTTTGCTTCACTTGATAAAAAATTCTGGGTGAAAGTAACTTATCACAAATGTACTGATGAAGCAGATCCAAATATTACTTATCCATATGAAAAAATAGCTGGCTCAATTGAAGATTTAGACTATTGGGTAGATAGTGAACCTTTTGAAACATTTGAATTTGGTACTAAAGATATTAGTCATCTATTTGATAACTGTTTTGAAACTTGTATCAAAATTCCAGCAAATTCTTATGCAAAGATTCATATAAGATTTAGTAATGAAGCTGACTGGACACCATTAACAGGAAAAGCAGCATCTGAAGTATATGGTACATATCCTTATGGTAATTTTTATCTATCATACTACTATGATAAACTACCAAATCTAAATAAACGATCACATTACAGATGTTATAATAAAACAAATGATTATGACCATATAAAAGGCTGGAAAAAAATTGATTTCAGCTATTATGTTGGTGATGCTAATTCAGGTGTAAATGTTGTTGAAAATGTTTATGACGGAAAAAATTTCCATCGTACATGCTTAGAGTTTATCATTTTTAGTAATGAAACATCTGAGACCTGGATCTCTCAGCTGGAGTGGAAAAAAGACCGTCCTGACTTTTCAAAAAATACTCCTATCTTACATAATTATGGACCTAATAGTGTTTATAATAATATGTATTTTAAAACACATGAGTCTGACCCTAATGTAACAATTACCCCATCAGGAAGTATTTCAGCAAAAGAAATTACTGTTAATAATCTACCTGTTGTACCTACTCAAGCTTTTGATGATTCTTGGGAAGATGATGCAATTTTTGTTTTTGATAAGGCTACTAAATCTTTTAAATATAGCGGTAAGACATTAAGTAGCTTTAAAGAAGATATTCAAGACGAGATGAAAGCTTATATGGCACAATTTATAGCTGAATATGTTGAAAACTATATGTCTTCAGAAACTATTATATATCCAGATGGAACTACTGAGACAACATCGGATATTTTATATGTAAATGGAACTACTACTGAAATTAGTAATGAAGATAGTTCTACTACTTTATATGTTGAGGAGGAATAAATAAATGAGTGATAAAGCTTATAAAAAAATTTATGTAAATGGAGACTGTGTAATTGATTTTACTAAGCAAACTATTAATGAAAATAACATAGCTTCTGGTAATTTATTTTTTAATGAGAAAGGAGAACTTATTGAAGGTAAAGATGATAGTAATGAACTCATAAAGGGTATGCTATACTTATATGATTCTGACAATATATGCTATAAAGATGGTTTACGCTTAGGTTGCATCACTAAATATGGGATAGTAAATTCGTTATCCAGCATCACATATAGTAGCAACTTTCCATTTCTACAGTACATGAAATATGGAGCTATAGAGACAATATCAACAGATAGTTACGATTATAACTGCTATTATGATTATCAACATAGTATTTATTTACCTAAAATTGCTGTAGCTGCTGATCAAAAAAGTAGTTTTTATAATAAACTGATTACATTCACATATAGTTCTAATTTTTATGGGCAAGTTTTCTGTCAGGATGACTTAAGTCAGTTTGAATTACCTGAATATAATACTGATTTAATTATATCAAATTGTAGCGAAATTAAAACTACCGAAAATGGAACCTTTGATTATGTTATTGCTGATAATAAAGTATATATTATTAGCTTAAATCATGAAAAATCATATCTAGATCGTGATTTTATTTATGAAGATACTTATAGTTATCAAGACTCCGGAAGCGAATACACTAACACTGTTTCAGGTGTTAGTATTAAGTTTCCAGATGAAATTGAAGACTTACCAGTTGTAAGCTTAGGAGCTGGTATATTTGGACAAGCAATGTCATACTATTATGGTTATGATTATGATTCTAAATACGTTGTTTCAAGTATATTACGTATTAATTTTCCAAAAGACTTAGAAATACTAAATGCTAATAGTTTTTCATCTTTTAATCGCATTTGTGGTCCTGCTATTAAATTTCCTAATAAATTAAGAACTATAAATGATAACGCATCTGACTATTATTATGCTACCTTTTATGGCGATAGTAGTATGTTTTCTGAAGAAACCTTACCTTTACCTGATAGCTTGATAAATATACCTGGGGTTACATTAAAAACTATTTGTAATGCCTTGAGTTATCAAGGAATTAGCCTAGATTATATACCTACAGAGTCTAATAATATTGCTTATTATATAAAGTCATCTAATACAGAAATTACTGATTTAGTAATTTCTGAAGGTTGTTTAGGTGTAGTACAAACTCCTAGTAACATTACATCAATCCAACTACCTAGTACTATAACTTCATTACCTCCAGGTAGTTTAAGTCGTAAAACGTCGCTAACTAGTATTACTTTTGCAGAAACTGTAACTGCTACTGAAATTTCAGCAAGCTTTTGTGCTTATAGCTCAAATAGTGCTTTTACAGATATAGTAATTCCGGAAGGAATAGAAACAATTAACGAGTCTGCTTTCGAATACTGTACAGCTTTACAAAACATTACATTGCCATCTACTATAAAATTTATTGATTATAACGCTTTTTATGAGGGTTATAATACCAGCTTAACGAAAGTAATCAAAATAAAGGCCCAAACTCCGCCACGTTTATACAGTACTCGTTCAATTGTATATAGTACAAATAACCTTTTAAAAATAATAGTACCTCAAGGATGTCTAGATAAGTATAAAACAGCATCTAACTGGTCATCATTTGCATCAAAAATGGAGGAATCTACAGAATGGTAATTAGAGAGTTTTATTTAACAAGAGAAGATGGAATAAATCTTTATAGAATTTATTCAGATGAAGGTTTTGAAATTCAAAAAGTTGGTACTAACGAAATCTATGGAGAATCTATTGATGTAGAAGATGCCGGTTTTGAATATATTGAAACAAAAACAAAAATTTCTAAAATTAATACTGAGGAAGAACCAACTGGAGGTAGATAATTATGTCAGATACTCCAAGAAAATTTAAAGCACATGGTCATATAATACAAGCGGATTGGAATCAAACTGATCCGCTTCAAATGGACTACATACATAATAAACCTGAAATACCAGTTTTACCTTCATTAGATGACTTTGTGGATAAATCTTATGTAGACACTGAGATAAATCGAGTTTATAAAAAAGAAATTATAAATGCAGATTTATCTGGCTATACAGAAATAGTTTCATTATCATCATTAACACCTGTAAATGATCTTTACATGTGTGTTTCTGTAACAGTACCACAGAATACAGATGTCACATTTAAATTTGTTAATGGCAAAGACCCAGCAAGTTTAGGTATTTCAAGTGCAGAAAACCAAAGTGAGTATGATAATACTGGTTCTGCTGGGTTCTCGTGTCCCTGTGAACGTATTTCTATTAACGCTACTGAAACTGGACACGATTCTATTGATGAAACTTCTTTAGGTTATTTGGTTGTTAATTACCATGCTGAGGCGGAATGGCATAACATAAATGAAGAAGTTACTATCAATTCAGGTGAAAGCACTAATTTATATATAAGACTTTCAGAAGACCAATTATCAATACAGGATACCACTGCATTTATATCTAAATATAGTGGAGTAGAAGTGGAAGTATCTTATGGTGTAAATATTAACAGTGATACTGAGTATGTTTGTGCGGAACCATTGACTAATATTCATATTATTAACTTTATTAAAAGCTATCCTGAAACAGTAGTACAAGAATGGACTATTTCATTTTTAACTAATGAAGAAAGCCCTTCCATAACTGTACCTAATACGGTTAAATGGCTTTACGCAGAACCTGTATTTGAAGCAAATCACAGATATTTAATTACATTTAAACAGATACACAATAACATTTATGGTATATGGACGGTGCTTGAATAATGAGTTTAAGTATGTTTGATTTACAACGAACTAAATATGAACTTTATGATATACCTGAAACGCTAAATGCTTTACAAATTAATAGTAACGTTAGTTGTTATATTCCAAAAATAAAATTTGGATGTCCTTCAAAATGGGATGAAAATTCTATATCAGTCACAAATCCATATTATCCAAAAACACCAATTACTGAAAATGCTTCGCTTGAATTTAATCTTATATCAGATACAAATAGTGCTGATATAGTTGAGACTATTATTATTGATAATTTAAAAGATAAAGGACTATCACAAGAAGCTTTTTGGGGATTATCTTCAACAGCTGGTGGTAGTACTTATTATAATTATATAATAGTAGATACTAAAGCACTTAAAGTATTTTTAGAACTGAATATCAAAGCATATACTTTTACAGGTAAAGAATCTTGGTCACTGCCAAGTTCAAATATGCCTGGAAATAACTTAATAATACACCCAATTATTTCCGATTTCAATATATCTAATGAATATTGGCCCTTCTGTGGATGTTCTCATTATAAACATGACACCGCTGGAAATTTTGCAGATGGCACGACACAAGGTTGGGATATTTGGGGAACAAACCCAGATGGTTCTTTAATAATGTATATTTATAATTATAATTTTGATTCACCAGAAGCTTATATGGATTATTTAGCGACACTCAGTACTATAAAAACACCAATGCAAATTTTTTATATTGCAAACCCTTCTAAAATTGATGTAACTAATACATTATTTGGGCAAGAACTACTGAAAAAACTAAATCCGGTTCAACTTGCAAATACGACTTCTGTGATAACCTATGATGTAATTCCATCCGGTTTATTTGGAACTATGCCTATTTCGGGAACCTGTTTAAGAATTAAGGAGTAATACTATGAAAAAGAAATTTGGTAAGATTGAAAATGGAATTTTTATTCAAGCCCCTAAAAATATAAAGGGTAAAAAATTTAATTATTTTAATCCAAGAGATGAAAAATATATTGAATATGGCTATTTTGAAGTAAAAGAAGATAACTATCCAACAGATGGTCAACTTTATAAACCAGTATATATACAAAAAGATACTTATATTTTGCAATCTTGGGAGATAATGTCTGAAGAAGATATAACTGAACAAGAGTCTATAAAAAATAATACTTTAGAAGCACGTATTAGTCTTATTGAAGAACAGATGGCTTTTTTAATGGAATATGGTAAATTTAGAAAACCTTGGCAAGAACATAAATACCATAATAAAGATAAATAATAATCATAAAAAGAACTGAGATAAAATTCAGTTCTTTTTATTGTATTATATAATGTATATTAATATATATTAATTAATGCTTATTAATTAATGTATTTATTATAATTTATAAATTTTATTTAAATTTAGGAGAAAATCTATGAAAGCTATTACAGAACAAAAAAAGATGAATATTGCTATTGTACAAGTTTATGATGATAATATAAAATCATATGCAGAATATAGTAGACTGTTAAATGCTATGTATGCACATGAAAAGGGTTATACATATATAAGCTTCGATTATGACCTTGTACCAGTTTTTGTTTCAGTTTATTATAATAAAATTGTTGCAGTAGACAGTGCTTTAAAAGACCAAAGAAATTTTGATTGGGTACTTTATATAGACAGTGATGCTGCAGTAAGTAATTTTAATTATAAAATTGAAGATATTATTGCAAGACATCCTAACAAGGAAATTATTATAGCGCAGGATAGTAATGGAGTAAATAATGGTGTATTTCTTATCAAAAATACAGAGAAAATGCGAGAATTTTTACAGAAATCTTATGGAGATAGAAATTTCTTTCATTCAAAAACACCTGAACAATCTGCAATGTTTCATTATTTACAAACAGAATACAAAGATTTAGTTGGTATTGAATCGCCTCATCATATGAATGCTTATTTAAATGGCTATGCTGATTTAAAATCAACTAAAGAAGATATTAAAAATTGGGATAAAGATAGCTTTATTGTACACCTATTTCAATTAGCCAGCCAAGATAGAATAAATATTTTTAAACAGATTCTTTTAGCTAATAAGATTATTTGTATTTCTAAACCTGAAGAAACCTCTAAAATAAAGTCTCAACAACTAAATATTGAGACAAAGTAATAATATTTCTGCTAAATTATATAGTATGAAAATTTATTAAATAAATTAGGGGGTTTAATAATGTCAGACATAATAGATACTCCACAAATTGTTACTACCGATACTTTAAATACTTTTAAAGAAGAACTCTTATCATCTATTGGTCTTAAAATAGGTAATAAAAGTCTTATTCAAACTAATAATACTGACACAATAAAAGTAACAAATTCAGCTATTTTTGGTATGAATCATAAAGTGGATTCTGATAAAGGTCTTAAAAATGTCTTAATTTCAGGACAGAATAATATAGTAAGTACCTGGAATCAAACTGTTTTGGGCCAATTTAATAAAGCTAATCCTAATGCTTTATTTATTTTAGGAAATGGCGCTGGCGATTTAAACAGAAATAATGCTTTTGAAATATTAAAGAACGGTAATATTAAAATTGGTCCTTGTGAATTAGCTGTAAGTGGTGGTAAGCTTGTTTCTACAAATAAATTTGCTTATGATAGTACAATTCTTGGTGATGAACTTGATAAATTAGATTCATTTGCAAAAATAAAAGACTATGTAGATACAATGACAGATGATACAGAACTAATTTCAATTGGTATTCTTAAAAAGCTTTTAAATTATATTCCGACAGAAACCGGACTCACTCCTGAAAATATTGCTGAACTTATTCCTGAAAATGGTTTAAGTCTTGAACCAGAAGACCCAGCAGCAAAGCAAAAAGCTTTAAGTATTGCGGATGCTTTAGCTTTAAAATCAGAATTAATAGCAATTAGTAATGAAGCAAGATATAATGATTTACTTGAAAAATTAACAAGACTCGAAAAAAATGTAAGTTATTTAATTAGCTGTTTGACTGTAGATAAAATCGCCAACGCTGATGGCAGTATTGAGTACTATGCAGTAGGCCTTGCTGACTATGCTTTAGATATGGATACACCTTTTACTTTCGCTAGCGATTCTACAGATTCTGAAAATACTACACAAACAGAAGGAGATACTGAATAATGTCAACTGAAACAATAGATTCAAGAAGTTTATTAAAAAATGTAACAGTTCCTGATACATTAACATCAGTTCCTATACATAATCAACAACGAGTTGCAATTCTTCGTGAAGATATAAAAGAATTAAATGATAAAGTTAATATTTTAACTGGTAAAACAGTGCCAGTTATTAGTCTAAAAGAAATTGCAGATAGACTTACAGTTTCTTCTAATGGTGAGTCTAGCTTAAATTTACAAGATATAGTAGTTAATGAAGTTTTTGAAGTAACTCCTAAAAATACTTCAACTACTTATAAATATGATGAATTTGATTCTGGATATGTTGGTTTAAAGTCTATTACTCAAACAATAGAAGTTCAATTAACAGGACTACAAGAGTCTACCAATATTATTATTGATAAAAACTTTTTAGAAACAGATGGTAATATTGACTTTACATCTTCTGAAACTTATTTTGGTGCTAAGAAAGCCGAGATCAGTATCGATATTGAAAATGAAAAAGAAATAATTTTCGATAAAACTACAGATTCTCTTATATTACCAGAATCTTCTTCTGCAATTGGCTTTAAGTCTATTAAAATTATACCAAAACTTAGTAACTCACCTACTATTGAAGAAATTAAACTTGCTTTAGAAAGTACTAATAGTTTTGAATTTATTCCAACTGCCAATGAGTTAGGCTATGAAAATTTTGTTATAGATTTAGAAGAACAAAACCAGACTCTTGATATTATAAGTGATTCCAGTTTTTCAAATAATTTTATATTAAAATCTATTGATATTGAAAATAGTACTTCTATTGTAAAAGAAAATCAAAAAGTTTCTTTTATACCATCTTCTAACTATGTTGGTATAAAATCATTAACTTTAGAACAACCTGGTTTATATACTTATACAGTACCTAGTATAAATGATTTATTTATCACATCATCAGAACAGACTCATCTGGTTTTGAAAAACTCAAGTACCAACTATAACATTGATAGTATAATAATTCCGTTGATAGATAGACAAAATTATACTCTTGATGCGACAACACTCTCTTCAGCTATAAATAATTCTACAGTTAAAAATACTTATGAAATAGCTGCACCAGAAGGCGTTGTATATGATAAAATTACACTAACATTACCAAATATTCAAACTGCAGTTCAAGATTTGAGAAAAGACTTAGGTTATTTAGACATACAAGTTGATGCTATAACGCCAAACTGCTCATTAAGTGCCTTAAGTCTTACTGATTTATTATCTAGTAATCTGTTATTGGAATTAAGCGCAGATGTTAGTCTAAAGCCACAAAAATTAAAAAATTTAATTAAAGATAATAAAACATCTAATTTAGATTTGTCCTCATCAAAAATATCTGGATTAGCTGCTATAACTGATGTTGATTACCGATATGAATATTCAACACTATATCTTTTGAATACTTATTATGATTATTTTGTTCAATTAGCTTTAAAACTTGATGAATCTTATAAAATTAACTTATATCAGGTAAATGAATCAAATCAAAATAGTAGCACACCACTATTAAGTTTTGACTATATTGGTCGTCAGATTAAACAAACAGGTGATCTAATAGAAGAGTTAGATAGTTCTGCTATTAATATAAAGTTTAATCCAATTTTTGAGCTAAGCAACACAGATGATTCTGAAAATACTGTAACACCTCAAATTAGTATTATTAAGGATTCTGAAGAACTAACAAATGCAGAAATTCTAGATTTTCTAGGCTTAGCGTTAGGAGATGGCGAAAGTATAAAAAATAATAATAATACACCATTATTTATATTAGAATGCCTTCGTCAAAACAAAAAGTCATTTAATTATATAATTGACAATGATCAGCCCACTTCAACAGAGTCAGTTTTTTCTTGTACAACAGGCGAGCAATTTATAGATGACTCTGAAATAAAATATAAAGTACTTGAAACGTTGCAATATGATAATTTAACTTATAACTTAGTAAGAACATCTAATATTCCTGCAGATTTTGTTGGAACTTATACAGGAATTATAGCTGATCTTGAAGATAGTTATGTCTATGACTTTATAGTAACTGAAGATACAATTTCTTTCTATGCGTTATCTCGTTATGAAGAAGTTGAAAATACTGAAGACACAACAAATTAAGGAGGTAAAGTATGAGTACTGATACTCAACAATTAAATAATCAGGAGTCAAGTGCTCAAACTCCTATAATATTAGAAGCAGGACAAAGAGTAACTGCTAAAATTAAAGATATTCAAAGTTTTGTAGAGCCTGTCAATGCTTTGTTAAAACCTGAAAAACGTTTAACAAATGTTGTTTCTCTATCGGAAATAACACAGGCTCTTATACCTGCTAACTTAAATTTAAAAGATGAAGTAATTGAATTAAACCCAAAAGTTGGAGAAACTGTTTCAACAATTGTTGAATTAGATGAGAATTCTGAATATATAGGATTTAATTCAATTACTGTCCGTACAAAAACTCTTGAAAATAGAGTAGTTCCATTATTAACTCCTGCTATGCTAAATGCTGAAGGTGGTCTTACTATTACGAAAACGAGTGATGACTTTTGTGGCATGAATCAAGTAGAAATTCAAGATATTGCTTTAGCTTCAAATATTGAATACACTTTAGTACCAAGTGATCTTGAGAGTACTGATACAGTAGAATTTGATTTTTTGACCTTTGATAGGTTTTCTGACGAGATTAAAAAACAGTATAAAGATAAAGTTTTTGGTGCTAAAGATTTAACAGTAAATGTACCATTAGTAGAAGAACATATTTTTTATGTTGATGCTACAAATATAGGAAAAACTTTTGTACCTGCAGATATACCTGAAGACTTTGATGGTACTGGTGGCAAAGCAGCTAAATTAGGTTTTAAAAGAGTTGGTGTTAAAGCACAACTTGCTTCTACACTAGATAAAACTACTGTAATAGCTGCTATGAAAAATAATGATGGTGCAGTTAAATATCCCGGTGGTAATGCTCTTGGATTTACGGCTGTAGAAATTCCGCCAATCACTTCAGCTACTATTGATTTGAGAAGTTTTTTAGCTACTTCTAAAGGTGAAGTTACTTTTGTTTGGGATGACCTTGAAAATATTGCAAAAAATTTGAATTTAAAAACTTACATTAATACTGCAGATGCAGCTGGTATAGATTCAGTAACATTAGGACTTTCAGGAAGTATTAATTTAACAGCACCAATATCAACAAATCTTACAGAACTTTATGGTGTTGCAGAGTCTACAAATAATATATTAAAAATAAATTTAAAAACAGGTAGCTTTAAATTACCAAAGTCAGGTGCCACAATTTCAACACCCGCAAAAGTAGACGCTCAGTTACTTAAGTCTTTAACGTTTCCTATTCCTTCAGCTACACATATTGATATAAACTATAATGATTTTGAGATAGATAGTAGCTTTAATATTTCTGATATTAATAATTATATTAATATTAAAACTAGTAACTTACCAGATGAATGCTTAATTTCTACTTTTAAAATTGAAAATATTCCGTATTCTGACTTTAATATTACCATTCCAAGTGATAGCTATAGTCTTACTTTAGATAAATCTCCAAACTCAACCACTTATAGTATTATCTATTCAACTTTCAATACTAATACAGTTCACACTACTAATACGAATTTATCAGAGCCTAATCCTTTTTTACAATTTAAAGCTACATTCACTCGTAGCACTAATACTAAAGATTATCTCGTTTGTGTTTGTGATAAAACCTATTCTAATAATAATGGCGCAGGCAATAATGACAAAATTATATTAAATAGCACAAAGTTAGTACAATTAGCTAATATAGATAAAACGACTGATAATACAGCTGCTTATTGCAGCTATAAAAGTGGTGTTGTTACCGTGCCAAGCGATTTTGATACAACAGAATTACAGCGAGTATTATTTTATATAAATAAAAATAAAGCTAATATTTCTATTAACTATGTTAAAGATAATAAAGATATTACTGATTGTATTGCTATTGATAATGATACTTCACTTTTTGGCATTCTAGATATTACAGAGGACTTAATAGCAGTATATTTAAAAAATGAACCAGCTTTAATAAGTACACCAATAATTTTTTGGATTTTTGATAGTAATACTACAAGTTAAGGAGGAGAAATTAAATGAATTTAATACGACGAAAAAGTATAACAAGTTCAGAGCTGTCTCTCTTTAATCAAGCTTGTTCTAATATATTTTTTAAAAAAAGCAATAATACTCTTAAAACATTACAAGGTCTTTTTAAGGATGCGGTATATAATAAATCTAATAATTGCTTAAAATTAAAAAGTTATGCTAATGACATCTTAGTTAAACCAAATATTTATCAAGCTAGTCATGTTATAACTTCGCCTGAGGGTTTTATAGGTATTCGTAACATTAAATGTATTGTTAATGAATTGGAGAAATTAACTTTAAATGAACCAATTACTCCGATAAACCTTTTTTCAGGTATTCTTATACAAAAAACAAGTGATAGGTCTTCCGGAATTGATTCTGTAACCCTTTCAAATATTAAAATAATAGACCAAAAAAGTCATACACTAGTTCCTGAAGACCTTAATGGCGTCTATGAAAATGGTATTAATAACAAGAAAACTATTAGTTTTGAATCCATAAACGGTGACAATGGGTATTTTGGAACCAAAAAGTTTTTATTAACTGTTCCTATATATAATAAAACAGTACTCAAATTAACACCGGAAACTGATAATTGTATTTTTAGTCCATCAGATATTCTTCCAGATTATGACGGTAGTAATGGTAAAGATGCAGTAATAGGTATTAAATCAATAAAACTAGATGCAGCTAGATACAGTTTTACAGCAGCTGATTTTATCAAAATTGCAAAAGATATAAACCAAACTATACTTAAAAAAGCCTCAACAGAAAAAGATGCTTCAGGAGATACTTGTATTTGTTTTGATTCAATAAGTATACCTGCTGCACAAACTTCATGTTATACTTATAATTTAACAAAAGAAGCTTTTTGGACAACACCTAAATCAGAAACGACCATTATCCCATATGACATTAATAAGTATTGCTGTAATCGTGGAGAACTAAAAATTAGTAATTTACCACAAAATAAAATCTTAACTGTGGATGTTTCTACAAGTATTTTAGCTTTTACACAGGCCTTAAGTAATGCTTCTAATTTAAAATTAAATATTAGTACTGGGTCAGATGAAGGAAAAATTATACTGGAATCAGGAAAATCTTCTCAAGGCGTTAAAGAAACTAAATTAGCGCATAAATTTGATTATATTACTGGTTTAGAGTTACAAATGCCAAAAATAAAAGCACTGGGTGAATATTCATATTTAGATCTTATATCCAACAGTCTTCCTGACGATTATCCTTATAAAACAACTGATACTGATTTTGCTTTAAGTGAAAGAAGTGCTGATATAACTCTAGCCTATACTAATAATAAAGACTCCAATACTTATTTTTTAAAAAATTTTCAAATTAAAAGTCCAGATTCCACAACATTTACGGTAGCTCTAGATGCTATAGAGTCATTAATCACAAATAGATCTTCAGATGCTTCTTTTGTAATTAGGTCTCGAAAAAGTGGAATGTTTATCGAAACAACCAGTACTAATTTTGGCGTTGACCTTAAACATATTAACGTTGATAAATTAATATCATCTGGTAGTGATTTGTTTATACCTACTCTAGGCAATATTGAGGTAACATTACCTGTACAAAAAGAAGAAACTATAAATACATTATTTATTAAAAGTATTATAACTGATGATTTTATTAGTGATCTTGATAAAAAGTATACTAGTGGTGAAAATTGCTTTCATGCAGATTCTAACAGTTCTCACCATACTGGCGTGGCAGTATGTAGTTCAAACGCTAATTTTGGCTATTATGGTGAACCTTCATATATTGATGGATTTTCAACAATTAATGACTATTCAATTATAAAATTGCCAGAAATTGCTGAAGATGCTATTTCAGGCGTTTGTTATAATGGATGTAGCAGTTTTAATTTAGAAGTATACTATTCAATTACTTACTCTCAATCTAGTTATTTTGGTAATGACCCAAATGAAGGTTGGGTAGCTTTGGGATTAACATCCAATTCTACACCAAAAATAGAGATAACAATAGAACAATTTGATGATATTACTGTACAAACAAACAGTACTAGTACTACTATTTTTTTGGATATAATACACCCGTATAATGCTTATATATATAATAGCTCTTCCCAGCTTAGTACTATAAGTAGTTATTATAAGAGTCAGGGCTGGAGTTCGCATTCCTGTGCAGAATCATATATAACCTTTTTAGGAGCTAAATCAGCAACAGTTTATTGTGATACGAAAATAACAAAAAATGAAAATGGTTCTATTTCATATGATTTAGTATTTAATAATGATACAAATAGTATTAATATTGATCCTGCTAAACCAATTAAGATTAGTTATAATTTAGTATAATTTAAACAGTATTTAAATACAATAAAAAATCAGGCAACCTCAAAATTGCCTGATTTTTTATTGTATTATATAATAGTTGTTTTCTGCAGGAGGTAGATTTAATTGAGTTATTCAGCCGAAAATATTAAAGTTTTAAATGACATTGAACATATTCAGCTTCGTTCTGGAATGTATATTGGTGAAGCCAATGACCCTCGTTCATTATTTTCAGAAATGTTTGATAATGCAATGGATGAAGTTTCAGCAGGTCATTCTACAGAACTTGTTGTAGATGTTAATACAAAAGAAAATCGATATACAGTTCACGATTTTGGACGTGGTATTCCACATGGTAAAAAGAAGCTTGAAAATGGTGAAGAAAAAGAAGTTGTAGAAGTTCTTATGACTGTAGCTAATTCAGGTGGTAAATTTGATAATAATTCTTACAATTATTCAGCCGGTCTTAATGGTGTTGGTATGACTGTTACTAATGCACTTTCTCAAGAGTTTAAAATTATAACAAGACGCTCTGGAAAGTATGTAGAGGCTATCGCACATGGCTCAGCTACTGTTGAACTCAAGAGAGGTAAGACATCAGAGCATTCTGGTACTTCAGCTTCTTTTATTCCAAATAAGAAATACTTTCATTCTGTTAAAATTCCACATGAGTTTATTTTACATAGATGTAAGATTGCCTCAGCTCTTGGTTTTAGAGCAAGATTTATTCTTGATGGCGAGGAACAAAAGACAGATTGTACAATTTTTGACTTGATTACAGAAGAAGATTCAAAAGTTGTTTCTTATGTAGATATTCCAGAAATTCTTGTAAAGAATGAAGCAGGTGAGTCTATGAAAGTTGCAATGAGATATACATCAGATACAAAAGATAGATATTTTGGTTATACAAACCTTCTTTATAACTATCTCGGTGGTACACACGTACAAGCTCTTTCTAAGACTATTATTTCAGTTTGGGAAAATCTTATTGCAAAATATAAAAATCTTAAGCCCGCTGTTGAATTAAAACCTTCTGACTATCTCGTAGGTTTACGCGGTATTTGTGCTGTGTTTATTTCACACACAGAGTTCTCCTCACAAACAAAAGAAAAACTTGTAGTTAATAAGGCTTATTTTGAGACTCTTATGGCTGCGTTTTCCAAGGCTTTTACTAAGTACTTGACAGATAATATCACAGTAGCACAACAGCTCATAAAACGCTTTGAGGAGTTCCGTATAGCTCAAAATGCCCTGCTTTCAAGAAAAGAAATCAGTAGCTTAATTAAAATAAATGAAGATACCTCTGATAATATTCGTAGACGTTCAGTTGTATCAAAGCTCGTAGAATGTACTTCAAAAAAGCGCTCAGGAACAGAACTATTTATTGTTGAAGGAAATTCAGCTTTAGGTCCTTATCTTTATGTTCGTGATAAAGAAACACAAGCAGTTCTTCCAATCCGCGGTAAGATATTAAATACTACATATAAGAATATTAAAGAAGTAATTCAAAATAAAGAAATTTGTGATATTGCAAATAGTATTGGTTGTGGTATTGGTACTGCTTGTGATGCTTCAAAATCTCGTTATGATAAGATTATTCTTTCTGCTGATGCTGATCCAGATGGTAAGCAAATTAACTGCCTTCTTATTGCCTTATTCGTAAATCTATTTCCAGATATGATAAAGCAAGGAAGAGTTTATATATCAGTCCCACCTCTTTATTGTTGGGGTGATTCTGCTAAGACTTATGGCTGGTGTAATAAAGTTGAAGAAATTCCAGCCAGTGCCAAAGATGTTCACAGATTTAAAGGTCTTGGCGAAATGAATAATGACCAGCTTTATTACTTCTTAGTAGATAAAAATACACGTAATTTAATTCAAATTGAATATCCAAGTGATATTGAAGAATTTAATAAAATTCTTGGAACTTCTGATGGTAAAGGTGATCTGCTTAAAACTTTGGGCGTAATTAAAAATGCTCCTATCTTGCCAGAAATTACTACAGTAATACCTAATACCTTTGAAATGGAAGTTAAAATTGATGATATTAAACTTAAAATCAACACAGTTAATAATGCAGAGGATAAATATCGTGTAGAATCTTTTAAAAAGACTGAGACTGCTAAAGCTGTGGTTTCAGTAACAGAGACTAAAAAATCAGTAAAATCATCAGCTAAAAAGCAGCCAGAAGAAAAGAAACCAGAAGCAATTTGGGATTTATTTTAAGGAGACATAAATGAAAACGATAGATATAAAAGATGCCCTAAGTTTAGCACAAGATAATTATAAAGAATATAGTTTATATGTGTCACAAGGACGTGCCTATCCTTCAATCTTTGACGGTTGTAAATCAGCTTATAAAAGAGCTATCTATGGAATGTATAAAAGCTCTCCAAGAAAGATTGTAAAAGTTGCCGAGTTAGCAGCAAGTGCACTTCCTTACCACCCACACCCAACATCAATTTCAGGTGTTATTGTTCAAATGGGTGAAAATGGTAAAGTATTTAAACTCCTCAAAACTCAAGGAAATTTTGGTGATAGCTCTAAAGGTATTGAAGCTTCTGCTGATAGATATATTGGTGGAATGCTTTCAGACCTTGCAATAGAGCTTTTCTGTGATGGTATTGAGTACTGTAAAATGGTTCCGGGTGAAATTGATAAACCAGAGCCAGAAGCTCTACCTGCTCTTATTCCTCTTTGCTTTATAAATGGTCTTACAGGTATTCCATCAGGCCTTTCAAGGCTCAATATTCCTTGTTTAGATGTTGGTGGTATATTTGATTACTACCTAGATATTCTCAAGCATAAAGACCTCTCATACGTCCCAAAACGCCTTCCTTCTCCTAATATTGGAGTTCAAGTTTTGTCAACAAGAGATGAATGGGAAGCAGCGCTTAAAGCCGGAAAGGGTAGTATTAAAATTGCTCCTAAAATGGAAATAGATAAAGATGGTACTATTGTTATTACTGCTTTGCCTTCTACTAAGGATGCTGATAGTGTAAGAAAACTTGTAGAAAAAGAAATACTTTTAGATAAAGTAGACTTCAGAGATGAATCTACTTACACAACCAGAATTGTAATTGAAAAGGTATATAAAAAGCAATGTGATATGAAAGAGCTTTATGAAAGACTTTATAAAAAGCTCCAAGTTTCAGAAACATATAACCTTGCATTTTTTGATGAAAATTCTATCTATGTTCCTTGTAGTTTTGATTCAGTTGTTAAAGCAAACCTTCATTATTTAATTAATACACATAACAACCGCCTTGCTCATCAGATTGCAGACAATGAAGAAAAGCTTCTTGTTCTTAAAATTATTGAGCAGCTAAAAGCAACCAATAATTGGAAAGATATTTTCGACTTATCTTACGAAGAGGCTTTAAATTATCTTTCTACTCAGTTTAAAGCTTGTACAATGGAGATAGCTAAAGAAGTTTTAAGAAAACCAATGTCCTATTTAACAAAAGCACATGCGCAAGAAATTATAGACTTGGAAAATCTTATTGCTTCTCTAAAAGCAGATAAATCAGATATCTTTGAAATGTTAGCTAAAAAGTATAAAGCTCTTAAGCCAAAAGTACTTAAAGAAATTGCAGCTAATGAAACAGTCTTTGTCAGTGAATTAACTACAAGTACAAAGAAAAAGAAATAATTTAAAAGCAGGTTTAAAATAGCCTGCTTTTTATTGTATAATAAAGTGTATAAAAATCCTTGGAGGTAATTATGAAAGTTATTTGTATTAGTGCAAAAGCAAGACATGGCAAAGATGCGTCAGCAGAAATTCTAAAAAATATTTATGAGTCTCAGGGTAAGAGAGTTTTAATTACTCATTATGCAGACCTTCTAAAATATATTTGTAAGACTTTCTTTAACTGGGACGGTACAAAAGATGAGTTTGGCCGAACACTTCTTCAGAAAGTTGGAACAAATGTTATTGGAGCAAAACAAAGAGATTTTTGGGTTAACTTTATTGTAGATATTCTTAATTTCTTTGAAGGTGAGTGGGATATTGTTCTTATTCCAGACTGTCGTTTTCCAGTAGAAATTGAAAATATGAAAGCTAACTTTGATACTACAATTTTAAGAATTGAGCGCCCAAACTTTGATAATGGTCTTACACCAGAACAGAAGCAACATGCTTCTGAAACATCTCTTGATGGCTATAAGTTTGATACAGTTATCTACAATGACGGAACTATTGAAGAGCTTGCTGATAAGCTTTATAAATTTGTAGGAGAGCTTAATGAAACAAAAACTGAATCCAGATAAGGCATATTTTGCAATTAGTGATATTCACTCTTATTACTGGCCAATGCGTTCAGCTTTAAAAGAGGCAGGTTTTGATGAAACAAATCCAGACCATATTTTAATTGTTTGTGGTGATATCTTTGACAGAGGACCAGACACTTTAAAAGTTTATAACTTTTTAAGAAGTCTTCCAAAAGACAGAAGAATACTTATCAGAGGTAACCATGAGTCGCTTTTACTCGATTTAATTGATGGAGCTTTACCTCACTGGACAGATTATTCTAATGGCACATTAAATACTCTTTGTCATTTAACAGAAGATCTAACAATTATTCCAGAGTATTTTATTATTGACAGATACTGGGGTACACGTTATCCAGAAGAGTTTAATAAGTATTGGCCAATAGCAAAAAAGAAGGCTAAAGAATCTGAAGTAATTGCTTGGCTTAAATCTGATGAATGGATAGATTATTTAGAACTCGATAAATATATTTTTGTTCACAGTTTTATTCCAGTAAAACATATCGATGATAAAATTTGGGATGCAAAAAATATGGCTAATTTAAAGCCAATGCCACGCTGGCGTAATGCTGGTAAACAAGCTTGGGAACGTGCCACTTGGGGCTGTCCTTACTTACAGTTTGCAGTTGGTCTATTTGAAACAGAAATACAGAAGGGTAAAGTTTTAGTTTGTGGACATTGGCATACAAGAGACTTTCATTCTTATTTTTCAGGCAAAGGTAGAGACAATAATCAACTTTATTTTAGTGAGAATTTAATAGGGCTTGATGGTTGTACAGCGGGTACTTTAAATACCAATGTATTAGTGATTAAAGATAATAAATGTTTTGATAAATTTGGAAAGGAATTAACAAATGGATAAGCTATCATTTTCAACAGTAGAAGCTCAATGTGGGGCACTGAGTGAATTTATTGACTTGCTTGTTAATAGACAAGAAGGCTATAATATTTCAATTAATCAAACAGAAACTGGCTTTGATGTAGCATTCGCAAAAGCATCAGAAGGTAGGTTTGACCTGATTGAACCAAATTCAATTAAAGTGTATCCAATAACTCTTCCAAACGGTGATGTTGTTTGGGCAGAGAACGAGGAAGAAGAAAAGAAAATTTGGGAACGTTGGAATCAATTTAACGAATCCAGTATTGTATAATAAAATAAGAGGTGACTGTAATGAGTTCAAAATATTCAGATTATATTATTGAGCATTGTTCCAATGTTCGCAAAGCTTATGATTGGCTTGTATCGCATAAGATTATCAAAGATAAGTATGTAGATGTAATTAGTACTCACGATGTTAGTAAGTGGAGTGACGAAGAATACAAAGCTTATGATAATTATTTTTATGGTGAGAAAACTGATAAAGTAAAAGAAGCTTTTAATTTTGCTTGGCTTCATCACATACATGTAAATCCACACCATTGGCAACATTGGGTACTTGTGAATGACGATGATGGTACACAGGCTCTTGAAATGCCAGAAGAATATGTAATTGAAATGGTTTGTGACCACTGGAGTTTTTCACACAAAACTGGTAAGCTTGATGAGATTTTTGATTGGTATAAAGATCATAAAGCTAACATGATTTTACATAAGAACACTAAGAAACTTTACGAAGAAATTCTTGATAAGATTAAAAACGCATTAAAAGGTGAGTCTAATGCAGACTAAACTACAACATGATGCTAAAAAGCGTAATCAACAAGTATCTAAAAAATCAAAGCAAAAACGCGAATCTATGTCGAAGAAAAATCGTAAGAAGCAATGGGGATTTTAGAAAGGAAATTACATAATGAGTATTGCAGATAAGTATTACAAAGAAGAAGTAAAAGAAATATTAACAAACGGGTTTAATGATAAAGATTATCCCGTAAGACCTAAGTGGCCAGATGGAACTCCAGCACATACTATTAAAACTCACTGTGCTGTTCGTAGATATGACCTTTCGAAAGAGTTTCCTATTTTGACACTTAGAACACAAGCATTTAAGGGAGTTGTAAGAGAGCTTCTTTGGATGTGGCAAAAGAAATCTAATGTTGTAGACGAACTTGGTAAGTCAGCTGCAATTTGGAGAGCTTGGGAAGGACCTAATGGAACTATTGGTAAGACTTATGGCTATCAGCTCGGTAAGAAAGCTGATTATGGTTATGGAGTACTTGACCAAGTAGACAATCTAATTTTCCTTCTAAAGAATAGACCTATGGACCGTAGAATGATTACAACTATGTGGTGTCCTCAAGATTTGAGTGAAATGAACCTTCCACCTTGTGTTTATGAGACTCTTTGGGATGTAAGTGATGGAAAGCTTAATTGTACAGTAATTCAGAGATCTGGTGACCTTCTTGCCGCAGCTGCTTCTGGTGGATGGGACACTATTCAGTATGCAGTTCTTACTCATATGCTTGCACAAGTTTGTGGTTATCAAGTAGGAACTCTTGTACATATTGTAAATAACCTTCATATTTATGACAGACATATGGAACTTGCTCAAGAAATTCTTAACAATCCAGAATATCCAGCTCCAGTACTTAAAATCAATCCTGAAGTAAAAAATTTCTATGATTTTACCGAAGATGACTTTGAGCTTGTAGATTATCAGTCAACAAAGCTTACAACTAAGTTTCAAGTTGCTGAGTAGTTTTTGTATAAATTTTACGTAAAAATATGCTAAATTAAATGAGCGAGGTGATTATGATGTTTACTCATTTAATTTATAAACACACTAATACCAAAAATAATAAGTGTTATATTGGTCAAACAGTGCAAGTTAAAGATACTGAAAAACGTTGGCAAAAGGGTAATGGTTATGTCAATCAGCCCAAGTTTTACCGTGCAATTAGTAAGTATGGTTGGGAAGCTTTTAATCATGAAATTTTAGAATATTGTATTTCCGCAGAACATGCAAATTTACGAGAGCAGTATTACATCGCTAAGTTTGATAGCATTAACTATGGTTATAATACGAGCTTGGGTGGTAGTATACCCCAACACTTTCAAAAAGCTATTTATCAATTAGACGCTAATAAAAATATATTGGCCATATATGAATCTACCAGACAAGCAGAAAGAATTACTGGTATTAGCCAAGCTAATATTAGTCATTGCTGTTTAGGCATCGTAAACTCGGCTAATGGATTTTATTGGTGTCACGTAGAAGATTATGACAACTATCAAATAAAATCTATTGGATTAAGTAAAGGACAGCCTAAACGCGTATTACAATATACAAAAGATGGGAAGTTTGTAGCAGAATTTAACTCCTGTTCTGAAGCAGAAAGATTGACAGGAATTAAACACCAAAATATTAGTAAATGTTGTACAGGCAAGCTGCCTCAAACAGGTGGCTTTATTTGGAGGTATGTAGATAATGAAAAAAGAACGAGTGCGAGTTAATTTTGATGCTTCAAAAGAGCTTATTGACAAAGCTAAATTTGCAGCAGAAGAAAAAGACATTACATTGAGTTTGCTTATTCGTTTAGCTCTTGAAGCGTATCTTAAGGGGGTTGCTGAATGATGTTTGGTGCTTATTTATTTGAAAATATCGAACCAACTAAAGAGTTTGTTGAGGCCACTACTATATTAAACGATAGACTTAAAGACCTTGAAATAGCTCGACAGGCAGTTATTGAAGCTAATAGGAATTTAGATAAAGTTATTATTAACTTGCTTAAAAATAAATCTTTAAACTGTCATGAAGGTCAGTTAATCAATATTACTGATTTGAATAGAATTTATTACTATTATCAAAATGACTTTTTTGCTCTGGTTCCGCCTGAAAAAATTTCAATAGAAAATTTACCTTAAAAATAAAGCAGACTTAAAAATAGGCCTGCTTTTATTGTATAATATAATAGATTTTATAAAAGGAGCTTTACTATGGAAACTAAAAATGAACTTATCCTAAAAGAAATTGTAGCTGCTACTGCTGCAGAACCTGAAGACTCAGTTAATTGGGGTGTGAAAGTAGCTGATTATAGTATAACAACTATTTCTTTAGAACAAAAATGTTTACTCTGTGATAATACACGTGTGCTACCAGCATACATGTCTAATATTGGCACTTATGTTTGTGATGAGTGCAGAGAAGCTATGGCTTATATAAAGGAAGTAAAGAAATGGAGAGGAGATAGTTTACTTCATGGATAAATCAGAATATTATCTTGATATTGCTTTAACTGTAGCAAAGAAGTCCACTTGTCTTAAAAAGCATTATGGCGCAGTTATTGTAAACAATGACGAGATTGTTGCTACAGGTTTTAATGGACCTCCAAGAAAAGAAGAACACTGTATAACCTGCACTAAAAAGCAAGGCAATGGTGATATGGACGAGTATTGTTCCTGTCCAGCTGTTCATGCAGAAATGAATGCTATAATTTCAGCTGCAAGAAGAGAAATGGTAGGTGCTGATATTTATCTTGCAGGCTTTGATGTAAGAACAAATGAAGAATACAAAGACGCCTGGCCTTGTGAGATTTGTCTTAGACTTATAAAAAATGCCGGAATAAATCGTATAATAAATCGTACAGGAGTTATCTATCAACGAGATAAAAAAACAGGTATACTTGATAGATGGTATTTTAGGACTTTAATAGATAAAATGGACTATCTTAATCAGAAAGGAAACTAAGTAATGATTGTAGGAATTGTTTGTGTTGATAAGAATTGGGCAATAGGTAAGAATAATGACTTATTGTTTCATCTAAAGAAAGATATGCAATTTTTTAGAAATACTACTGCAGATAGTATTGTCGTCTGCGGCTATAATACTCTTTTAAGTTTTCCAGGAAGCAAACCACTTAAGGGTAGGTCAACTATTTGTCTTTGTCCAAATGAAGTAGAAAGAGATGATTGCTTCTGTATTCATAGCTTTGATGAGATGATTAGACTCATTAAAGAACTTTCAAAAACTACTAATATCTATATAATTGGTGGAGCTATGCTTTATCAGTCTATGCTTCCTTATTATGATAAAATCTATGTTAATATAGTAGATGCTAATGGGGCGCCTCTGACAGACGCTGACTCTGTTGTTGGGGTAGTTTATTTTCCAAATCTTGATAAGCTTTCTAATTATGAAATAGAAAGAGTCTTCCCAGCTATTGAAGATGAGGGTTATAAAACCACACTTTATACTTATACAAGAAAGGCAACAATGGACTAATGGAAAATTATATTGAATATACAGTATTATATAATGTTTTGTTTAACATAAAAAATTTTAGTACCACTGGAAATAGGGCTTTTATAGAAGATATTCAAGAAGACATCAAGTTAGCTAAGAATATAGATTATTCAATTAAAACACAAGCAGAGTATAACAAAAAACAGAATTTTATAGAAGCATCTCATGGACCAAAACGTAGTGCAATGTTTTTGTTAAACTATTTTGGAGAGCTTTATCTACATGAAGGTTCTCTTACTATCGAAGCGGATGACCCAACTACCGGAAAAGCAGTACATATGAATACCTATCAGTTAAGTTTAAAAGATTTAAATACTCATACTAAATTATATCAAGGTAATCCAACAAAGGAAGACCGACCATACGATTTTAATACTAAATTTAAAGCTCAAAAAACATATTTTAAAGAATCTGGAAAGCTGGTAGATACCACAGGTAATCCTTGGGATTCTTTTCAAAATGTATATACTGAACCTTATAGAACCCTTGATTTTAAAGGTGCCTTTTGGAAGTCTGGTAATGAGCATTCAGTTCATTATATTTTGCAGTTACAAGAAGATACTAATTTAGCTTGTTATATAGCTGGCACTAAAATAACCAAAAAAATTATTTTTGAGCCTTTACCTACTGCCTTACAGTATTATCAAAAATATTTTGAAGTTTTAGAATTAATCGAATTTTTTAATAAGCATTGGTATTTAACTTGGGATAATTTTATTTTTAATTCAATACCAGCAACTGTAGTATAAAAATAATGGAGTTAAAATTGTAGATATTATGAAATTTGAAACAAAAACAAAATGTTCTTTTTGTCAGTACTGGACAGGCAGAAGTTGTATGGTTACACCAAACTCAGCTTATTGTAGAGTAGCACAAGATGAATTTTATGCTTATTTGAAAAATAATAAAAATCAACCCAAGACTAAATCACTTAGACCTTGGGAAAAACGTAAGTAAAGACTGTAATTATTTGCTAAATTAAATAGACGGTTGTCGAAATAATAAAGACTTACGATACACCTAAAAGATAGTTTAATTGATATTATTTGATACTTTATGATAAGATACATAATTAATAATTCAAATAAAATTAAATACTTTTAGGAATATCGCTTAAGTTTTTAAGCGATATTTTTTTTTTCTTATCTTTTTCAAAAGACTCGAAATAGAACATGTTTTTACTGTATAATAAAAGAGAATACAGATGAAAGGAATTTATACAAATGATTAAATTTTTAATTGAACCCGGCTTTGACGTAAAGCCACCACAAAGAGAAGCTGGTAATGCTGGAATTGACTTTTTTGTACCAAATTACAATGAGACTTTTGTGGAAGCTTTTAATGCTAAAAACAATCCACTTAACGCTTGTATCAAGTATAATGAAGAAACTAACACTTACTTTATTCTTGTGGCACCTCATGGAGATGCAAATATCCCAAGTGGTATTCATTCATACATAAATGAGAATACGGGCCTTATTGCAGTTAATAAGAGTGGTATTGCAAGCAAGAAGAAGTTTACCACAGGTGCTTGTCTTGTAGACCCTAATTATCAAGGTATTATTCACTGTCATGTTATGAATACTTCAGACCAAGTACAAATTATTGAACTCGGTACTAAGATTGTGCAGTTTGTACCTTATTTTTTTGATACTACTGAAATTGAAGTTGTTTCTGATATGACAAAAGAAGATTTTTATGCAGATATGACTTTCAACAACCGTGGTGATGGTGCATTTGGTTCAACAACTTTGACTCACTAAGAGAGGTCAGCAGTAATGACATGTTTTTATTATAATAACTGCAATCATAAAGATTGTGAGCAAGATTTTTGTCAGAAGAAATTTAAGCTAGATTTTCTTTATGAAAAATCATTACTTTCTGATCATCAACGTAAAAGAATAGAGCTTAAGTTAGACTCAGACAAGTCTGACCTTGAAGTATTTAAGTTTTTATCTCATATTGAACAGAATATCGAACGCTTTGTCAATGAAGGTAGAAATTTATTTATTCACTCCCCAAACTGTGGTAATGGTAAGACATCTTGGAGTGTAAGACTTATGCAAGCTTATTTTAATCAGATTTGGCATAAGACTCCAATGCAATGCAGAGCTTTGTTTATTAGTGTTCCAAGATTTTTACTTGCAATTAAGGAGAATATTACAAATAAGAGTGAATATCTTGAAAAAGTAATTCAGAGCGTTAGAGTTGCAGACCTTGTTATCTGGGATGATATTGCAGCTAAGACAGGAACTGAATATGAAATCAATAATCTTCTTAGCTTGATTGATAGTAGACTTTCTTTAGGTAAGTCAAATATCTTTACTTCTAATCTAAACGGTGCTGAGATCTCTAGAGCACTTGGAGATAGGCTTGCAAGTAGAATTTGTAATATGTCAGTTGATGTTCCTTTTGTTGGTGCAGACAAAAGAGTTTTTGCAGATTTTTCAAGTAATCAGTAAAATAACACCAATGAAATTGTATAATATTGTAACGGAGGAACTTAAATGACATCACAACTTCAACTTATTAACAAAATTTTAGAGACTAAAAATTATGGTCTTATTACTTTAAATAACTTAACTGAAGATTTTTTCTTTAATTATCCAGCTGAGTTTACATTTATTAAAAATCATTATAAGTCATATCAGTCAGTTCCAGATAAACTTACATTCTTAAATAACTTCCCTAATTTTGATATTATTGAAGTAACAGAACCTGACAGTTATTTGGTATCTGCTGTTATAGAAGACTATACTAATAAATACATAGCTGAGAACTACAACAAAGTTAGAGCTGCTTTTGAAAAGGGTGATGCTGAAGACGCTAAATATTTAATACGTCAAGCAGCCGAGAATATGCCAAAAGGTGGAGCTCTTCAGTGCGTAGATATTATGGCTGATACTTCTCGTTTTGACCGTTATGAAGAGAGAATGAGTAATTATGATAATAGCTATATTCGTACTGGCTTTCCTGAGCTTGATAGACTTATTGGTGGAATTGACCGTAAGAATGAGAATATGGTTATTGCTGCTCGTACCGGTATAGGTAAAACTTGGACTCTTTGTAAGATGGCAGCAGAAGCTTGTATGCAAGGGCTTAATGTTGGTTTTTATTCAGGTGAAATGTCAGTAGATAAAGTTGGTTATCGTGTTGATACACTTATTGGACATATTCAAAATATGTCTATTGCTCGTGGTTTTACTGACGTTAATAAAGAATATAAGCAATATATCACCAATCTTCCAAATATGGGCTATGGTAGCTTTAAAGTTCTCACCCCAGCTATGATTGCTGGTCCTGCAACTGTTTCAGCTCTCCAAGCTTTTGTTGAAAGATATAATCTTGATATTTTGTTTATCGACCAATATAGCTTACTTGAAGACGAAAGCCGAGCAAAGGTAGCACACGAGAAGGTTGCTAATATTTCTAAAGCAATTAAAAACCTTCAAGTTCTTAAAGAAATTCCAATTATTTCAGTAGCACAACTTAACAGAACTAAGAATGAAGATGGTTCTCAAGATACTACTCAAATTGGTCTTTCTGATAGAATTGGTCAGGATGCTACTTCTATTATTATGCTCGATAAGAAAGAGAATGTCTTTACTTTAAATATTGTAAAAGCTCGTGATGGTGGTGACGGTAAAAAACTTGAATATTCCGTTGACTTAAACAGAGGTACTTTTGCATATATTCCTTCAGAAGGTGATAATATTTCATCTGAAGAAGATTTAGACGAAATTAGAAATTCATATGACAGCACTCCGCCTTGGGAGACTACATCAGAGGAAGTATTTTAATGCAAGAACTAAGAGTAGACAATTATGTAATTACGACGCCAATAATTAAAATATTGCGTCAATTAAAGCTTTCATTAACAAATGGAAAGCTAAAAGATATTAGAGATGGCTCGGAAAATATAGTTGTTACTTGTCCTCATCATGGAGGCGGTCACGAACGAACCCCTGCTTGTAATATCTATGTAGGTTCAGATGGTAAAGCTGAATATGGCTCATACCGTTGTTTCGTTTGTGGTGATGAGCCGGGAGGCTCTGGAAGCTTTGTTAGATTTGTTCAAGAATGCTTTGAGTGTTCAGAAACTTACGCAAAAGAATGGTTGCTTACTAAGTTTGACGCTGAAGTTTGTAATGGAGCTAGACTTGGCCCGCCAATTGATTTAGAAAGTTTACAACCAAAGCGTTTTATTGGACTTGATAAAAAAGTTTTAGAAACTTATCAACCTTGGCATCCTTACTTAGGTGAAAGAGGACTTTCAAGAGAAATATGTGAGTTTTTCCAAGTTAAGTATGACCCACAACTTCGTCAAATAGTTTTTCCTTGTTTTAATAGTAAAGGTGACTTACTTATGATGCCACGGCGTTCTGTTGACTATAAAACATTCTATCTTGACAAGACAATGGATAAACCTGTTTATTGTTTAGATTATGTTATAAAAAATAATTTTAAGAAGGTTGTAATAACAGAAGGACCTTTTGACTGTTTGAAGGGAAATCAGTTTGGAGTTCCAACTATCGCAACTTTCGGACAAATCTCTGACTCTCAAATAAATGAAATAAATAAATCTTGTATACAAGTTATTTATACCATGTTTGACAATGACCAAGCAGGTAAACGTTTTACTGAGCATCTAAAGAGAAAAATAAGCAGACGAATTATTATTGAAGAAGTTCAACTGCCACCAAGTAAGAAAGACTTAGGTGATTTAACTTATGAGGAGTTTTGGAATTCTCTCAATAAAGTTATGTAAAAAAATTCCAATAAACATTGTATAATTAAATTGTGGTTAGCCGCCACAAAAATTATGATAAAAAATATATGATACAAAAGGAGATACTAAAATGGCTAATTTTTCATACGCACAATACCAAGAAGCAGTAGCAAGAGCTCAAGCAAGCTCAAATTCAAGCAATGGTCCTAAGGTAGGCTTTTTCAAGCTTAAGGACGACGGTGATGAGGCACTTATTAGAATTAATCTCGACTCAGTAGAAGGACTTGACTTTGCGTCAGTTCACACAATCAGTACAGATGGCAAGTGGATGAAAGTAAGTTGTCTAAATCCACTCGGAACCTTTGGTGATAACTGTCCACTTTGTAACGCATCTAATAACAACAAGGCAATTTCTAAGGCAAGCAAGAAAGTATATCTTCAAATGCTTGTAGCATATAGAGATAAGACAACCGGCCAGTTTACAGCAGCTCAGCCAGTAATTTGGGAGCGCCCAGCAGCATTCTCAAGAGATATTGCAACTCTTATTAGAGACTATGGTTCACTCAAGAATATCATTCTTAAGGTTACACGTAATGGTGCAGCTGGTGATATGAAGACTACATATTCAATTGGTTATGTTCCAATTCTTGACAAGCCAGAACTTGTTCCAGCAGACGGACTTGCAGCTTTTGATAATTTCAATATCGCAAGACATAGCTATTGGGAAAAGTCAAATGAGGAAATTCTTACTTTTCTTCAAACAGGTTCATTCCCAGAAGTAGTTAAGGCACAGAATACAACTGAGGCACCTGTTACCACTACTACTCCTTATGTTGCGCCAGCTCCAGTAGCTCCTCAAGTAAATACAGCTTTTCAGGCAGCTCCTGCTAACTCTGCTCCAGTAACAGAAGCAGCACCTGTAAGAACTGCAGGTAACGCATTTACCGGTTCAGAGAATGGTGAGCGTCCAGTAAGAACTTTTAATAATTTTTCATTCTAATTTTCAAAAGGGAGCAAATTTAGCTCCCTTTTTTATTGTATTATATATTAAGTAATATAATTGGAGGAAAATAGATGGATTCTTGCTTTAATCTTTTTGGTGATGAATTCGCCATAAATTTAAATAAGCCGGATGTTAAAACACTTATAGATAAAGCTAAAAAACCTAAAAAAGTTGAGGCTGATAGCGAGAAAGTTCTTAAGTCTAAAAAGCTATCTTTACAAGAACGAATTGCTATTATTACTGAGCGTGTTATTAAAGTATTGGGACATCAAAGGAAGAATATTGTTGTTATCCGTGATAAAAATACTTTTTATGATTACGTTACTGCAGCAATCAACTCTGGTAGAATAGCAATAGATACAGAGACAAACAACTCTACTGACCCAATTACTTGTAAATTAATGGGTCTTTGTTTGTATTATCCAGGTGGTAAACAAGCTTATATTCCAGTAAACCATGTAGATTTAGACACAAGAGAGCTTTTACCAAATCAGCTGACAGAGGCCGACTGCAGAGAACAGCTTCAGCGTATTAATGAAGCGGGTACCTTTATAGTAATGCACAATGGTAAGTTCGACTATCAGGTTCTTAAATGTACTTGTGATATTGAAGTTGTTCCTGATTGGGACACCATTATTGGAGTTCATACTATAGATGAAAATGAGAAGAATGATAAGCTTAGTTTGAAGTGGCAATATGTAAATAAGATTGACCCTTCACAAGAAAAGTATGATATTGGAAGCTTGTTTGAAAATATTCCTTATGCAATTATTGATCCAGACATCTTTGCGCTTTATGCTGCGACTGACTCCTTAATGACTGACAAGATTTTCGAACTTCAAGAGTCTATATTAACAGCTCCAGAAAATGAAAAACTTCTCTGGCTATTTAAGAATATTGAAATGCCAATAGTTAAAGTTGCTGCTGATATTGAACTTGCAGGAGTTTGTATTGACCAAGAATTTGGAGAAAGACTCAGACTTAAGTATAATAAAATTCTTGAAGATATTGATGTTAAAGTCCAAGATGAACTTAAAAAATATGAGTCTAAGATAGCTGCTTGGCGTTTAAGTCCTGAAGCTAATGCTCCTCAAAAAGTTTGGCAACCAAAAAAGACAAAAATGACTGAAGAAGAAATTATTGCAAAATATCCAGAGGTTGATGAAAAGACAGGAAAAAGATATAAAAACTCAAAGAAAACTCCTGCACAACAACTTGATGACCCAATCAATCTCGCTTCACCAACCCAACTCGCTATCTTATTCTATGATATACTTAAATGTCCAACAGTAAGTAAGAAATCCCCAAGAGGTACCGGTAAGGACGAACTTGAGGCTATTGCTGAAAAGAAACCTGATTTGCTTCTTTGTAGTTTACTTCTTGAAAGACGTGGTATTGTAAAACTTGTTACTACCTATATTGATGTACTTCCAGCACTTGCACAACATTGGCCAGATGGAAGAATTAGATACAAGCTTAATTCAATTGGAACTGACACAGGTCGTTTTTCTTCTGGTGGTACTTTTAAGTTTCTTGAAGGTGATAACCAAGTAGAAATTTCAGGTTTTAACTCGCAAAATATTCCTTCACGTGGAGATGGTAAGATTACCAGACTGCTTTTTGAAGCTAAGAAAGAATTTGCTGATATAGAAGTTGAAGTAGACCATTTTACAGTACACGAAACAGCAGAAGTTGAAACTGTTGACGGATGGAAATATGGCAAAGATATTGTAGTCTTAAAAGATAGTGTACTTACTGATGAGGGACCTGCTCTTATTGAAAGAGTTACATATTATACAGCTACTAAAGAATATGAATTTATTGTGAGGAAATGCTAATGAAAGTAAAAACTAGAACTTTATATAAACTTGTTGGTTCTGACTATTCAGCACAAGAACCTCGTATAACAACTTTCCTTGGTGGTGACCCTGCAATGAGAGCTGCTTATCTTGAAGGTAAAGACCTTTATTGTGTTATTGCTGCTAATATTTATAATAATAGATATGAAGATAACCTTGAGCACTACCCAGAAGGAACAGAATTAGAACTTGACGGTAAGAAAATTATCTGTGGTCATAAGACTCACTTAAACAAAGAAGGAAAAGAAAGACGTTCTGTTGCTAAGATGGTACTTCTAGCTCTGACTTATGGAATGGGTGCTGGTACACTTGCTGTTAGAACAGGTAAGACAAGACAAGAAGCGCAAGATATTTTTGATAACTTTTTTAAAAGCTTCCCAAAAGTTGAAGAACTTATTAAGAGCTCAAAAGAATTCCTTAAAGAACATGGTTATGTAGAAGACTGGGCAGGTCGTCGTAGACACCTTACAGACTACTTTTTAAAGCCATATGAAGCTCATTATAAAGACGAAGCCAAGGTAGCTGAAATGACCTTTAACCCAATTCCAACGTGCAAAAATCGTGACGAAAATAGTGCTGAGCTTGCTTCTTGGGTAGCAAAAGCAGAGGCAGCAAAAGGTAATAAAAAGTTTGAAGAGCTTGCTCTTGAAGCAAAGAAAGCTGGTATTACTCTCGAAGCAAATACAGGTAGAATAGCGCAAGCAGAAAGACAGTGCCTTAATGCAAGAATTCAAGGTTCAGCTGCTTCCCTGACTAAACTTGCAATGATACAAATTCATAATAGCCAAGAGCTTGCTGAAAGAAATGCAAAGCTTGTTATGACAATTCACGATGAAGTAATGCTTGAATGTCCTGCACTTTATGCGGAAGAAGTCTCAGAGATACTTCCACGAATTATGATTGATGCTGCAGCACCATATATTGATGTACCAATGAAGTGTGACCCAGCAGTTGAGTCCCGTTGGTATTGTTCAGAATATGCTGTTGCGATTCAGTCAGAGTTTAAGAAATATACAGGTAAAGGCTTAACAAGAGAAGAAGCTTTTGAAAAACTTTATGACAATCACCCAGAGCTTCCAAAAGAGGCTATAAATAACACCATTATAAATGGCGCAGACCTAGAATTTTAATATAAAACATTGTATAATAAATTGTAAACTTGATAAATAGGAGATATTGTAAATGATTATTAAGACTAAAGATTTCCAAGACGCAGCAAAAAATATTCTCTTGGCTGCAGACCTTGACTCAAATGCAGCTAATCTTGAAATTGTTACAAGAGATACTTTCTTGTATCTTAATGTAACAAACAAAGAATACTATGTTTCTGTAAAGTTCCCACTTGAAACTCCTACAGAGTTTAAGGCAGTTGTAGATGCTTCACTTTTCCTTGAACTTGTTGCAGGTATTAGTACAGAAACTTTTGATCTTACAGTTGTAGGTAATGCCGTTAATGTTAAGGCAGGTAAGAGCAACTATAAGATTGCAATGATTTTTGACAATGATAAGCTTATGGAACTTCCAGTTATTTTCCTTGCTGAGCCTACTGTTGAAATGAGTATTTCTAAAGATATTCTTGAAAGTATTCTTAATGTAAACAGCAAAGAACTTCAAAAGGCAAAGGGTCAAAATATTAACGAACTTCACAAGCTTTATTACATAGATGAGACAGGTTGTTTTACTTTTACTACTGGTGCTTGTCTCAACTCCTTCACTCTTGAAAAGCCAGTTAAGCTTCTTCTTAATGAAAAGATTGTTAAGCTTTTTAAGCTCTTCAAGGAAGATGTAGCATTCCAATTTGGTTATGACGCTGATGCAACAGGTACAGCAAGACCAAAGGCTGTATTTAAAACTTCTAATGTTTATATGGCAGCAAGACTTACTTGTGATGACATTCTTCTTCAGAAGATTAAGGGTCCTTGCGAAGCTTCAAAGAACTACATAAATGAAACTTATCCAACACATGTAGTTATTTCTGCTCCAGCTTTTGCTGCTGCTATTTCACGTCTAATGCTGTTCACCAAGAATAGTATTAACAAGGCAAATATGGCGTATGTTCCTATGGATATTACTTTTACAAATGAAGAAGTAATTATTACAGATACTCAAGGTAATGTTGACTATGTAGCTATTGAAAATGGTGAAAGCTATGTTGATACCAGTTATAATCTAAGACTTAATATTGCTGACCTTAAGTCAGTTCTTGATTCTTGTAAAACTGGCCACGTTACTATGAACTGTGGTAATGGTCGTTCAGTTATTATTGCAAGAGGTCCTATTAGCAATGTAATTCCTGAAATCAGAAGGGTATAATTATGGCCGATACAATGGGTAAAAAATGGGAAGCCGAATTCAAACGTGGATGGATTAAGGCTTTCCCAAGCCATTTTATATATAGACTTCCAGACCAGGTTTCTGGTTATAAAACTACTTCTCAAAACCCTTGCGACTTTATTGCTTATGCTAAAAAGAAACTTCTTATGGCAGAGTGCAAAGCTCACGCAGGAGCTAGTTTACCATTTTCAGCAATAAGACAGTTTGATAAACTTATTTCGTATATTGGAACCGTCGATACCTTTCCGGGTGTGCTTTTATGGTTATATGAAAAAGATTTAGTTCTTTGGATTCCGGCAGAAGACTTAAAGTATATGAGAGATGTTGAAGGAAAGAAATCTGTAGGAATTAAAGCTTTAACCAATTCATCGTATAATATAATACAAATTCCAGCAGAAAAGAAAAGAGTTTTTATGGATGCTGACTATAATGCTTTAATGGACAGACTAATTGAACTGGAGGAAAGAAAAAATGGCTAGAGATTTAAACAAAGCTCTACAAGAAGTTGAGATGACTTATGGTGAGATTAAAGAACTTGCTGATAATATTTTAGCACCAACTTTTGATCCAATCAATCAACTTGTAGATGAAATACAAACAATGATTCCAAGTTTGTCAATAGACAGTCTTAGATATTACTTACTTAAAATGCAGCTTTCCGCTTTCTCACTCAGTGAGTTAAAAGATAAAGCTGGTATTAAAGCTGTTTGTGCCGAAGCAATTAGAAATGAGGCTTACGCTTCAAATTATATTGTACAAGAAGGTACTGCAGCAGTAAGAGAATCAAATGCTACCCTTGCTATTTCAGAAAATATTGTAGCAAAGTGTTTATATGACCTTGTAGCTTCTCTTACAAAAACAAAGCTTGACCAATGTTTAAGGCTTTGTGATACATTAAAATCAATTCTGATGAGTAGAATGCAAGAAGCTAAACTTGCTAACTCAATGACTGACTAATCGGAGGTAATTATGCTAGTAAAAGATATTGTAGATAACATTATTTCACATAATGAAATTGTTGCTATTCATGTAGAAAGGCACGAAGAAATTAGTTATCATGAATGCTTGTGGAGAGGTATGGCTTGGCAAATTCCAGAAGAGTTTGGTAATATGACCTTTTCTAAGATATTTGGAGTAATTCCTGAAACAATAGACCAAGCAGATACTATAAATATTGAGGTGAAATAATGGCAAAAGAAACCACAGAAAAGAAGCCTTTTACAATGGCTGACTTTGCGAAAAAATTTAATAAAGAATATAATAACGAGAACCTAATTATTAAGTCTGACATTGTTCCTGTGTATAAGCGTCTCGCTTCTGGAATGATGGGTATGGACTATCCACTTTATGGTGGTCTTCCTTATGGAAGAATGATGGTTTATGCTGGACTTGAGCACTCAGGTAAAACTACTGCTGCTTGTGCTGAGCTTGCAGCCTACCAAAGAGAAAACCCAGATAAGGTTTGTGTTTATGTAGACGTTGAGCACTCACTCGATCTTCAATTCCAAGCGCTTATGAATGGTATTGATCTTAATAGACTTTATTATATTAGCCCAGAAGGTATGTCAGGTGAACAAATTCTTGAAATGATTCTTGAGCTTCAAGAAGTAGATGATATTGGTCTTATTGTACTTGACTCTATTCCAGCTCTTGTTCCACAGTCGATTATGGAAAATGAGTTTACAAAAGATATGGGTATGCGTGGTAATATGGCTAAAGGACTTCATAAGTTCTGTCCAACTATGTGTGATAAACTTGCACGTAAGGGCAATATTATGATTATGATTAACCAAGTTCGTGTTGCTGGTACTACTTTTACAGGTGCAGCAATTTATAAAGAACCAGGTGGAGATGCTCCAAGATATTATGCTTCTGTTAAAGTTCGTTTTGGTAAGAGAGTCTTTATGAAAGACGGAGATGAAGTTAAGGGTGACGATGGTGAAGGCGCAGACGGATTTAGACTTAAATTCAAAATCACAAAGAACAAGACTTGTGCTTGTAACCGTGGTGGTGGATTTATTACATACAAGTATGAAACCGGCGCTGACACTGTAAGCGACCTTATTGACGTTGCTCTTCAATTTGATTTTATTAAGAGACTTAATAATGTTACTTATGCTCTTGTAAATCTTTCTACTGGTGAAGTAATTACAGACTCGGAAACAGGTGAAACACTTCAAGGTAAGAAAGCTTATATTATAAATTATCTCCAAACACATGATAATTTTAGAGATAAATATCTTGCAATGATTAAGGAATATATCTCAGCATCTAATGATAAATCGCTTCTTGATAAGGAAACTCAAGCTCAGATTGAAGCTGAAGAAGATGCTATTGAAAAACCACAAGAAGACGAAGTTAAAAAGAAGATTCTTCTTGAAGATGCTTAAAACAAAAGCTCCCATAAAAATTGGGAGCTTTTATTGTATAATATATTATAGCGAGGTATATTATGATTATTGGAACACGTAAAAGAATAAAAGAAGGCGAGCAGCCAAAGCCAACCAGATATTATTCAGATAAGCAAGAAAAGTCAGTTGTAAAGGCATTGGGTGGAAGACAAACTAAAAATAGTGGTGCCACACTTTTTGATAAAGGTGACGTTATAATGTCAGGAAAGAATGGCTTTCTACTTGAGTGTAAAACTAAGACTACACCATCAAGTTCAATTTCAATTAAGAAAGATTGGTTTGAGAAGAATAAACAGGAATGTTTACTTACTGGAACACCTCATCAAGCAGTAGTTTTTAACTTTGGACCCGGTGAACCTAACCACTATATTATTGATGAATATCTTTTTGCAGAATTAGTAGAGCACTTAAAGTCACTCGATGAAACGCTTTAAATTTTTAAAAGACCTCAGAAATGAGGCCTTTTTTATTGTATAATATAGTATATAGTATATTTATAAGGATGATAAAGAATGATACGACCATACGTTGAAGAACAATTAAGAAAATGTGTATTCGCAAATTTAGACGCTTTTGACCCTGAAACAAATACTGTTTTAATTCCAAAGTATTCTAAACCTCATTATGAATTAAACAAATGCTATTTAATTCAAGTTCCGCCCCATATTAAAGGAAATCCTAATTCAATTGTGGCTACGAACTGGAATAGAGGAACCTGCCCACAAACAGATTATCTAAAAATATTTGTCTCAAAAACAATGGGAAAGATGATATTTGTAGATAGTTTATCGTATGATATAGAGAACAAACGAGACCTAAATACAACTTGGTCTGGGTGGCTTCCTATTGAAGAAATTAAACTTATTGCATCATTATAAGGAGGAAAGATATGTATAAATCATTAGCAACTAAGTATAGACCAAAAAATTTTAATGAAGTAGTTGAGCAAGACGTAACTGTTAAAATACTTCAAAAAGTAATTGAAAAGGGCACACCAAAAAATGCTTACCTTTTTGCTGGTGAGTCTGGCGATGGTAAAACAACTCTTGCAAGAATTTTTGCAAATAAACTTAATAATGGAGAAGGCGATCCAATTGAAATTGACGCAGCTTCTAATAATGGAGTAGACCAAGTAAGAGCAATTCTTGAGGCTGCTAACCAAAGAGCTTTGACAGGTACATATAAAGTATTTATTATTGATGAAGCACATGCTATTACATCAGCTGGCTGGCAAGCCTTTCTTAAAGGTATTGAGGAACCACCTATGTATACAATTTTTATGTTCTGTACAACCGAGCCTCATAAAATTCCCGCAACTATTCTTAATAGACTTCAAAGATATAATATTACAAAGATATCTAATGAAGGTATCAGAGGACGTTTGGAATACATTTGTCAGCAAGAAGGCTTTATAAATTATACAGATACTTGTGACCTTATCAGCAAGATTAGTCAAGGCTGTATGCGTGATGCTATTACTCTTCTTGACCAATGTGCAGACTTTTCTACTGACTTGAACCTTGAAAATACAAAGCAAGTTCTCGGAAATGTTACAGCTGAAGTTATGATGAAACTAACTAACTTCCTTGTAGATGGTAATGAGGCTAAAGTATTTGCAGTTATTGAAACTCTTGCAAACCAAGGCATCGACCTAAAACAATTTATTAGCAATTATCTTGACTTTGTACTTGACCTCTGTAAGTATATTCTTTTTGGTACAATTGGAGTAACAAGTATTCCACAATATCTTGAAGAAACTGAGGACCAAGCGCTTAATATTAAATATACAACAGGCTTTGAAAATAATCTGTTGTGGTTTAATAAGCTAAGTGACAGACTTCTTGAAATCAAGAGCGCTATTAAATATGACACATCGATTAAATCAACTATTGAGGCGTATCTATTAAAAACTTGTAGAGGTATCTAATGAAAATAATTGGACAAACAAGATTGCTTGAAAAATTAAATAAATATACCCTAACTACTCTTCCTAAGACACTTTTGTTTATAGGTGAAGAGGGTTGTGGTAAGCATACAATGATTAAGCAGCTTGCCCAAAATTTACAACTTGATACTGTTGAGATAACAGATAAGATTACAGCAGAAGATTTAATTGAGTTTTCTCAAAAGACAGTTCCAACTGTTTATATAATTGATTTGACAGCTTTTACAGAAAAACAGCAAAATCAGTTTCTTAAATTTATAGAAGAACCATCAGAGTCTGTTTTTACAATACTTATTGCAAGCTCTGAAATTGGTATTCTTCCTACTATCTTGAATAGATGTGTTAAGCTAAGATTTGACCCTTACACAAAGGAAGAACTTCAAGAAATCGCAAATAGAGTTATAGATAGTGAGCTTGTTTTTGAAATCTGTAAAACTCCGGGTCAAATTGTAAATTTGAGTTTAGATAGCTTTAATGAAATGTATGCACTCTGTGAAAAGCTTGTACTCAAAACAAGAGTGGCAAATTATCCAAACTTAATGAAAGTCGCTGTAAAAATAAACTACAAAGAAGACTTTAATAAGTTTGACTTTAATTTGTTTTTCAATACTTTAGAATATGTAGCTTTTAGTATTTTTAAAAATACTAATAATGAAGATGCTTTTAAGACTTATTGCTTGACAAATCAATTTAAACAGGCAAGAATAAATAAAAGTATTGCTAAAGAAGCATTTATGCTTAACTTTTTAACTCAGTTATGGAAGGAGCTTCATCAATGACTTTAATAGAATTAAAAAAAGGAATAACTGAAGGTAGAGCTCCGGAAGACTTGATTATCTTTGTTCTTCCTAAAAAAGGTAATACTTTTCTTGCAGACTCTTACATAGCCGAGCTTTGCCGTGTTAAGAATTGTAATACCATTCCTATTGAAAGTATTTATGAACCTTTTACTTCAGCTCTTGCAATGATTCTTGATTATGAGTCCAATCTTGCAGTATTAAAAACCGAAACTTTTGAAGAGCCTTCTGAAGATTATTCACAATTTAAGAATACTATTGTTGTTTGTGAGAAAGTTGATAAAGAAGTTAAAGCTGCAGCCAAAGATTTTATAATTGAGATACCTGATCTTAAAGATTGGCACATCATTGATTTTATAAAGCAAAAATGTTCTGTACTCGACGACGTTGATGCAACTTGGCTTTATACAGCAACAGGTGGAGACTTAAATAGAATAATTCAAGAACTTGATAAAGTGCTTCTTTTCCCGCAAAGTCAGCAGAAAGAAGTTTTTATCGATATTAAATATGACCCCTGTTCAGACCTACATCCTCAAAGTATTTTTGACCTTGTGAAAGCGGTTAGTAAAAGAAACAAACCAGCTTTACTTGAATATTTTTGCTTTGGTAAACACGCTGATTATGACCCCATAGCATTAGTAAATATTCTTCTTAAAGAAGCTAAAAATGCTTTATTTGTAATTTACAGTGGTTTAACCTCAGAAGAGCTTGATATGAAACCTAATCAGATGAATGGCATTAGATATGGCAATTCAGGCGTATCTGTTGAAAGGCTTCAAAAATATATAGAGTTTTTATCTAATATAGATTTAAGATTAAAATCATCTGAGCTTGATATGAGCAAAGAGAGGCTCATAGACTACGTTATTTGTCATCTTCTTGCTATGTAAGTAAAGTATCAATAAAAATATAAACGTTTGAAAAACGGGCCTTTATGAGCCCCAGGAGGCATATGTCAGATACATTCTCATATTCTCGAATAGATGTATTCGAGCAATGTGGTTTTAAATATAAATTATGTTATGTCGACGGTAAACGCTTTTATTCGGACAGCTTAGCCACCGAGCTCGGAACATTAGTTCACGAAACTGAGGAAGCTATTGCAAACTCAATAAAAGATGGTCAGCCAATTAACTACATAACACTTAAAAATAACTTTATTAGCAAGATGTTTGTTCTTCAACAAAAATATCCAGAAGACTTCTTCTCGCTTGATAAGTCTAATAGAACTTATCGAGATAAATGTTTTTACTACCTTGAAACTGGTATCTATAGACTTGAAAAATACTTTAAGGAACATCCTACTTATGTTGTAGTAGGAACGGAAATTCCGTTTGAATTTGAATATGAAACACATCGTTTTAAAGGTTTTATTGACCGCGTGTTTTATGATACTGAGCTTGATTTGTTTATCATACAAGATATAAAGACTTATGCAGTACCACTTGAAAGTGCAAAACTTACAGCTCCACTACAGTTTGTAATCTATTCTTTAGCTTGCCAAAAACTTTTTAATACCACTAATCCATTTAAGTGTCAATATGACCTTCCGTTTTGTGATATGACACAGGATGCAGGTGTTGGTGACTACTTACTTAAAGGTAAGAATAAGCTTAATAAATTATTCGAAAAGATGGGAAAAGAAGATTTTGAACCTCATCCAAGCCCACTTTGTCATTGGTGTGATTTCTGTCCTACTAATCCGAAGCAACCCGAAGGTGCAAAAGGTTTATGTCCTTATCATAGTTTGTGGACCAAAGAAAATAGAAATATGTCTAAGGCCATGCCTTGGCTCGGTATGACACAGCATGAGCAAGTTCTTGAGAATTATAGACGTAAATATATAGAAAAAACTGAGAAGCTATTTTAGTAAACAAGCTAAAATAGCTTTTTAATTATTGTATAATATAATGTAAAACTTGATAAAGGAGACTAGATTTGGAAAACGTTTTTTATGATATTATAATTGTTGGAGCTTCAAAGGAAGGTATTTCTGTTTATAAAAAGTTATTAAAGCATCTCCCAGACCAAAAAATTATTTTGGTAAGTGAGCGAGTAAACAAACAGCTAACTGAAGAGTTTGAAGTTATTCAAAAGAAAGTTTTATTTACAACTTATAATCATGGCTTAATTGGTCTTACAATGGAAGGCGATCAAGGAATCCCGAGAACTTTTACACATCATCTAATTATAGCAACCGGTGAACAACCTAAGCCATTTCCTAAGAAGGGTCCAAATGTTCAACAGATTTATTATAACACTGACGAGATTCCAGAAGGTAGCAAGTTAAGTCAAGCAGTGGTATTTGGAAATACCCCACGAGCTGCTAAAATGGCTCTTGAACTTAAATCTAAGTTTAAACACATTTATCTCTGTACTTCAGACTTTGAACCTTCTTATCACTATCAAACAAACAGAAAACTGGATGCTGCAGCAAATATTGCAAGACTTCCTGGCTGCGAAATTGTATCTTGGGAAGGTAAAGCTGGTGAGTTGCAAAAAGTTACTCTTAGTACCTATTCCACAATAACTTGCAAAGCACTTTATGTTGATGTTGGAAGAATCCCAGACCTATCTGGTTTTCCAAACAATCGTTTCCGTTTATTTACTATTAATGAAGAAGGAAAAATAAATACAGACGAAAAATGTCGTTCTATTGTTCCAACTATTTATGCGATCGGCTCAGTAAGTTCATCGTATAATATAGATAAAGAAAGAGCTTTAGTTAATACTATTAAAAAGGAGTTTAAGAAATGTTAACACCAGAAAAGAAACAAAACAACACAAAAAAATTTATTGAGCTTTTGAGTAAGCTAAATATTGACTTGACTGAAATATCAAAGTACCTTGATGAAATTGGTTACTTTGATGCTCCAGCAAATAATCAGCAGTTTAAAGCTTACCCAGGTGGACTTTGTGAGTATGCTCTTGATACTTGCTTTGAGCTCGCTCAGCTTGTAAATGCTTATTGTCCCGGAAGATATACAGAGCAAGATGTAATTAAAGTTGCACTTTTTAAAGATCTTTATAGAGCCGTAATGTATGAAGGCTATATGAAGAATACAAAAGATGAAGCTACAGGAACTTGGATTTCAGTGCCTGCTTATAGAACTAAGGAAGAGCGTCCAATGTTTGGCGATATTGGTTTTAGTTCTTACATGATTGCTAAAAGATTTATTGGATTTACTGATGAGCAAACAGAAGCAATAATTCATTCACGTAGCACTGATTTGTATGTAAAGGATATTCACAATATTTTAAGAGCTTATCCCCTCGTTACTTTAACTAGAATGGCTGACTTGGCCGCAACTTATTTAGAAAAGTATTAAAATACAGAAAGAGTGCACAGAGGTGTGTACTCTTTTTTGTTAATTTTTATTGTATAATATAATATATACTATACCTAGGAGGACCAATGAAGTTATTTATAACAACTGACCTTCATTATTGTGAACGAAATTCTATCGTACACCGTATGGGTCATACCTATACAACAAGACTTGAAAACTGCATTAAGACTCAGAATTGGACAGAACGAGAAGCAGAAAGACTTAACTGTGATGCTATTGTTCATTTAGGAGATTTCTTTGATAGACCAAGTCTAACTGACCAAGAGATCACTGCTTGCAAAGAAATTGAATGGAGTAAACTTCCGCATTATTTTCTTGTGGGTAACCATGAAAGTGGTGATATAAATCTTCAATACAGCTCAACAAAAATACTTGAAGATACGAATCGCCAGGTTATTTCAGCGCCAATGAAGATTGACCTTCCAGAGTGTGAAATTTGTTTTATACCTTATATTTCAGAATGTGAACGTAGACCTATAAATGAATACTTTGGTGAAAAAACAGACAAGCCCCGAATTGTTTTATCTCACAACGACATCAAAGGTATTCAAATGGGACCTGTTATTTCCCGCCTCGGTTTTAATACAGAAGAAATAGAGCAGTCTTGTGACTTATTTTTAAATGGACACTTACATAATGGCACAGTACTTTCTAATATTATAATCAACCTTGGAAATATTACTGGTAAAGACTTTGGTGAAGATGCTACACGGTATGAGCATAAAGCTGCTATTATTGATACTAATGGGTTTACACTTAGCTTTGTAGAAAATCCTTATGCTTTTAATTTCTATAGTAAAATTGATATTATGAGCAGAGATCAGTTTGATTTCTTAGATACACTTAAGCCTAATACTGTACTATCTGTTAAGTGCTTAGATGAGCTTATTCCAGAGCTAAGGGAAAGAATAGACGCTCTGCCTAATATTATTGAATATCGTATTATTGCTTTTAGACCTGTCGTTGAAGCTAATGCAGAAAATAAGGAAGTAATAACACACTCTAGTCTAGATCATCTTGCACTATTTGCTGAGTTTTGTAGAACTCACTTAGAAAATGATGACATTCTTGAATTCGAATTGGGGGAGGTTTGCAAATAATATATAATATTAAAATATTGTATAATATAATATAGAATAATGGATAAATCAACAATTAAAGACTTCAAAAAAATTAAAAAGGCGTATAGCAAAATACTTACGTTTCGACATAAATTTAACGTAAAAAACTTATGTAACCCACTTGATTATTTTGTGGATTATCTAAAGTATTTACGAGACTTTCTAATAATGATAGATTACCAAGAGCAAAGTGAACGGGCAGAGCTTAGTTTAACCGCCTTGGTAATGGCTATTGATGAATATGAATTATATACTGGCTGCTTGTTTTCCCAGCCTACCATGGAAACTACTGTTCAACTTATTAAAGAAGGTAAGTACACTGAGGCACAAGAGCTTCATCAAAAAGAACTTGAACAGCATTGGCACAAGTTCTGGCACCTTATTGAATTAAATATTGAGGAATGGTTTAATGTTAATTTTTAAAAAAGTAACTTTACATAATTTTGGAAGCTATGCACACGCCGAGTTTGACTTACAAGAACGAGGCTTCTGTTTAGTTTCCGGACAAAATAACTTTAAAAAAGATAACGCCCTGTCTAATGGCTCTGGTAAGAGTTTTATCTGGAATGCTGTGAGTTTTGCCCTACTTGGTGAGACTCTACAGGGTATTAGTTCTAATTTAAAGAATATTAATGCAACAGAGAATTCTAGCTATGTAAAGTTAGAGTTTTCTTACAATCGTGACTCATATGAGATTACACGTTTTATAGCACCCAAAAGTGATCTACACATTATTAAAAATGGAGTAAATACTAGCGGTAAAGGCGTTAGAGAATCTGAAAAGAAATTTGCTGAGCTATTACCTGAGTTAACAAAAGATTTGCTTGCTTCAGTAATTCTTATCGGTCAAGGAATGCCAAATCGATTCTCTTCTTATACTCCAACCGGTAGAAAAGCACTTCTTGAAAAACTTACTAAGTCTGATTTTATGTTTGAAGATATAAAAAATAGACTTAGTGACCGACTTGATAAACTAAAAGCAAAAGATAAAGAATATGCAGACAGTCTTTTAAGCTTATCTACTGAAATACGTGTTATTGAGTCTTCCTATAACCGTCATATAGCAGAACGTGATGGTATAAAAATCCCAGACTTTTTAGTAGAAATTAATAAGTTGACTGAGGAGCTTACTAAAATAGAACAGGAGCTTGCTCAAAACTTAACTCAAAAAACTGTACTGGAAACTAATAGTGAAGCTTTAAATTCAAATCTACTACAAGCTACAACAGAAAAATCTGAAGCTTTACAAAATTGTACATTAAGTTATAACGCTAAAAAATCTGAGCTTACTAATAAACTAATTGAGTATAAAACAGGTATTTCTGTTTGTGAAAGTAAATTAAAGGAGCTGAAAAGTAAAACTGGCGCGTGTCCAACTTGCGGCCAGCAAATGCCAAATAGTGAGCAATTATTCTTAAAAATACAAGAACAGGAAATTGAATTGAAGCAAAATACTATTAAGTTGCAAGAACAAAATCAACTAGTTAAAAATTGCGAAGAGACGTATAACAATTACGTTGCAGAAATTAATAGTTATTTTGATACAACTATAAATGACTATAAAGAGCAGCTATTAAGTATAAAAACACAAATCGCTACTTACACAGCTACAATAAATAAGTTAACTACAGATAAAGAACTTATTACCGGTCAAATAGCAAAGCTACAACATGACCAGAATCATTTACAAAATTATCTTGACAAACTTAATAGTATTATCAAGCAAGAGGCAGCAGATTTAAACAGACTTAAGGCTGCTCATCAACTCAGTACAGATGGTAAAGAACAGCAAGGTAAACATCTTAAAAAGTCAAAAGAGATGGATAATTGTGCTAAAAATAGTTTCCGTGCTTTCTTGCTAAAGCATGTAATTGATAGATTAAATGAAAAGTCAAAAGATTATTGTGAAATAGTTTTTGAAACTCGAGAACTTGATATTGAACTTTCAGGTAACAATCTTAATATTACTTATTGTGGTAAGGTATTTGATAGTCTGTCTGGTGGTGAGAAACAAAGAGTTGATTTGATTCTTCAGTTTGCACTAAGACAGATACTTATTGAGTATCTTAATTTTAATTCAAACATTATAGTGTTAGATGAAATCACAGACTTCCTTGATAAGAAAAGCTGTGCGGCTGTAATGAGATTGCTGGAAAAAGAATTGAATACTATAGAGTCTGTGTTTATAATTTCTCATCATGCTGAGACATTAGACTTACCAATTGACTCTGAGATTCATATTATAAAAAATGAACAAGGAATAAGTGAGGTATTTTAAGCTATGATTTGGCGAAAAGAATCTAATATGAAGTATACTGATATGTGTATCTTCATAGATGAAAATGTATCTAAAATAGTCAATCCGGGCGAAAATCCTGACCTTGAAAACAAAATCTATAATTACTTGTGGCTACTTATAAAAGCACTAGCAATCAAGAAAAGAATGTTTTCAAACTTCAGTGATTATGACCCCTATGCGTTTTATGGTGCAACACGTATTTTCTTTGCCCTACGTAAAAACATTTGGAATCAAGGCAAAGTAATCAAAGGAAAAGAAATTAAACCAATTAAATCTTGTCTAAACTATGTTAAGGCACTTCTCCACCCAATGAAATTGGAGTATCAAAAAGAATCATTCTCTGAAATAATTTCAGCTGAATTTACTTCTAAAAAGTTTGATGCCTTCCAGCTTAGAGAAAATTTAAAGATTCAGGCACAAGACGCTCATGGTGTTGATGAAACATTTAGAGAATATATAATGGAGTCAATGCGTGATAGTGATGTTATTTTAGACAGAGTGCTAGAAAAGTGTCCTTTTACAAAAGACTCCGTAGATTATTACAGACTAAAGATTACTATACTTTTAAATTGTTATGCTATGCTTAAAAAACATAAAAAATTGAACAGCGTGCCTGATAGTATTACAATGTGGAAACTACCTAAGTCTTTAAATGGTTATGTTAAAGTACTTATGAGTGAATTTTTTACAGAACTCAAAAAAGAAATAATGGACTGCTATAATGAGTCAGCCATAGATGATTCAATGCTTGACTACTTAATTTCAGCACCAGAAGGAGCAACAAATTATGAAGAATGGCATTAAAGCAAATTTAAACTCATTACATCTTTCTGATATCTATACCTTAATGCTTTTTGCAATGTATAAGATAAAAGAAATTCCGGATTATGCAGTTCTTAGCGAGCTTTGTTATCTATTAGATGGAAGTAATCTAACTAGACTTCTTACATATTTTGCAGGCAGAACAGTTAAGTTCCCTTCAGCTGAAGATTTTACTGTTATGTCAAATGCTCTCCTTCTATATCAATATATAAATATTGATGGAGAGTCATTAGCAAATGCTCAAACAAAATTAAATATAGAATCAAAGAAAACTCGAGATAAAGTTACAGAGCTATATTTACAACTTCTTCCTATTATGAAGGAATATAATATTGATAGGAGTCAAATTCAGAAAAATGGCAAGTAAGAAATTTGATCCAGCCCTCAGAACTTTTGAGACGCGTGTAACATTTATTAGAGATATCTTTGAAAATGTATTTGAACCCGAAGTGATAATGACCAGTTGTATTGAATATAAGCTCGGCCGGTCATTTAAGAATTATCTCTACGAAGTAACTTCTAGTTCGTGGAGCCTTTATGGTGAAGACCCTATGAAGGTATTAAGAAGAATAGATAAGTAAGGAGGATATTATGGCTAATACAACACCTAAACAAAATCTAACAGATGATTTAGGCACACTATTAAAGCTTCCAAATAAAGTTATGGATGAGCTTGTAGCTAAGTCAAATCTCTGTATTGGAAGTATTATTCACGAAGCAATTCTTGCAAAAGAAAAGACTGTTTTAATCAATATCGGCATCGGCGCTCTCAGTATTGATCTTGTTGATATGCAATGTAAGTTTTTACCAAGTTCAAAGTTAAAGGCTACTATTAAGAAGAGTCTTGCAAGTCCAGAAACAGATATGCTTGAGCTGATTCTTTCAGAAGCAGTTTCAGAAAAACTAATAGCAGCTTGTGCGGAGGTTCTTGACTAATGGATGAAGAAAAGAATGACTTAGTTGTGGTCGATGAAAATACTGACCTAAGTATTTTAACTGACCCAGAAAAAGTTGCAGAAGCAAGAAAAGTACTTAATGCAGAATCTTTAGCTCTTATTGCACAAATAGTTGATGAGCAAAATTTAGAGCGTACAAAAGATTTAACACACTTATTTAATGTTAATCAAAACAAGAAAACAATGATTAGAGTAAATAAGTTAAGTGACTTAATGGATGTTATTACAGACCAAGCAGTTGCAAGATTTACTAATAGACCTGATGAAATTTCTAACCAAGACCTAATGAACAGCTTGAAGACAGTTCAAGACCTTATTGAGCGTGGAACTAAGCAAGCTTCCGGAGTACAAGATACACCACTTATTCAAATCAACCAGCAAACTAATGAAGTCAATGTTGGTGATACCGGAATTAACCTTGGAAGGGATTCTCGTGAAAGAGTTAAAAACGCAGTTAGTGCACTACTTTCTAACTTGCTTGCTCAGCAACAGGCAACTGATGATGTAGTTTATACTGACGTAGAAGATAAAACCGAGGAGGATAACCCCGATGACATCTGATATAAAAAACCTACTTAAAAAGTTGGAAATAGAGGACACTGGTAGATACGATAATCAATTCTATGTAATTGATTTAGAGAATAGTAATGCTTATGCAAGAATGTATACAAAACTAGATAGAAATGCTACTAATCTTGAATTTCCAACATTAGACTTTAATACTAATAGCAGTTTAACAAAGCTTACAAATTATTTTGAAACTGAAGAAGATAATACTACATATCAAATCTTTCTTATTGGAGATTATGATGAGGATAAGTATATCTTAAAGATTGGAGAAAAATAATGATTTTTGAATTCGACCAACAGCCAGTCTTTACACAAACTTTAGAAATTGGTGACATTGGTAATACAACAATAAAGTGTTCCTCTTCAATGAATGGAGATTGGTTTTTACGAACTAAAACAGTTATGGGTAAGACATCTTTAATAATCTTTGGGCCAGTTATTGCCGGAAGTGTAGAAGACTACCCGCTTATTGATGGCTTTGCTGTTAGCTTTTCAAAATTTGATTACAAAGAAAGACTTATTATTAAAGCAATAAATCAGCTTCTTAATGACCCTAAAAAAGACATTACTTATGCTGAGGAAATGCTAGAACAAGCAGCGATAGCTAATTTTCCAGACATAATGAATACATATGAAAATTTTGCTTAATATAAAATGAAGGGAATAATTATTTATGGCAATAAAAGACGTAAAAGTTTATTATTATAATATGCTTGGTCAATATCTTGAAATGAAAGAAGACCTAAAAGATTTTGAACAAGCACTTAAAGACGGTCATATTACTGAAGACAAGCTTGCTGATGTTACTAAAGATGTTGAAGACCTTCAAGCTAATTATCACCGTCTAAGCTACATACTTTACCTTCTTGAACTTCCAAAGCGTAAAGACAAGAAAACAAAGTATAAGAAATCTAATCTTGTTATGGAAAAATACTTTGCAGATAATAATGCCGACATGGATGCAGTTATTAAAGAAAATGAAAGTATTTTAACACATCTTCGTGCTGAGCTTAAAAAGTTAAGTGAGGAAGAAAAATAAAATTGGCCAGCCCATTGGCCAATTTTTAAAACAATGTTGTTATTAATTTAATAATTTATTAATATGAGGTAGTTTATGAAAGAACTAATTACAGACATTACTAAACTTGAATCTGCAGAACCCCTTGAGTTTATTTCAGATACTGGTATAAATAGAGAAGAGGGTGACGCAATTATTAATGACCTTAAAGAAATTATGGAAGCTAATCCAGATATGGTTTCTTTAGCAGCGCCACAAATTGGTATTAACAAAAGAATCTTCTGTATTAGATTTAATGAAGCTATTAAGACTTTTATTGATCCAATTATTACAAAGAAAACAGGCAGCCACTTGGTAATTGAAACATCTACACTTCTTCCGGGTAAAGAAATTCTTATAGCACGTCCTGAAGAAATTACTGTTGTTTATTATACTGATGATTTTAAGTATGAAGAAAATAAGCTACTTGATGCTGCCGCTGCAATTTTTGACCAACAAGTGCAGCTTCTTGATGGTGTTCTTCCTTCCGACCTCGGTCTTGTTTCTGATATCGAAGAAGACGGAAGTCTTAATGATTTAACTCCAGAAGAATTTGAAGAAATAAAAGAAATTTATAAGCAATTCATTAAGATAAAAGCCAATCAAGCAGCACAAGAAGCCACAGAAAATGAAGAGCTTGCCAAGCAATATAAACAGCTTAAATTTTCAGAAGATGTCGTAAATGGCAGAACATTAGTAGTTGATAGCGAAGAAGAGACTGAACATAAACTTGCTATTCATAAAGCAGGAAAAGCTGCACGTATTGCTGAGAATAAGGCTTATGCAAAAACTAATTTTAAAGCCGGAGTCAATAAGGCGCTTAAGAATAAAAAGGGGCATAAGTAATGGCAGCAAATGAAGAAATAATTAGAGACTACCCAAGTCTTAGAATTCTCGGCTATATAAAAACCCAACCAAATGGTGATAAGATTGCTTATAGTTTTGAAAAACGTATTTTAGGATATTATAGAGCAAAATATAAACACACCACTGACTGGACCGGTAGAATTATTTCTGGTGGTGACACCACTGCCAGTTTAGTTTATCAAAATAAAAAATAAGGATTGATTTTATGGCAAAGAAAATAATCAGTCTAGAGATTTCTGATGAGCTTAAAGAAAAACTTAGAGTAGAAGCTTTTCACCAAAATAAGTCTGTTTCTGCACTTATCAGAGACATCTTAGTAGACTATATGATAAATAAGGAGAAGAACAATGAGTAATCTAAAAGATGAAAAATTTTTAGTTATTGTTGAGTCTCCAAACAAAGTTAAAACGGTTAGTAATATTCTTAAAAAAGCCGGTTATAATAAAGCGATTGTTATGGCTTCTGTTGGTCATATAATGGAACTTCAAAATGGTGGTCCTTGTTTTAACTCCGGTATCTATCCAGCAGATAACTTTAGAATGAGTCTAAAAGTAGCTGAAGATAAAACTAAGGTTGTTGCCAATCTTAAATTGGCAGTTAAAACTTCTGATAAAGTTTATCTTATGACTGATGGTGACCGGGAAGGCGAAGTAATCAGCTGGAGCTTAATACATTTTCTTAAACTCAAAGAAGGAACTTACTTTAGAGCTATTACCCACGAGATAACTCCAAAGGCAATTATACATGCGCTTGAAAACCCTGTTCCACTTGATATGAATCTAGTAGAAGCTGGACTTGCAAGAATGCGTTTAGACAAGCTAATTGGCTTTGGTCTTTCTCCAGTGGCTAAGCGTTACATAGGCGCAAAAAGTGTTGGTCGTTGCCAATCAGTTGGGCTCGCTCTTGTAGTTGACAGGGAGAATGAAATTACTAACTTTATTCCAGAACTTTATTATGAGCTTTTCTTAGATTTTGAAAAAGATGGTATACACTACCCTCAAGCTAAATATATCGGTACCGCTGAGGAACCTAAAGACAAATTTTCTACAGAAGAAGAGGTAAATAAGGTTATTAAAGCTTGTAATAAAGCTTATATTGTTAAAAGTGTACAAAGCAAGACCAGAAAAGAGAGTCCAAAACCGCCATTCTGCACAGCAACCTTCCAACAAGAGGCTGCAAATAAGATTGGACTTAAAGTAAAAGATGCTATGAGCTGTGCTCAGAAGCTTTATGAGGGTATTAGTATTGATGGGGAGCATATTGGTCTTATTACATATATGAGAACTGATGATACAGAGTACTCTCCGGAGTTTATTCCAGAGCTAAAAAGCTTTATTGAGTCAACTTTCGGTCCTGAAGCATATACAGCACCAAGAAAAGGCAAGAAATCTGGCGGTGAACAGAACGGACACGAAGCTTTAAGAGTAGTTGACCCGACAATGACGCCAGAAAAGCTTACTGATCACTTAAAAAATGACCTTCTAGTCAAAGTTTATAAGCTTATTTGGCAACGTACTATAGCTTCTGCTATGCCAGATGCTTTATATAATGAAACTATCTATACAATAGAAAATAATGGACACTTATTTAGGTTTTCTAACAAGACTTTAGAATCTCCCGGCTATCTTACAGTCTATAATAAGACGAGTATAGAAGCTCAGCAAGAACTTTTGGCTGAAAATGAAGAACTAAAAGAGACCAACTTAAGCTATTATACGCTAACCACACATCCAAAGCCTAGATACACTGAAGCAGCACTAATAAAAGAGCTTCAAGCAAGAGAAATAGGCCGTCCATCTACATATGCAACTATTGTAGAGACTATTTTAAGTGCTCAACGTGGCTATTCAGAACTTCAAGAAAAAGAAATAGTTCCAACTGAACGTGGTATTCAGCTAGCTAACTTCTTAAATAGAGCGTTCTCTGAAATAATTAATTTAAATTATACAAAAGAAATGGAAACAAGCTTAGACTTGATTGCTGAAGGTAAACTTTCTTGGCTTGATTTTATGAATGCTTTTTATAGTGACTTATTAAGAAATATTGAAGCTAACAAGGAGTCAGAAACACCTCTTGAGACTGAGACAAAAGAATGTCCGCTCTGTGGTGCACCGATGGCTATAAGAAGAAGTCGTTTTGGCAAGCTCTTCTGGGGATGCACCAAGTATCCTAAATGCACAGGTATCGTAAATAGAGACTAAATTATGTAAAATAAGCCACTAAAATACTAAAATTATTTTTGGTGGCTTATTTAATTGCTAAATTAATTGATTTTGAAAAATCAAATTTATAATTTATTAAGGAGATAATATAATGGCATCAGGATATCAGAAATTGAGTGCCAGTCAAGCTAAAATTGCAAAAAATTTTATTCATGATTTATTAGTAGCTGCTGGCCAAATTAAGCCTTGTAAGGTTTATATTGATGACCAAGGAAAGTCATATTCAGCACCTGCTAAAAATTATTTTGATGCAGCTGCTGCTACAGGTATTGTAAATGAGCTTATCAATCGTTCATGCTCTAATATTAACCCTGAAATTGACAAGATATTTTATCAAGGATTTTATATGTTTAAACCTGCCAGTGGTCGCTATCGTGCTAGATGGTCTTATACTACTGTAAAAACTAAACAAATACTCGCTAGCTATTTAGTACATTACGCACTAAGTGAAGGCCTATATTGGGATGACACAATTAAAAGTGTTTATGAGCTAGAGCTTTTTGAAAAAACTTATCTAGGTGCAGCTGTAAAAGAAATGGGCGCTTATTTATCCAATCAAGCTCCAGTAAAGACTAAAAAGACAACTACCAAAGCTGCCGGTACAGGTTCTAGCAAGGGTGGAGCACCACAAAATGACTACAAATCATCTGGTCCACAGTCAGGTAATGTAAGGGACCTCAAGTCTTCAGGTAAAGTGCTTGCAAGTGCTACTGGTAACTGGATATTTAAAATTGAAGGAACTAATGCTAAATCAGCAAAAGTAACTCCTACTGCACACATTAAACCTCTTAAGGCTGCAGGCGCTGCTGGTAATACTAACAAAGTATTCTTTGGCAGTGCTAATGGTTATACAGATTGTACTTGCTATTTCGATGATATAAAAAATGCAGATGCTTTTTTACAAAAAGTAAGTGCAAATCTACCTGCTAATATAAGTAACCCACATGTTGTAAAAACAAAGGCTGATGCTAATGGTTATTTTATTGTAGGAACTGAGTATGGAGATTGTGCTATTGCCGCTCGTAAGCTAAATGAAAATTTTACTGAGAGCATAGAACAGACAGAAGAATCATATAAACCACATGATTTAGATACATATATTTATGACTGTCTAAAACACGACTAAAAGGAGACTAAGATGAAAATAAATAAACTCGATGAAAAACTTCTTGAAAAAGTAATTACAGAAGATGAAGAAACTGTAGAAATTCCAGAGGATACTACAGTATCAGATTTAACTACTGGCGAACTTACTGACATTGTAAAAGCGGAAATGGGTCTTACCGACGAAGATTCTGACGCTGATGCTAAAAAGTTTGCAGCTGAGGTTAAAGATACTGCAGCAGATATAGAAAATGATGTTGAATATGCTCCAATTGTATCTAACAATGAGCTCGTTAAAACACTTGACCGCGTATTAGCACAAAGTAGAAGAAACAGAAGAAGCAAGTATACCAAAGGCGCTGGTTGTGACGTTTTAGTTAATGGACTTCCAGGTAGCGGCAAAACAGGTATTGTTAGAGACTGGGCAAAAGCGCGTGGCTGTGAACTAGCTTACGTAAACGCAAAAGACCCAGAGCTAGAAATTGTTGTTAATGGTTTAACGAACCTTGAAAGAGATGCTTCAGGTGTTTCATACACAGGAAAAGCATATTCTAGAATTTTAGATTCATTAGATAGAGAAAATTCTATTTTGTTCTTAGATGAGTTTAATAGAGCACCTGAACAACTTCGTGCTAGTTTATTAACACTTATTAATGAGCACGCTGTAGCAGGTCCGGGTAAGGATGGTTATAGACACTTCCCTAATTTGTTATTTACTATTGCTTGTATTAACCCAAGTGCACCAACTGATGTTGGAGCAATCGCACTAAATGATGCAGAAAAAAGCCGTTTTAAAACTAAATTAATGTTTGACTCTACTCCAGCAAGAGCACTAAATTTCTATAATGAATATTTTCCAGCAATTCTAGCTGACTTAGATCCAGCAAGTAGTGACTATGTTGCTGACTACAAATTCTTTGCAAAAGCTTTTGACTTAGCAAAATTTTTAGTAAAAGATCCTTCTTTTGACTTTGATAGCAGAGACGACTTAGAAACGCTTGCTGATTATGATGCAACTATGCTTAACCAACGTTCCCTAACTGATGGTTTAATTAGTGACGGTGGTGAGGGCAAAGATGTATTTATTGAATGGGTTGAAGAGCAATCTGGCTTCTTAGACCGTGACATTAAAATGATTAAAGATATTTTAGCAAAATATACTGATATTGACCCAGTTGTACCAAAAGCAGGTACAACAACATCAAGTACTGTTACTGATAATGAAGAAGATGACTCAACTTCTAAGCCAGTATCAACCCCAACAAGTACTGGTACCGGCGATGATATTGATGACGAATTTTCTGATATACTATCAGGAAATGGCGAAGAAGTAGACAGTACATTATTTGGTGGCGGCGGTAAGGCAAGTGGTGTTGTCAATGTAACACCTCAAGACGCTGCACAACGTATTAAAGGTTTTAAATGGTAAACCAATAAGGAGGTAGTTAAAATAATGACTAAAAAAATAGAAATAACTAACCTCGTTGAAGCCGGCAGTTTTGCAACAGAAAAGGAGCGTCAATTAAAAAGGGCGCTCCTAGAATTACTGGTTAAAAAAGGACACCCACTTTATGCAAAACGTTTAGCACTCCTAGATGTAGTAATTGTACCACTCATAGAAAATCCTAATATGACTGCTGCTATTAGTTTTGATACTGGCACAGTTTTTATTAGTGAAGGCTTTTTAAATTGTGGTCAACAAACTTTTAATCAGTTAGATGTATTAATGCGTCATGAATTGGCACATAATTTACTTATGCACCAAGTACGAATGTTGCATAAATTTATGGAAATATTTGGTGTTGATGAAGAGACTGCTAAACATATAATGCACTCTTCACTACATGGTCTTTTAAACATTATTGAAGATTACGAAATTTCCAACACTAGATACACCCAAGCTGATAAAGATATTGTTAGACATATGATGCTAAACGGTAGACTTATTAGCGGACTTGTAACAGAAGACCACAGACCTGGCTGGCAAAACATGTCCGTAATTCAAATGTTCGAGGAATTAGACAAAGAGCTTGAGCAGTTACACCAAGCAATACTTAATGACCCTGCTTGGTCACCTACTGACCATATTAGCAATGATGGTGCACGAGCAGTAGCTCCTTATTTAAAAAGCAAACCAACAGATAATTCAATTATCCCACTACCAATTGATAAATTTATAAAAACAAAAGCTTTTAAGAGATTAAGCCCATTTTTCCAAAAAGTTACTATAAGTTTATTTAATGCGTATAGTACATATACTCCAAATGAACTTCATAGCATAATTATTGAAATTCAAAAAACCAGTGCTTTTAAGGCTTATGCGTTTAAAGATAAGAGCGATAAACCGATTGATGCTGTTGTTTATACTCCTGAAGATAAAGTTTGGGCTATTAATGTTTTATTAGCATTGGCTGGACAACTTAAACCAATCAATAACAATCAAGAAAAAGTAGAGGCACAGGTTGACCAAAAATCAGATACTTACGTTGATACTTACAACAAAGTTATAAAAGCTTTTAATAATAAGAAATATGACTCAAAAACATTAGCCGCGTTAAGAAGACACATACTTCAAGGAAAAGTAGATCTTACTTATACAAAGCATGATTTAGGAGACTAATATGGCTAATATTGATTTTGATACACTTTTAAAAGAAATAGGTTTAGACCCGGAGTCTATGGAAATAGATGCTATTGACGGAGCACAACAAGCATTAGGTGATATAATTTGTTCTAGAGGCGATGAAGCTGATCTTGGTTTATCCCTAAGCAATGACTTGGGAGGTGGTGTTCCTACTAAACCTGACCCAAGACTTAATATTCCAAAAAGTACTCGTCCAGCTGACGCGTTAGATACCACGGATGATGGAGATGATTCTGACGATAGTAACTCAGATGAATCTGATGAAAGTGGTAGTTCTACTAATAATTCAACTAGCAAGAAAACTTCAGATAGTGACGACAGTGACTCTGACACAGACTCTTCGGATTCTTCTGACTCAAAGTCTAATACAGACAATGATTCGGAAGAACAAGATGATGAAGACAGTAGTTCTGATATTTCTAATGATTTTGATGATGACGAATTTGATGAGGATGACGAAGAAACAGATGACTCAGTTGATAAGGAAACAAAAACAGACGACACTGAGGACGAGTTCGATGACGATGATTCGGATATAGATGATTTAGAGGATGATCAGGAAGATGATTCTGAGGAAGATGACTTTGATGAAGAAGATGACTTTGATGAGGAAGATGACTTAGACGAGCTTGAAGATGTGGACGACCCAGATAGTAAAGACCCAGCAAAAGAAGAACGTCGTCGTCGTATAGGCAGACTTAGAAATGTTTTAAATCAGGCGGAAGATGCTATTCGTGGTCCTAAGACTGAAGCTTTACATGAAAATGCTGATGATGACTTACAAGAAATTGAAAGGCTTCGTAAGCTCTTAGATACTGCAGAAGACTTAACAGACGAAGAGTTTGAGGCTATTGAAGATGAAATATTAAAGCTTGCTAATCGACACGTAAAACTTACTATTACATCTAAAGAAGATAAAGAAAAGCGCATGAAGCGTTTTAGAGATGAGATGAGTGACCAAGCTACTTTAGATGAATTAGAAGCTGAAGATACTGAACATAGAAGAAAAGAGCATAAGCAATTATCCGCAGAAGAAAAGAGACGCCAACAGTATTCTGGTCGAGTATCACTTGCTGGTTTTGCTGAGTTTAAAAATAGTCTATATAAAGCAATGGCTAGACAAGTAAATAGAGCTACGCAAGCAGAACGAACTTGGGCGCGTCCTGATAAGCATAATACAAACCCAACAATTGCGAAAAAAGGAATTAGAAAAAACCAACTTATCACCTCTGTCCCATCAATTGATTTTTACTTTGACCAATCTGGTTCTTGGAGTGATAAAGATATTCAAACTGGCGTTAAAGCTGTTGCTTTATTGCAAGAAATGGAACGCAGAAAAGAGTTAAAAATAAATATCTACTATTTTAGCGACGGAATAACTACTGACCCAAATGACTCAATGCTACGTGGTGGAACTAATGCTTGGAATAAAATAATAGCTAAGATAAAAGAAAATAATGCAACTAATGTTGTAATTATGACTGACTCTGATATGGATTGGTCAGATAATACTTTCCCAGAAACCTCTACAGCAGTAGTTCCTGGCTATGTATGGTTTTTATGGAAAAATGAAGAACGTGCACCAAGCCTACCTAAAATGCTTAGAGGTAAAGCAGGTACATTAGAATTTACCTTCAATACAGGAGACGTATAATGAATATAACTAAACTGAATGAATCAAAAGATAAGCTAGATATGAATATTGTAGCTTCGCTTAATGCAGAAGCTTGGAATTATCTAGTTACGCTAAGAACTCAAAAAGAAGGCTTAAAGAAAGACTTTAAAGGTACTAACAAGCTAATTGAAGCTATGGAAGAACTTGAAGATGCTCACTTAATCTATCTTGGACAGCTTGAAGCTATTCTTGCTGATAATGGTATTGAGCCTATTTCCAAAGAAGAAAAAGAAGCTGATAAAGATACTCTTAAAGAAGACCTTGAGACACTAGTAATCAATGAACCAATTATCAATGTAAACTTAAATGTTGCACCAGAAGATGAGAAGTTTGAAGATGAATGTGAACCTTGCAAAGAAGAAAAACCTAATAGTGAAGCATTTGAATTCTACTGTGACTTTGATGATCCAACTCCAGGGCCTGCTATCCAGACTCCTTGGCAAGGAATTATAAAATAATAACTAAAGCACTCTAATTAAATTTTAGAGTGCTTTTCATTTGCTAAATTATCATGTGGTAGTAAAACTAATTATTCCCTTCATTAGTCAGAGAGGGCGCTTGTCCTTTCAGCCCTCTCTCTACCTCATTTATATTTGGAATAAAGGAGCTAATAAGATGACTTTAGACGAAAAGAAAAAGAAAAGACGCAAAAAGAAGCCTTATGACTCTAAAACATATACTACTGGCTGCCCAATGCTTAATGATTATTTTTTTAATAAAATAAATGGCACACTTGGAAATGATACTGCAGTTGATGACACAGATGCTTCTGATTCATCAGATTTTATTAGTGGTGAAGGTACTGGTGAAGGTGGCGGTTTAGGAGAAAGCCTTACTGAAGCAATGAATTATACAACAATTAAAAGGTTGCTCGATGAAATCTGGGCTAGTCGTTCTGGTGTAGAAGGCGTTATTGCTAAACTTGATACTTCTGGTGACGTAGGACCTGATATTGCAAAATGGGCAGGAACCAAAGCTGCAAATTTAATTCACATTGATGGTAATGCTGAATATAATCTAGACCAAGAAATGCCAGATGAAGACGGTGATGCTTATGAAGCAGGTAAAGCAAAAGACACTTTAAATAGTAAATTAAAAGAAGCAAAAACAATTGTTTTAATCTCTAACTTTATTAAAGCTTCAGCTAGTACAAAACAGCAGCTTCTAAAATTATTTATGAGAAAAAATATTCAAATGATTATTATGACAGGAACTGAAATGGAGTTAAGGAGAATTCCACAAGACATGAAAGCTAAATTTAGTCACGAAATTTCTTTTATTGACAAAGACAATAAAGAACCAGCTCAAGCAGCAACAGTAAATAACCCAGTATATGATCATGCTGGTGCAGAACCTGTTAATGCTAACGAGTCCCTAACTGAAGCTAAACGTGAAGTACGTAGATACTATATTAGACCCCAAAATATTTTCTGTGCCAATAAAGCAGAAATTATTAAAGCTCTTATTGATATTGGTGACCAGAACTGTTCTGTATATACTTTAAAATATCTCGGTCCAGAAAAAGATATAAATAAGCTCACAGTAAAAGATATCATCTATTATTATGACGATGAAATTCTATATGATAAAAACCACGTTAAAGTAATGGACTATGACCTTTACATTAAACATGAAGAAGAGCGTAAAAAGTTTACTACTGACGTTGAAGAGGTTCCTGAAGAAAAGTTTAATGATGAGTATGAAGATAGAATCCACCAAAATACTGTCTTAGAAGATATTGATGAGCTAAACCAAGACTTTGAGGATATTGATATGCTCGGAGAATCAAAAGACAAGCAATTTACTTGCTGTATTTGTGGTGAAACATCTGAGGGCTATGGAAATAATCCAGAACCATATAAGCATACTGGACGTTGCTGTGATAACTGTAATCTAAAGTTCGTTATTCCAGCTCGTCTATCTCAGTATAGAGATGAGTATAGCTGGCCAGGCCTTGATGACTATTTTGACGAAGTAGACGAGGAGTAACCTATGGGAATTAAATTTAAACACTTAAAAGAAGCTTATACCGCTAAGTTAATAAAAGGACCTCAAACGCTTCCAACTAACGAGGAAATTAGAAAATTTGTTATTCGCTATAATGACTACCACAAAAATGGCAAGGATGCAAAATGGAATCACACTCCTTGGGGCTTTGCTAGAAGTACAAAAGATTCTTATAAAAAAATGTATAATTTTGTGCTTGGTGTACTCGTTGAGTGGACAGAACTAACTAATTTACTTGTACCTATATTGGTACAGGATGGATATTCTAAACAAGAACTAAAAGAAATTTTGGATTGGGTACTCATTTCAGGCCACTTACAGGATATCTTAGACGAGCTTAATAATGCTTTTGCTGATGAAAATTTGACCGAAAACATAGATCAAAGTCTTGATGAGGATATTGAAAAGCATGATGAGCTAAATCCAAAGCTATTTGAGGAAAATAAACTTAAGCCAGAAGTACGTGAAAAAATGCTTGCTATTGTAGATGAATTTGAAAAACGTCTTACTGAAGCTGAAATAAAAATTCAAATTGATGATATACTTTTCATTGGTTCTAATGCAAGTTATAACTATACAAAAGACAGTGACATTGACTTACATATTATTGCCAATGATGAAGCACTTGACTGCTCAGAAAAGCACTTAGCGCTACTCTATGGTGCTTATAGAACAATTTTTAAACATAAAATGGAAATTGATTTCTATGGTATTCCAGTTGAGCTTTATGTTGAAACAAACGACAGCCCACGTGTAAGCAATGGTATCTATTCCGTCCTAAACGATGAATGGGTTAAAGAACCTGAGCAACAAGATATCCCAGAGATTGATATGGACGCATTTAAGGCCGAATATGACATCTGGGAAGCAAAGTGTAAGGACCTACAAGAAAAGGCCAAAAAAGATGCTTCTGTGACTCCTGAAGACGTAGAGACTTTGATTGCTGAAATATATGAGCAACGTCAAGCAGGCCTAACAGAAGGAGAATATTCAATAGGTAACTTAATATTCAAAGAGTTAAGAAACGTAGGAATTCTTGACGAACTTAAAGAACTTCAAGATGAACTAACTAGCAAAGAGCTTTCATTAAAAGAATCACGTAAACCTAAAATTCGTTTTAAAAAATAATTAAAAGAGTCAATTAATTGGCTCTTTTTCTTTTTAGCTGGTTATAATAATAAAAGATTTGCTAAATTATACGATAGAAAATTTTAGAAAGGAATTTTAACTATGCCTGTAGAGAAAACACTATATCATCTTAGTGAAAAACCTATTGGAATTCTTGTGCCGCGTGTGCCAAAAAGTGATTATGAGGACCAAACTACACCAAGAATTTGTTTTAGTACTTCTATACAAGGATGTCTCATTGGAATCAATGAAGGGAAAGACATCACTGGAAAGACTTTTAAAGTTTATACTATTACTACAGATGAATACTATGTTCCTAAACTTTCTGAAGTAGCTGACCAGCACGTTACTGGTGAAGTATGGGTTCAATTTGCTTGCGAACCTGAATATCTATATGAAATTAAAGTAACCGGTCAAGTAGGTGAACGTATGGAAGAAATCAATGGTGATATGTTTCCAGTACCTATCTGGAACTACTCACTTAAAGAAGATACTCGTGCACAATTAGTAAATAAGTCTAAGAATACTGGCGGCTATAAAGATACTTCAAGAGGTAAAAATAGATTTGAGCGTAAACGCTATTCTAAATTAGCTAGCGCAGTAAAGCAATATAACACTATTGATATGAATGACCTCTTTAAAAAGGATATTCTACAAGTAAATATTCCAGTGGTTGGCGAGACTGATAACTACGAAGTAACCATTAAAATGGAAGGTGTTATCGCAGAAATAGCAAAAAATATTAAGAGTAATAAATTTAAGTTTGAACACAAAACTGTAGTACAGGCTATCGCTAAAATCTTTAACTCTGCTAATATTTATACTAAATGTACTTGCCCTGACCATCTTTATAACTATGCACACTGGAACATTGTAAACAATGTTTCAAGTGATGATACTTCAAAAGACCCAGGTCCTGGAAAAGGTATTAGAAATCCTAATGATGATAAAGGTAGAGGCTGTAAGCATATTCTTCTTGTGCTTGCTAACGTTGACTGGATTATGAAGGTAGCGAGTGTAATAAATAACTATGTACACTATGCAGAAGAAAAGTTACAAAAACCTTTCTTAAATGTTATCTTTCCTAAACTCTATGGAGTACCTGCAGATGAGATGGTTACTCAAGATTTAATTGATGATGACAAATATTTAGACTCAAGTAAAGGCTTAATTGATGCTATCAATGACTACGCAAAGAATCGTGGTAAGTTTGTTAAGGGTTCAAATATAAATCCTGTTCACGCTAATAAGCTTGAAGCTGAACAAAAAGCTAAAAAAGAGGCTGAAGCAAAAGACTAAACGCCAGCTGATAAAAACGACGAGTCTGATAAAAAATAATAATTTTTAAAATGTCGTATAATATAATATATAATATTATATACGGAAAGGACGAGTAGATGATGTCTAACGTTAAATTAAATACAGGAGGGAGCTAATGATTCCACAAATTGATGTCTCAATATTGGACTCGCTTTCTCCAGAAGAAAAAGAAGTTGCTCTTGAAATTCTAAAGCAGTATTCACAAGAAGGACATTCTGAAATACTTGATGAACTTAAGTATAGTGACTTCGAAGAAATTCCCGTTGATATAATGACCTTTATCTCAGATGAACAATATCTGGGAAGAGGTCTTTACATAAAAGACGAATTCACTGGAGAGAGACGCTGTACAGTGTTCCCATATTGGGTAGAAACACTAAAAGATATTTTTCCAGATAATCTAACAACTAAATATAATACAATAATTCTAACAGGTTCTATCGGTCTTGGTAAATCTTTTATTGCTGTTGTTTGTCAGCTTTATTTACTATACCGAATGCTGTGTCTAAAAGACCCTTACACTTATTATGGCTTGCAGCCTATTGATAAAATTACTTTCTCAATGTTGAATGTAACTATAGAGGCAGCACAGGGTGTAGGTTGGGACAAAATGCAACAACTGCTTCAAAGCTCTGATTGGTTTATGGAGCGTGGTATGTTGAGTGCAAGTAGAACAAACCCACAATGGCAACCACCTAAAGGAATTGAACTTATATTTGGTTCTAGTAACAGACACGTAGTAGGACGTGCGCTATTCTCTAACTTCTCTGATGAAGTTAACTTTGGTATCGGTAACAACGTAGAAAAGCAAAAGGCAAAGCTTAAGAAAATGATTTCTCAGATTGATGCCCGTATGATTTCTCGTTTTGGTAAAGGTACCTATCTTCCTACAATGAATATTATTGCTTCTTCAAAAGATTCTGAACAAGCTTTTATGGAATCTTATATTGAGATGAAGCGAAAGAATGAGAGTAAAACTACTCTCATAGTTGACGAACCACAGTGGGTAGTAAGAAATGATAAAGGCTCACCTGATGACCCCGGAAGTTTCTATGTAGCTGTTGGTAATAAGTTCTTAGCACATGAACTTCTTCCAGTGAATGCTACTGAGGCAGAAGTAAATGCTTATAGAGAAAAAGGCTACTTTATGCTTAAAGTACCACCTATCTATAGAGAAGCTTTTGAAGATAATATTGACCTAGCTTTAACAGATAATGCTGGTATTTCTACTTCCAGTACTACTAAATATGTATCTGGTGTTCGTTTAAATCAAATTAAAGTTGATACATATAAAAATCCATTTACTCGAGATGTTATTGAAGTTGGTAATAGCCCGGAAGATGCTCTTCAGTATGCAAACTTCTTTGATATTTCAAGAATAAATCCAGCTGACTTATCAAGACCTTTGTTTATACACCTTGATATGTCGCTCTCCGGAGACAAAACTGGTATTGCAGGTATCTGGATTACCGGTAAACGTCCACGTAATCCAGATGGTGGTGACCCTAGTAAAGAACTTGAATTTAAGGTTGCTTTTTCTGTCTCAGTTAAAGCTCCTAAAGGATTCCAAGTTAGCTTTGAAAAGAATAGAAACTTTGTACGCTGGCTCAGAGAAATGGGCTTTGCTATAAAAGGAGTTTCTTCAGATACTTTCCAAAGTGCACAAATTCAACAACAACTTAAGAGTGACGGCTTTGAGACAAAGATTATTTCTGTTGACCGTGTTGACAGTGCCACCAAAACTTGTATTCCTTATTCATTCTTTAAATCAGCTATTTATGAAAGACACTTACAACTTTATAGAGACTGTCCACTTCTTACTGATGAAATTGTTAGTTTGGAAAGACTTTCTGATGGTCATATAGACCACCCGCAGAATTTTTCAAAAGACCAAAGTGACGCAGTGTGCGGTGCTCTCTATTTAGCAAGCCAGTTTGCTGAACAATATTCATTTGACTATGGAGAAAATATCACTGTAGCTCTTGATGCAAATACAGAGCTTAGTGATGAATTTAATAAACAACGTTTACTAATGGCGTTTGAAGAGGAACTAGCGGGAATATATCAAGAAAATAACACAGCACTCGCTCTTGAACGACAACAACAAAAAGCACAACAAATGTACTATCAAGATATTCTTGATGGTATTATAGTATTGTAAAGGAGATAGAACATGGCAGAACAAAAGAAAAGCAATAAGCCCAACAATCCATTGATTGGTGCTACTGCTAAACCTACTGTGCTCGATAGTACCACTAAACTGGATATTGACACAAATAAAACCCTGCTTGATAATATAATTGATGCTTCTATTAAAGGTGGCTTAGATATATCAGCACTTGAAAACTTTACAAGCATTTCTAATTCTAGAGACCAGCTCTATCAGATGATTGATTCCATGGCACAAGACTCTTCAGTATCTTCTATTCTTAGAACTTTCACTGAAGATGTTTGTGACCCCAATGATAATGGCCATATCGTTTGGTGTGAGTCACCTGACCCTAAGATTAGTAAGTTTGTAAACTATCTACTTAATGTAATGAACGTAGATAAAAATATTTATGGCTGGGTATATAGCTTATTAAAATATGGCGACCTTTATTTAAGACTTTATAGAGAGTCGGATTATGAAGATATATTCTTTAAAAAGGATAATATAAAAAATAGAAGCCTAAATGAAGGCTTTGAATTAGAAGAAGAAAAAGAGTCACTTGATGAAAGTGTTCGTCTTGCTATTCATCCAATGAATGACCCGTATAGCTATTACTTAGAAGCAGTAGCCGACCCTTCCACTATGTTTGAACTTAATAAATATGGTAAAGTGTATGGCTACGTGCAAGTTCCTAATGTAGACACTGGACTTGATCCACTTTCCGGGTATACTGGATTAAATAATACTTCTACTATATTTAATTTCAAACTTAAATCTTCCGATGTAACTGTATGGCAAGCTGATGACTTTGTACATGCTTGTCTAGAAGATAACCACACTCGATATCCAGAAACAGTTGAACTCTTTATGGGTGATGAAAGTATGGAAGAAGAATCTGCACATAAATATAGTGTTAGAAGAGGTAAGTCACTACTTCAAGATTCTTATAAAATCTGGCGTGAAAAATCACTTCTTGAAAATGCCGTTCTTCTAAACAGAGTTACTCGCTCAAGTGTAGTAAGAAAGGTATCTGTAGAAGTTGGTGATATGCCGAAAGAGCAAGTTCAACAAACTCTTAGAAGAGTTAAAGAACTTATGGAGCAAAAAACAGCTATCAATACTGGCAATGGTATGTCAGAATATACTAACCCAGGCCCAATGGAAAATAATATTTACTTTGCTACTCATAATGGCCAAGGTGCTATTACAGTAGAATCTGTTGGCGGTGATATTGATGTTAAGAATATTGCAGACCTTGACTTCTGGAATACTAAGTTTTACTCAGCTTATGGAATTCCAAAAGCATTTATGGGTTGGGTAGATGACGCTGCTGGATTTAATGGTGGTTCTTCATTATCTGTTCTATCCAGTATTTATGCAAAGAGTGTAAGACGCGTTCAAAATGCTATTCTACAAGCTCTTTCTGATGCTATCAACCTATTCCTACTTAATAGAGGCTGCAAAACATATCTTAATAACTTTGTACTTAAAATGAAAACTCCTCTTACACAAGATGAGCTTGATTATAGAGCTAACATTGCTGAACGTATTAGTGCTATCAGCAGTGCACAAGCACTCTTTACAGACGTAGAAGATAAGAAAAGAAGACTTACTATTCTTAAGACTCTTATTGGTCAACTTAACTATGGTGATGAAGTTATGGAAGCTATACAGCAAGAAATTGAAGCTACTGAAGCTCAAGAAGCAAAAGAAGCTGAAGAAGCCGCTAATGCTGAGACCGAAGGAGGGGATGCTGATTTAGCTGACACTGATACTGGTGATGAAGAGCCAGAGGAAGGCGGAGATGATATGGATTTAGCACCGATGCCTATGGAAGGACTTACTGGTAATGGTGGAGAATCTGTACTTCTCGAAGATGGGGATGGAAATGACTTTATAGTTCTTGAAGAATCTGATGACCTCCCAAGCCCAGAACAACTAGACGAAAAAAGAGACTTTTCAGAGAATAACTAATACATAATGAAGGGAATTAAATATGTTAAATAAAAATGATTGTATGGCTCTTCTAGTTAAACTTGAAGACCAGGGAATAAATATAAATGTACCAATGAAGAAGCTTATGGTTTCTCGTGAAGTTCCACTTGAAGTTCTGAGATTTATCTCAGACAATAGAGGAATTGAAGCTAGTAATTTCTATGAGATGCTTAGAAAGAAACATAACCAAAATAAATCTAAACTCTATACAAATATTGTAAGAGGCGTTGATGATGCAACTGATTGTATTACAACACTAAATTGCTTACTCACTCAAATACTTCTTTATGGAGCTAAACTTGATAACAAAGAAAAGTTTTTTAAAGAAGTTAGAGCAGAAGAAATTTCTAGAGTAATGAATGAATTTTTTAGAGATGAAAGTATTGACCGTGCTTCAGCTTTACTTGGACTTATTCGTTCTGACTTGCTTGTATTAGAATACATAGCAGGTAGAAGAGAACTAGCATAAAATGAAGGGCACCTAAAATAACTGGGTGCCCTGTTTATTTAGAAAGGACTTAATATGATACAAAGAAAAACACTATCCCCAAAAGTAAAAGAAGAAGTATTCCGTAAATATGATGGCCACTGCGCTTACTGTGGTAAAGTACTGACTCCAAATGATTTTCAAGTAGACCACTTGATTCCTGTCGCTAGAGAACGTTTTGGACTTTATACTTCAGAAGAACTTGAAACCTTTAAAAACTATATGCCAGCCTGCAAGCGCTGTAATCATTACAAGAGAGCTCACTCTCTTGAGACTTTTAGAAAGTATATAGAAGAAATTCCTTATAAACTTGCTAGAGATAATTACATATATAAAGTCGGTTTAGACTATGGATTGATTGAAGAACATCCTAGAAAAATAATATTTTACTTTGAAGAAATTGAAAAAGAAAAAGAGGAACTTAAAAACCAAAAATACTTATAAATTATCTGCTAAATTAATTGATTTTAGAGCATAAGCTCAAAATATGAAATTTTAAGGAGAAATTATTAAAATGGCAAGACTTGTTTATGCAAAAGATGACAAAATTATGGTATCATCAGAAAATATTCCTACTAAAGATGATACTGTGGCTGTAGACAGCATTGAGGCTCTTAAGAACTATAAACTTATTTATGAAACAAAAGAGTCAAAAGAGGATGCTCGTGTAATTATGGGCAGCACTACTGGTATTCCAACAGAAGATGATGATGAAATCTATAAAGCAGTTGCTTCAGTAGAACCTGAAGAAGAACCTAAAGAAACTCCAACAGAAACAGAGGAGCCTGGTAATGAACCTGATATCTCTGTAGATGAAACAGAAGAGGCTGAATAATTCAATAATTTATTAAATTAATAATTTATTATAAAATTATTCGCTAAATTAAACAGATAACAAAATTGCTGTATAAACTTTGAATTGACGAGGTAGATATGGATAATAAGAAAATTCTTGAAGCATTAAAAATGCAACCATTATCTGAAGAAGAAAAAGCAGCAAGACATATCTTAGGCAGATTATATGGTCCTATTGCTACTTGTAAAGAAAGTACAAGAAACGGTAGACTTTATAATAGAACTCTATGGGAGAAAGCTTTACGAGATGAAATCTTTAATGAGAAAGTTGCTACTAAAGCGCTTTTCCTTGAGCTTGGACACCCCGCTGATAGAGAAGAAACTGATATGACCAAAGTGTGTGCGTGCATTCCAGAGGTACCAAAAATTGTTGGTGATGACCTTTATGCGTATGTAGACATTCTAGATACTGCAAACGGAAAAGTACTTAAAACACTTTGTGATTATGGTTTTGTTCCGGGTATTAGTTCAAGAGGTTCTGGTGATGTAATGCCTAATGATGAGGTAGACCCAGAGACTTTCTTCTTAGAGACTTGGGATATTGTTCAACTACCTGCTGTTAAGAAAGCAAGACTTAGTGTTTGTGAATCTTTAGATAGAAAAAATATAAAGCTTAGAAAAGCTCTCGTTGAGTCTTTAAACGAGGCTAACGAAGAGGATAAAGCTATTATGAAAGAAACTTTAGATAATCTTGATATAGATATTGAAGGCGTAGATGAAGCAATTCTTCCCGGCGGTACTTCAACTGATATTGAAGAAATTCCTATGTCAATGATAGATGAAGACCCAGCTATTCTTATTGAAGAAGCTGATGAAGAAAGTGAAGATGAGTCTACTAATGAGACTGAAGTAGAAGAACCTGTTGAAGAACCATCATTTGAAGAAGCAGAAGAAACTACTGAAGAAGAATCAGCTGAAGAAGCTGAAGAGCCAACTGGTATGACAGTTGGTCAGTTCTTAGATGAACTTAAAGACCTTGATACTGAAATGCCAATTACTATTAACTCTGTAGAGATTGATGGTAAAATCTATGAGACAGACCTTGAATTTGATGTACAAGAGTCTGGTTTGTTTGTTAATGTTAGTTGTGTTCCTTCTGAAGAAGAAACTGAAGAAGAAAGCACAGAAGAAATAGAAACAGAAGAAACTGAAGAACCTGTTGAAGAAACTGAGTCTGAAGATGCTGAAAACGAAGAAACTGAAGAAGCCGTTGATGACGGAGACGATGAAGTAGTTGAAAGTATGAAAGAACTTGTTCGCAAGAATGGTGCTTTAGAAGAAGAGAACAAGACTTTAAAAAGAGCCGCAGTGAAAGCAAAGTCAGTTAGCGATGCTAAAGAGAAGGAATTAACTGAGGAAATTGAAAAGTACAAGTCATCTTTTGCTAGAGTTAGTGCAGTAGCTTCAAGAAATAAGAAATCTGTCGCAGAGCTTCAAGAGCAATTAACAGAAAAAGATACAAAAATAAGTCAGTTAAATGAATCACTTGAAAAAGCTTTAACTGAAAGTGCAACAAAGAATGAAGAAAAAATTAAGCGTCTACAAGAAAGTCTTTCTGAGACTCAAACAGAGTCAACAGCAACAATAAAAGCACTTCGTGAAGACCTTAATAAACAAATAAAACTTGCTAGTGATAATGCTAAAATTGCTAAAGCTTATAAAGCTAAACTAAGTGAAGCTGTTAATAAGTATATTAGCTTTAGAGCATCAATGCTAGGAGTTAAACCATCTGAAATCACTTGCCAATTAAATGAAGGCTATACTTTTGCTGATATTGATATGGCTTGTGAAAATGTACTTACAAATTCTGTAGGTATGACAAGATTGCCTATAAGCTCAGGCAAAGTAACAACAAGAATTACAGAGTCAAAACAGACTACTAAAAAGTCTACTCCAAAAAATGAATGGAGCTATGATATTGACGATTCATTATTAGAGCTTGCTGGATTAAAATAATCCAAATTAAACAAATCCATTATTAAAATTTTTAAATAAAGAGGAAATAATTATGAGAACTAATTTACTTGAAACCTATAGCCGTCAGCTTAAGGTTGCTGAGGCTTATGTTGCTAAAACATTTGACGGTAAAGCAGTTAGCAATAACACAAAGCTTACAACTGCAGTTCTTCTTGACAACACAAACCGTTGGATCACTGAGTCTATGAATAGTACACTTGCTGGTACTCAAAGAAGCGACCTTGGTGACTGGAAGAAATTCTGTCTAAACCTTACAAACATTGCTGTTCCTTCACTTATCGCTAATGACCTTGTAATCGTACACCCAATGACAAGCTACAGCGGATCTGTTGCTTACCTTGAGTACGTTGCTAAGACAGATAAGAATGGTATGAAGGGTAAGACTCTTAACAGCGTATTCGGTCTTGGAGAGTCTTCTGAGGCTAGAACAAACTACACATCTCAAATCGTTGTTGAAACTGTTGAGGGTAAAACCACAGGTGAAGGCGATGAGGCTACTACAACTTATGAGACAGCTCTTCCAGCAGTTGAAGGTGGTCTTACATATATTGCTGAAAATGGTGTAGATGTTAAGAGAGCTACTTATAGAATTGATGGTGTATATACCGATACACTTACAGCTGGTAAAGTTGCATATGTTGCTCAACAGTTCCAAATGGAAACAACTCCAGCTACTGAAATCCCAACTATTGGCCCAGTTATGAAGAGAATCGCACTTGTTGCTGAACCAAGACGTATCGCAGTTAAGTACGACCAAATCACAGCTTTCCAAGCTAAGACAGACTACGGCTTCTCACTTGACAAGCAAATCGCTGAGCAAGCTTGTGGTGAACTTGCTTACGAAATCGACACTGAAATCGTAAGAATGCTTGCTGACGCTGCTTTTGCACAAGACGACAAGCTAACTTGGTCTAAGACACTTCCTGTAGGTGTTTCTAAGTTCGAGCACTATAATGGTTTCCTTGAGACTATTGAAGACGCTAGAGCTATCATCTACAAGAGAACAAAGAAATTCCATCCTAACTACATGGTAATCGCTGCTGACGTTCTTCCTGTTCTTAAGTTTGTTAACGGCTTCAGCGCTAACAAAGTTGGTAAGATGAATGGTCCTTACAAAGTTGGTTCTATCGACGGTCTTGATGTATATGTATCACCTGAACTTGATGGCGGTAAGTTCTTCATGGGTCTTAACGGATCTGATATGATGAGCTCTGCTGGTGTTTACGCTCCTTACATGGCTATCGTTCCTACACAACTTCTTGGTACTCCAGACGGTGGTCTTGCTCAAGGCTTCAGCACTTGGTATGCTAAGGCTCTTCTAAATAAGAACCTCCTTGTTGCTGGTGAAATCGTTGCTTAATTAAAGTAAATATATTAAAACAGTCCTGAATTTCAGGACTGTTTTTTTTAATTCTTCGTTTCTTTTTTATTTAAGATAGTATTTTATTTGCTAAATTAATTGATTTAAACCGGAGGTTATAAATAATGACAATAAAAGACCTTATTGAAGAAATTAAACTTGAACTTACCGGCGGAGTCCTTGATTTAGAGATAATTGATGAGAGTCTTCCAGAAGAAACTGATACTGAATATAAAGTTAAATATAAAACTTTAATATCAGTAATCAATAAAGCACTTAGAGAGCTTGAACGCTACTGGGATGAAACTACTCTCATTACTGTTCCAGCAGCGTCTTGTATTGACTATTCAACTTTTGGTCAAGAGGGTTCTGAATATTCTCCGGTTAGCTCAATAGTTAGAGTCTATCGAATACAAGGAATGGGTGATAACAACAACACAAGTAGTTATAATCTAGACCCAATGTATGCTCAGCAATGGATGTTATTTAGTAATGGTGGTACAATGTATAATCTAAATGACTACATTTTAAATTATGCTTCTTGGATGACAATGAGTCAAATTAGAAATACAATGTCTACCGATATGTCTTTTAAGGAAGACCGTCATAATAGTAAGTTATATATTAGTAATGCTGCCTCTATTCGTGGTGCTGTTACTATTGAATATATTCCAAAATTAAAAACAGTAGAACAAATCAAAAGTGACTACTGGATAGATATACTCCAAAAAATGAGTATAGCTATGACTAAAATCGTCTTAGGAAGAATTAGAACACGTTTTACACAATCTAATGCTCTTTGGACCCAAGATGGTGAACGAATGCTAGAAGAAGGAAATACTGACCTAAAAGAACTTCGTGAAGTATTAAGAACTAATAGCAACTTAATTTACCCACTAGATTAAAGAAAAATTTTTAAGGAGAAATAAATTGATGAAAGATTCTGTAACAAAATTCGATTTTGATGACGCTTTTAAGGCTCTTGATGAAATAGAAATTCCAAAAGCCCCAAAAGGTATCAAAGCAAATAGAGAAGATTTACATGAAACTATGAAAAGAGTAGACAAGTTTGAACTTCTCTTTGAAGATTTTTATGATGTAAATGACTCTGAAGACATGAATGCAGCAAGCGAGGAAAGAGAAGCTGAAGTAGCAAAAGCTAAGCTTGCAAGAATTGAAAAGATTGTTGACCTTGATGCTGAGACTGAAGATGATATCCTTCCTTCTTATGTAGGTAAGACTATTATTCAATGCCCACAATGTATGACGCTCTTCTATAAAGATGCTGAAGATATTGTAAGAGACGAAGAAAATCCAGATCTTATAAACATTGGTGAAGTTTGTCAGCACTGTGGTAATGACTCTGGATATGATATTATCGGTAAAGTAGCAGAAGAAACTGAAGAAGTTCCTGCTGACGACTTTGCTGATGAAGAAACTACTACTGAAGAAACTGGTAATGGTGAAAATGACCTTTCAGTAGAAGGTGAAACTACATCTGAAGAGGGTGAAGTAGATGAGCTAAGTGCAGAAGCTGACTTAGATGAACTTGACCTTGATTTAGAAGAAGAACCTGCAGAAGAGGAAGGGGAAATTAAAGAGGAATCTTTAAATACCTCAGAACTTTTAAAGAAAATTGAAGACAAAAATGATCTTAAAACTGAAAATGAATCAGAAAAGCTTACTTTAAATGAAGATATTGAAGATAATCTTGATGATGCTCTCAAAGATCATGAAGAATATATTGAATATCTAAGAGCTATGATTAACCAAGAAGAAGCGGCTTTAAATAAAGCAACTAATGAGCAAGTTAAGAAAGCAATTCAAAAACGTATTGATGCGTTTAGAGAAGACCTTGAAGCTGCTCTTCCTGATGCCGTAAAAGCTGAAGCTCAAGAGGAAGAACTTCCTGATGCAGAAGAAGCTGGTATGGAAGATGCTACTGACAATGATGCAGAGGATGTAGAAGAGACAACTGAAAGCTTACACGAAGGTAAATTTGGTAAACTTGAAGCTCCAAGTGAAGATTTGTCTTTTCTTGCAAATGAATTTGATAAAGCATTAGAAGCTGCTCATGACCTTAAATATGACATTGAAATTAAAGATGGTTATATAATTTCAGTAACATCATTTAATATTAAACAGGTTGATGATATTGCTAAAGAGTGTTTTGCGAAGCATGATATAGTACCTGTAATTACTACAGTATCTGAGTTTGTACATGACTACAAATTAGCACCTCAAGATAAAGTAGCTGAACCAGCACAAGAATCACTTCATAATTCGGAGACTCAAGAGGAAGCTGAAGAACAGAGCGACCTTAAAACTGAAAATGAGTCTAAAAATCTAACACTAAATGAAGCTGCTGGTAATAATATTTCAGATGCTGACTTTAATGAGTTAATTAACTCAAGAGAATTTAAAGAACCAATATCTCCTGAAGAAGTAGAAAACTATTTTGAAAATTTTAATCAAGCCTCTGAAGAAGCAGATAAAGAGTCTTCAGACGAGGCTGATATAGAAATATCTGTTGAAGGTGATACAGAACCGGTCAGTTTAGAAACTATAGATTCTGAAAAAGAGCCATTAGCAGAAGGTCCTATAAGCTGGGGCAAAAAAGTAGTAAAAGGTATAAAAGATAAATTAGATGATACTGCTACTACAATTGCAACAATAGCCAAAGCTTATAAATATACAAACTTTTATATTTTACCTTATGCTGATACTACTCAAGTAGCTAGATATTTCCAAGATACAGATAAATATGACACGGGTCGTTCATATAAAAAACATAGCAGAAGCTTTTTGGTTACTAATAATGGTGCACATTCGTTCCCAGAATTTAGATTTAAGATTACTGACCTATCAAAAGATACTGCAGATATAGCCAAAGAGATAAAAGACCAGGTCATCGCTACAAAAGACTTAATTAAGAGTTTAAATAATACTTATGCTACTTCTTTTGTAGACCTTGTTGGAAGTGCTAAAAACCTAATAGGTGAAGAATATGAAACAAGTGAGTCTAAACAAAAAATTAGACTAGCTTATGTAGATGTTGTTGGTGTAAGAACAACACTACCAGACTCTGCACCGAATATGAGTTCCAAGGATGCTAAAACTTTAATGGGACAAAATCAGAAATTGGCTGTTTGGCTAATGACAGCTGAAAATGGTAATATAGTAATTAATGAAGACTTTTTAAAGAGTGCTACAGATAAATTAAACAATAATACAGATGCTGATGATGTCTTTGAGGACGAGAGCTTTAAGAAAAATCTTGAGCAAAAACTAGCTAAAGTAAAAAGAATAGCTTATGTATCAAGTAAAGAAGATAAACAAACAGTAGAACAAATAGTTGAATCTGATATAACTAATTACAAAAAACTGAGAGACGCCGGTATTGAGGCATCTGAATCTGGAACTAACTATTATACAATTGGATTAACTGATGAGCTAGCCACTATTACAGAAGGGGCTGAGTTATCTTTAGCAGCTAACCAATTCAAAGCACTCATTATTGAAAAATTCGAAGACGGCAATGCAATAATGAATCGCTCCTTCACTGGAAAACTACCAGAGCCAGAAGCTGAACATAAAGAAAAGCCTAAAGAAGATAGTGGTGATGATGAAACCGATAAACCAGTGGAAGTTTCTGCTGGCGAACCAAAGACTGCAGAAGAACGTAAACCTTATATTGAAAAGATTATTGAAAAAACAGACAAGAAGTTTATTCATGTGTTCTTAAGTAAGGATAATAAATCATATTCAGCCCTTTCTGACAAAGGTCCATATGTGAAAGCAGAAACTTTTGAGAAATTAATAAACAATCTCCCTAAGTATAAATTTTTAGGTAATAGTATTGATACTGCAATAATTTTAGTGGATAAGTCAGCAACCTTTACTAAAGGTACTGAAATTAAAGGTATCACACTAAAACCAGAAGATATCCTAGCTACTTGTGCAAGTGGTGCAAGTACACCAGTTACTAACCTAAAAAAGGTAGCTGATGCACTTGGTATTGAATTTAAAGAAGAAGAGGAAGATCTAGAAGTACTAGAAGACTCTTTTAAAGTTTCAGACATTGATGACAAGAGTTTTAATGAAAAGCTAACAGAGTCACTTAAAGAAGTATATGAGAATGTAAAAGACTTTACAATGACTAATTGTTCTCTTGATAATAATAAGCTTATTATAGAAGGAACTATTGCTTTTAATTCTGGCAAAACTAAAAGTACTCAATATATTTTTGAAGCAAAATATAATTCAAAAAACGTGTTAGTACTTCACGGACAAAATAAAGCTTTATTTGAAGACGGAAAAATTAAGATATCTACAAAAACTATTTCTGAAACTCTTTATGCAAAAGCTTTAAAATATAAATATTCTATTCAGGGTAATCTTGTAGAAGGACTTATTAAAAAATAAGCTAATTTGGAGGTTGGTAAAACTAACCAACCTCCATTATAAATTAAGGAGGTTATTATGCCAAGACCAAATGATTATGGTATGTTGCTTAATAAAGATATAAAGCTTCATCGTAGCTGGTTTAAACAAATGACAAGCTTAATCGGAATAACTTGTGTATATAAAGCTCCTCAAGATGGAAAACACTTTGACACTTACGGAGACCTTAAAGCACAATACAAAGAAGGTATTTCAGTGGGCTGCATTTTCCAGGAGCATCCGGACCAAAAAACATTAAAGAAAATGGGTTGGGTCGCAGAGCTTCAAGAGAGTTCTTCAATAATTCATGTTCCTTATGATTTAGAAGACCTGCAAGTGGGCTGTTTATTTGAAATTCCTAGTGGCCTTGATACGGCAAAGCCAAGGCTCTTTAGGGTAATCAGTATGCAAAATATTATGGTATATCCGGCTTCAATTGCTTGTGAAATTGCACCTGAATTTGAAGATATTGACGAACCAACTCTTCATACAAACTTTGCGCATGAAACGCTACCGCTCTTAAAAGACAATGAAGGAGACGATTAATGCTTTTTAGAGTACAAACAAAAGTACCAATAACAAAAACACAATTTTTTGCCTTTAGTATTCAAAATGCAAAACAAAAAATTGTAAGTTTTAAATTTGGTGCTAATGAAGTTTTATTGGATAATTATCTTAAAGAAAAATTTAAAGTTGGTTTACGTCCAATGTGTTTTGGACTGCTACATAAATTACAGCCAGCACAAATAGCGGATACAGAGCTAATATTTACTTTTATAGATGATGAATCTGACAAACTAGCAAGTTTTATTACCTACGGTGATGGAAAACTGGAAGGCAGTCAAATTCTTACACAAGCACTTACTAGAAAAGTGAAAGGAACATAAATATGGCAATTAGCTACTACGATGATGCAATAATTAAAAAGCTAAAAAACTGGATACCGGATACCAATAAGCTGAGAGTCTTAGGCCCTGATGAAACAAAAAGACTTTTTGAAGTAAAGGCTGATGACTCTAATGATGCACCGGTTCAGCTTCCATTTATTACATTAACTAGGAATAGAGACTTGGAAATTTCTTCAAGTGTTAAACAGTTAAAATCTTTTGATGGTCTTCGAATTCTGTCTCCAAATGAACAGCAAAAAATTATTCCAGAAAAAACTGCAACTTTTAACGCTATTCCGGTTAAAACTACCTATCAGCTAAATATCTATGCTAAATATAAATATGAAGTTGAAGAATATGTTAGAAATTTTTTATTTAAACTGATAAATAATCCTCAAATAACTGCTGAGATACCTTATAACAATCTAGGAATGAAGCATAATGCTTACTTAAGAATTTTAGATAGCGTTTCTGATACTAGTGATATTGGACAACGAATATTTTCTGGTCAATTTTATCGTTGGACTATTCAATTGGAATTACAAGATGGATTCTTATTTAATATTCCATATAGAACAAACTGGTACATAGGTTCAGGTGAAGTGGAAGTTATAGATAATGGAACACAAGAAACTGTGGAATCCGATACTATTTTTGATATAACAAAATAATTAAAAACAAAAAAAGTTATTAATATATTTGCTAAATTAATTGAATTCAAGAAATATGAATTTAATTCATACAAAAATCTAAATAAGGAGAGCACAAATGCCAAGAATTAATATACACGAAGTTGATAATACCAAGCCAGGCTCAAGAGCGTATTCTAATTATTCTGTAGTAGTACCAGGATTCCATGCGCCTTATATGACTGAGTTTGATGATATTAATCTTCGCACAGAAATTAACGGAATTATTCTTCAAAAAGAAGTAAGAAATGAAGATGGTGCTAAAGTTTGGGTACCATATTCTGACGAAGATATTTTTGGAGATACCGGTGTATTAGAAATCAAAACACAAGCAGACTTTGAACAGTATATTGGTTTAGTAAAACCTCAAAGAATTGAAGAAGGCTTTAAAACTAACTTCGTAGCAAAAGAAGTAGTTAACGTAGACGATGATGGTAATCCTTCTGTAATTAACTACTATAATGGTGATTTATACGACAGCCGTCAAAATGCTGAATTTTATGTAACCCAAGATAAAGAAAATGATACTATTGCTTTTAGATATCTATTAAAAATGGGTCAAACCAATATTTGGTTAGCTGATAAATCACTCACTTTTAAATATAGTGTTGATGGATATGATGTAACCCTATATCATGCAAGCTATGATGAGAAAAAAGGTGTTTTCAATATTGAACTTGATGACGATGGTAACAAGAAAGTTGTAACAGATGCTGAAGCTTTTGTTACTCTAAACGCTGATCAAGAAATCGTTAAAGCTGGTATTGCTATCCCAACTAATGGTGGTTCTACTATCTACGAGGTAGGATATTCTCGTGAAGACGTAGAAGAAGTAGAAGGTATCACTTATGAATATGAGACAGCTAAGGGTCAATTTGCAAATCCAGTTGATGTAGCTATTCCTGCTCACTATGGTAACCAAATTGCTTATGAGCTTCTTGGACTTGGATACACCGTTTTATATGTGAATATGGGTGAATATTATCCAACTAGAAATGCTGTTGATGAAAATATTACTGTAGAAGAGAATGGTAAACAAGTTGCTATCAATATTGGTCAAGAGACTGTATTTGAAGCTCTTAAAAACCTTGGTAGAGAAACTTTCTGGGCAGAGCTCAGAGATAAGACTACATATGATTATCGTTTTGTTCTTACTGGTTTTATTGATGATAATAATGGATTCTTTGACTTGATGAAGAATGCTAACTATGAAATTAGTAAACTTGCTTCTTGGGAAAAACCGGGTGATGACCCATTTGCACACGTTCGTGCAAGAGGTGACGTACTTGCACTTGTTGACCTTGACGAGTCTGCTATTAGAGAAACAATTGCTTCAACAGCAAATGGTTTAGGAAATACAACAAAGCGTACAATTCAAGCAATCCAAAAAGAACTTGGTAGACAAAACTTCGGTAGTTATGGCAAATATTCAGCAGTATTTACACCAAGTATAACTTATACTAATAACCTTAAAATTGACTTCTATGAGAATAGTCATTTCCCAGCATCTTTCCACTATCTTGCTTGTTTTGCTAAATCAGTATTTACTGATAACAACAGAGAATGGTTTGCAGTTGCTGGCTTCACAAGAGGTTTAAGTGTCTACAATATTGACTCTACTGCATTTAAGCTTGGAGATATTGCAGTGCAAGCACTTGAGCCTAGATACTTAGTAGATGGAACTCCAGTAAATGTTGCTTGTAACGTAATAGTTCACAACAGAGGAAGCTACTACATTTGGGGTAATAGAACTGCTCATACACTATTAAAGACCGAACTTATTGCTTCTCACTTCTTAAATATCCGTCAACTTTGTATTACACTTAAAAAATATATCTACAACTTATGTAGAAACTTTACATTCGATCCAAATAGCGATATTCTTTGGAGTAACTTTGTAACCGCTCTAACACCATTACTTGAGCAAATGAAAGCTAATCAGGGAATTAGAGATTACTTAATTGAAAAAGTAGCTACAGACCTCAAGGGAGTTCTTGCTGCAAGAGTAAGAATTGTTCCTATCGAAGCTGTTGAAGACTTTGAAATTGAAGTTGCACTTGAAGATTCTATTGGTGGCACTACTGCTACTGTAAATGAATAATAAGGAGGTAAAATAATATGTCAGATACATTAAATGCTATGCACATTAGCACTAACCTAGATAACTATGAGTCAGCAAGATCTGGTTTCTTTACTCTTCTTATTGGTAGTGGTGAAACTTGGAATAAAGAAGATGATACAAAATTGGATACTATTAACGGTATCCCTACTGCTCACAATCGTAGTGCAACAGTAGTAGACCTCGATGGAAATACTCAGCAAAAGATTTTAGCACTTAACGTAACAAAAGCTTTTGTACCTCATTTTGAACTTAATGTTTTAGAGTATAAGAGAGGTAATGAAACTGTTAAGTTTGCCGGAACTCCTACTTTCCAAGGTGGTGACTTAACGGTTGATGACATCGTAGGTGTTGACACTAAGTCAATCCTTCTTGCTTGGCAGGCACAAGCTTATGATGTACATACAGGCAAAGGTGGTCGTATGAAGCACTATAAGAAAACCTGTAAGCTTATGGAATATACTCAGGACTACGAACTTATAAGAGAATGGGAATTAAGAGGTTGTTGGATTAAGTCTCTTTCAGAAGATCCATTCGATAAGGAAAATGATGGCAAGAGACAAATCTCTGTTAGTATTGAATATGATAAAGCAATTCCAATTAACGCTAAATATGGTCAATACGGAACAAGAGACGCACTTTAATTAAAATATAACAAAGAAGCAAGACTAAACCTCTTGCTTCTTTTTATTTAATAATTTTATTTTTAATAAATTTATTTTTATTTTTACGCTAAATTATATGAACGATTTAAAAAGTTCGGAAAGGGTCAAAAATCAAATGGGACGAAAAAAAGTAGACCGTAGTAATAAAGTAATGCAAACTTTTGAATCTACGAAACCATTAAAAGAAAGATTAGAGGCTCTAGCAAAAAGAAGGGAAATAACTGTGTCGGCACTAATAAGAGAAATATTAGAGCAGCAATTTGAAGAAAGGAATTTTATTGACGATGAGCGAGAGACAAACTAATTATACCGTTATGGAAGGCTATGAATTACCTTCAAAGGGTCGAATTTATGATAAGGAAATTAACCCTCATATTGAGTTGAGAAGTATGACAGCTAGAGATGAGATGAAGAGACTATCACCTTCTACTACACCTCTAAAAACACTTGCAGATATTATAGAAGGTTGTTGTATAGAAAAGCCAGCAATTCCTGTTTATGATATGTGTATGGGAGACTATGAATTTTTACTTCACAAACTTAGAATTGTAACTTATGGTGAAAAGTATAAATTAACTTGTAGATGTTCTCACTGCTTAAATAATGTTGAGACTGAAACAAATCTTGGCGAACTTGAATTACGAGAATTTGACGAAGAAAAATTTAATGAAATTAAAACTTTTGAACTTCCGATTAGTCGTAAACTTATTACATTAAAAGTTCCGTCTCCAAGACTTGTGGAAGATATAGAATCTAAAACAAAAGAAATGAAACGTAAATTCAAAAGTGTAAATCTCGACTTTGAAACTTTATGTAAGATGCTTTGCAGTATTGAATCAATTGATGGCGTTAAGTATAATCAATACGATATGGAAAAAATTCTAAATGATCTTCCAGCAAGAGATATGCAAAAGCTCTTAAATAATATAGATGCTCTTACCGTTGCTATTGGACTTGATACTATATTTGAAGTAACTTGTCCACATTGTGGTGAAGACTTTAAGACATTTTTTCGTTACGGGCCCGAGTTTTTTAGACCCACAAATATCTAAAGACGGAAAGCCTTATGGGCCAAAACGATTTAAAGAAATAGTAAAAGAATGTTGGTTCTTAAGTGACCAAATGAATACTAGCTACTCAGATGTATTAGACCTCTCTGTTCAAGAGAGGTTCTACATTGCTGAATGTATCAAAGAAAAGCATGAGGCACAAAGACAGGCAATAGAAGAAATGCGAGCGAAAGCTAGAAATAATACTAATTAAAAATTTAAAGGAGGTACTTTATGGCTGATTTAGAAAACTTAGGCAGCACTGATTTTGATAGTAGTGAGATAACTTCAGTATTTGAGTTATTAAATAAATCATATAAGCAACAAGAGCAAGCAATGAAGAAACTCCTTAGCTTAGGTCTTACCTATGCTGAAATTGAAAGTAAAACTAAAATCAAACATCTTGAAGCTCATGCAAAATTAGAAGAGGATATTGCAGACGGTCGTAAAGCAAGACTTAAAGAAGAAGAAGAGCTATGGTTAGCATCAACAGATACAATAGCCACAGCACAAAAAATTGCAAACAAAAGAGTAGCAGAGCAAAGAAAAAAGTCAGAAGACGAGCAAGAAAAGCAGCGCAAAGAAAACTTAATAAGTGATGCAATGCTTGAGATTGCAGAAATAGAAAGAATAGAGCGCTTTAAAACTGAATTTGCTGAAGCTACACAAGCTAAAGAAAAAAAGTTAAACGAAGACTTCTTAAAGTATAAAGACGAAAAGATAAAAGCGGCTCTAAAAAAAGAAGCTGCAGCTAGAGGGCGACTTTTAGAAGAGTTAACCGAAGATGAGCTTGCCGAGATAGAAGAGACTGCTGAAAAAGGTTTACTAACCAAAGAAAAGTATGCAGAAGCTCAAAGAAAGAAAGAACTTCAAGAACAGAAAAAAGAAGTTGCAAAAGCCGGTTTAGCTGCGGCTAATGCAAATGAAACTCGTTTCCAAAATGCTTTTGCTGCAGCAGGAAAAGATGAAACTTTTGAAGAGCGTAAAGAACGTTTTAAATCATTATATACTAATGAAGAAACCGGAGAATTTGATAAGAGTACTCTAGCTAATAGTATTGTTGGAGGACTTGCTTCCTTAGCACAAAAGCTAGAAAATAAAATGGATGAGTCTGGTAAACATCAGACTGGAATTGATACTCGTCTATATGGTTCAACTTCCAATGACCAAGCACTCGGTTCTTATTGGAGATCATTAAGTTCTGATATTATGTCAATAGCTGGTGCCTCTCCTCTAATTCTTCAGACTGATATGATAGCGAGTCTTGAAAAATTAGTAGGCTCTGGTATTTCACATAATGTAAAACTAAGAGCTTTCTTAGATACTGTTAGCGATAAAATAGCAACAACTTTTGAAGTTGCTGATGGTACAATGTTAAGACTTATTCGTATCCAGCAACAAGATACTACTGCAGCTCGCTTAGGTATGGAATCTGCATTAAATGCTTTCTTAAATAATATGTTTGAAACCACTGAATATTTAAGTAATCTAGCAGATAGTGTTAGAGGAAACTTAGTAGAAGCTCAAGCACTTATGGGTGCAAAAGATGCTACTGAATTTGAATATCAAGTTCAAAAGTGGATGGGCTCTATGTACTCAGTTGGTATGTCTGATGCAGCAGTAACTAATATTGCTACTACTGTAGGACAACTTGCTGCAGGTGAGATTGAAGCACTTACTCAAGGTCAAACTGGTAACTTAATGATTATGGCGGCAAACTCAGCAGGGCTCTCTATAGCAGATATTCTTAAAAATGGTTTAGATGCTGAAACAACAAATAAATTAATGGAAGCAACTGTAAATTATCTTGCTCAAATTGCACAACAGACTGATAGTAAGGTAATTCAACAACAACTTGCCGGTGTCTTCGGTATGAAAGCTTCTGACTTACAGTCTATAATGAATCTTGTAGCAGATAATAGTAAGACTGTAAAAAATATTGCAACTACTAATTTAACTAATGAATTAATGATGGGCGAACTTGTTACTAGAGCTGCTACTATGACTGCTCGTGTGAGCGTCGGTGAAATGATGAGTAACGTTTGGGAAAACGTTCAATACTCAATGGCAGCAGGTATGGCAAATAACCCTGCAACATATTTACTATATAAAACCGCCGGCTTATTACAACAAGCAGTTGGTGGTATTCCAATTTCCTTCTTAAACGTATATGGATTTGGTGTTGACCTTAATACTTCAGTAGCACAGTTAATGCAGGCTGGCGCTATGGCTGGTGGTATTTTAGGTTCAATGGGTTCAATGCTTGGTGCTCTAGGTAATATGGTTGGTGGTGGTACTACAATGCTACTTACTGCTGGCCTTGCTACTCAAGGTAAAACAATCAGTAGAGGTAATGGTGCCGTTGGTGCTAATGCTCTTGCTAAGAGTGGTGCAAGCACATCAAGTTCTGGATTAGTTGGAAACGCAAGCAGTTCAGATATGCAAGGTGCTACAATGTCTGACGGCCAAGATGATATAGATTCTCAAGGAGCAGCAGGTAAAGAAAATAATGAAGATGCTACTAGAGATGATATTATTGAGATCTTGAAAATGTTATTCAATATGCTAGGTAAAAAGATTGATGAAAATACCGAAGCAGTTAAAGGTACTGGTGGTGTATTTAATAGTAATGATTCAACTATGGGTGGATTTACTAATGCTGCTACTACAAAGAATTCTGGTTGGTAATCAAAGGGGAGAAAATAAATGTTCAAGTTTAATTCTAATCATATTATGACTGGACAGATAAAGCAAATATTAAATGCTTTTAATCTCCCCAGTTATAAAGTATATACTGCTAAACATTATAAATATTTTTTAGAGCATGGTGTAGAGAGTCCTGAACTTGCTGACGGACTCTACATCAAACATGATATGATAATGAAATATAAGAATGGTAAGTGGAGTAAAGATTTAGATACTTATGGTTATAATAATAAATATCTAAATTTTACTAAGAACTTTCCCATTGTAAATAATATTTATGATTCAGATACTCATGAATATCTTGGAGAGTTTTTAAGATTTCAAAGAGATTATTTAGGTGTGGATTTAATGCCACTTTATAACTGCTTTAGTAATAGAGTATGTAATAACTTAAATATATCAATAAATGCTCAGTATCCAGATAAAGAAATTGAAACTGGAGAAATGACTACTAAAACTATTCCTGCAGTAAAAGATCCTTTTAATGACGAAATAATAGTTATACCTGAAGCCACTTATGAAGTTCCAGCAACTAAAACAGTTCCAGGTGAACATTATAAAATTAAGAGAGCTTTTTATACTAAGAATAAAGACTATATAATTTATATGCTTCCAATAAAGTTCTTTCAAGAATATACTATTGCTATGGACTGTTCTATTGGGGCAGAAATCTGTTGTGGATTATATGACAGTTATTTAGAGGAGCTTGATGACGATAAAAGTTATGTAGGTGGTCAACGACTTTTACCACCTGTAGCGATGTCTCAGTATACCTCTGATATGACTTATAAAAAGTTTTCAACATTAAGATTTAATAATCCAATGCTTTGGAAAGGAATTACTATTGATACCTTAGATAAGATTATAAAAAAGTGTATTGAAAACAAACCTAATACTGGTTCTACTTTAACTGATGAACAAGTTTATGCCGGTTATAAACAAAGACTTTTAGAAAGGGAAAGTTTATTAAAACTTTTTATAAAAATTCCAATTTCTAATAAAACCAGTATTACAGTATTAGAAGGAGATTATAGAGATTTTAATAACTTCAAATATGCTCCTGAATTAACTGACTTTGCTTATACATATAAACAAACTATTTATGATGAAGATGGTAAACCAAAAGTAGATGAAAATGGAAATGAACTAATGGAAACCATTACTAACATTGTAAAAAGAGTTGTTTGGAATAGATATCAGAATCGTTCTATAACAAACTATGAAACACTTCTTTTTGCGGAAGACCCAGAAAATCCAGAAGGTGCTGTTGCTATAGAATTACCTGAAGTAGAAGATAGACCTTTTAGACCGATATCTCCACTTCAGTTACTAATGTTCAATACCAAAGAAAGCTATCCTTTCTCTGACCGTTTAATAGAATACCTAACTGGAAATGTAATTACTGCATGGGATGAGAATACTGATAATATCAGACGAGCTCAAAAAGTTATGGGATTAAATAATAATAAAATAGCTTTTGAAGGTGCTTGGGATGAAATTATGAGAAGAACTTTCTACGACTATATGATGAATGGTAAACCTTCCGGAGATAAATTTACTTTTGATATAAATCATGATACTTTAGGTTATGTTGATAAAGACGTTGAAAAATTTTATACTGCTTGGGCACTTGAATATTGCACTGATGAAAAGGGAAATAGAATCCCTCTTACAGAAAAAATTAAAGACTCAAATGGTAATTATGTTATAGACCCTGAAACAGGAAAGCCTAAAGAAAGACAATTATATAGATTGGTTAATGCACTTCTTACAGAAGAACAAAAGAAACTCTTACTTGAGAAAAGAGAATTTATTCTTACTGCACAAGACCTTGGTACAGTTCCAATTTATAAACAAAAATATGTTCCTCAAGGAACTATTGGTAATATAGATATTTATAGCGAGGAGGATTAGTATGGCATTACAAAAAGATATGACTATCAAGCGTGAGCTTCCTAGCCTTCTCACTAATAACTATATTTATATTTCTCATATGGATGAAGGATATAAATACTGGAGACTTCCTACTGACCCAGATACTATTGCTGACTCTTATCCAGCAAATTATTCATCAACACCTGCTCTAGGAAGATCTGCTCCGATTTTTACTTATACAGGTTCTGGACCAAGAGATGTTCAAATTACTCTAAATATACACAGAGATATGATGGATGATATCAATATGGGTAATATATCTCCATTTAAAACAATCACTAAAGATGGAAAGCAGGAGAAAGATTATTTCTTTAAAGAAGGCGAAGATTATATTGACTCTCTTATTAGAGCTTTACAATCTATCTCAGTTCCAAAATATACTGAAGCAAATAATATTGTTGAACCACCTATTGTGGCAGTAAGATTTGGAAATGAAATCTTTGTTAGAGGAATAGTTGATTCAGGTGTTAACGTACAATACAGCAAGCCTATCTTAGAGAATGATAAATATGCTCAAGTACAATTAAGTTTTAATATAAAAGAAATAGATCCTTATGATGCACCTACTATATTCAAGAATGGCTCATTCAGAGGATTAGTTGCAACTATGCGTAAAGGCATGGGATTTAGTTTAGACGAGTAAGGAGTGAAGCTATGGATACCTTAAAAAATAAAAGATTCCTAAACTTTGGTTATATTGCTCGCGGCTCTGGAGTACCTATTTATTATGATACTCTTAAGGAGAGGGATATAACAGGTATAGGAAAAGACCTAAATAAAGATACTCCTTGCTTTACTTATGAAGTAAAAGATAGAGATACTTTAGATTCTATAGCACTAAAATATTATAACAATCCTACTTACTGGTGGATTATTGCTATGTTTAATGATATTCAAGATTCTTTAATAGATAACTTGAAAGCTCACTATCCAATTCTACAAATCCCTAATATTGCTACCTTAGTCTTTGTAAAAGAAAAGAGGTAACCTATGGCAAAGAACGGATTTCTTGAAAATATTGATTTACTATCTAATCTAGCCCGAGTACAAGTACCTTGGGTAAAAGTAACTATTGGAGATAAATATACTTTCGGTGTTTATGATAGAAAATCACGTGCTTTAGTAGGTGGAGAAAAAGCTATTTATACCGAAGCCTTTGATGTACAATATCCTAACTATATAAATAATTTAACTATTACTAAAATCAATGGACAAATTAATAAATATACTTTAGGTATTAGCTATCCTATAACACAATTCGATGACCCTAACTTTTTCGAAAAAGTTTTCTCAAGTACAAGTGGAGGAAGAAAGATAGTATTCTCTTATGGAGATATGTCTAACCCCGGCTTTCTATATAAGGAAGAAGAAGCTATCATTACTAAGATAGGACAATGTTTTGTTCTTGAGGCTTCAAGAATAGACTATACCATAGAAGCAACTTCTTCTGCTACCTTAAAAGTTCCAGGTGGTATGAACTTTATAGGAAATGGTAAGCCAGAAAAACCAAGTGATAAAATAAAAGCTTTGTTTAAATCTAATAAAGCTTTACAAAGTATTTTTACTGGCATGAGACCGAGTGATGTAGATACATTTGTAGCCGGTGATGATAAGGCAGTTGTACTAGAAAGTAAAGAAGGAATAAGTGCTTTAGACTATATAAACTATTTAGTAGCTTGTATGCAACCTGCTGACTCACCAGAGGGACTTCCTACTGCTAACTATATAATGACTATACATGATAACTCTGCAAATAATAATGAATCAAAACCTGGAAATGCTGACCAGCAAAATAATGGACCTTTCTTTAAAATAACTAAGATAGATAAGAAAGTAGATAAAGACGGAGCTTATACACTTACTATAGGATATAACACAAGAGAGATAGTAACTAACTTTGCTTTAGACCAAAATGAAAACTATGCTTTGTATTATGAATATCAAAATGATATTGCTCCAACTAATTATGTTAGAAGATTAAATAATCAAGGACAGTGGGAAGATGTTTATGCTCCTGTTGCTACATATGATAATAACCTAAAAAAGTCTACAGCAGCAAAAGAAAACTGGTGGAAACTTATTACTGCTTATCCAGTTAATGCTTCAGTAACTATTATGGGACTTCTAAGACCTGCTACTCTAATGCAGTATGTAAGACTTAATGTAGTTTTCCCAGGTGGTCATAAACACATAAGCTCTGGCTTATACTTAGTAACTAAGCAAGAAGATAAGATAGACAATAATGGATACTTTACTACTTTAGGACTTACTAAGATAGCTGGAGATGATGACTTCCAAGATATAGATAATTCTTTTGATAAGTTATATAATGCAAAAATATAAGATTAGACGGCCCTCAAAAGCCGTCTTTTTTATTTTATAGGCGAAATTGCCATGATTTCATTTTTTAGCCCGTGAAATTGCCCGAATTTCATTTTTTCCCCGAAATTACCATGATTTCATTTTTGGGAAGCAAGAGGGCGCGAAATTGGCACGATTTCATTTTAGTAAGGTAAGTTATAGGGCCAGAAAGAAAGCTCGAATTTAGTACCTTCTTGAGCCCCATAATAGCCTGCCCGCGAAATTACCATGATTTCATTTTCCGAGAGGGAGAGGTTTATATGTTCATATTCAAATATGTACACTTGTTCATATGAAGCCCCAATAAAAAAGGAAGCCCTGAAATTGCCATGATTTCGTTTTTAAGGAGAGGGCTATAACTTACCCACCTTAAAGCTTTCGTGCTGAATTTGGTACCTCTATGAGCTCCTAAAGATATAAATAGAAAAAACCTACCCAATTAAGAGTAGGTTTTCCTGTGAGGAGAATTTATGACATTTCGTTATAGTTAAGGGAGGTTGGGGACTTATGAGCCGTCCCCTTAGCTATGACTGGTTAGGGAAAATTACAACAAAAACCTAACCATTAAGAAAGGAGGTGTGCGGAAAGAAGTAGTAGGTAAAAATGTTGTGGTGGTTGTAGGTGCTACTCTTTCTCTCTGCCAAAAAATGAAAACAATATATGTGTAATCTTAATGTAATCATCGGGATTTCATTAAGCGCATTTACGTAAATGAGTCTCGGGAAAATTTATTGATAAGGAAGTGAATGCCTATGAAAGACTTCCCGAGACTCTAACAAAAGAGGTTAGTGCTGTGTGGCACTATTTTATTATACAATACAGAAAATTGAAATTTTGATAATTTCAAAAAACTTTTTTCTTTTTGCTGCAAAATCTTTTTATCTTGCTTGCTATATTTTATTATACAATATTGAAACCTGAAATTTAACGAAATTCAGGAAATTTTAATATTAATAATTTAATGAATTAATAATTTAATGATTTATTAATTACCTGTAATTATTTAATTTTCTGCAAATGTAAAAATTAAACTTAAATAATATTTTATATTTATACTAATTATATTAATTTCTATTAATTATATGTATTAATATAGTAATGAATGTATTATCAAATTTTAAAATTGCGCGCATAATTTATTGCTAAATTTAATGAATAAAGTTTTTAAGGAGCTATTTATGAACAAACAAAAATTAAAAGATTTATTATTAACTACCTACCAAGTGTGTCTAGATAACGAATATCTTGATCAATATCTTGATTTAGTGGAAACTAACTGTTTAAGTTATTCAAAAATGTCTGTAGAACTTTTTAAACAAGAAAACGTTAATTATCATCATGTAATTCCACTTAGTGCTTATTACAAATTTTTATCTCCAGATGTTCCACAGAGAAAGCGAGCTCATAAAGCAAGAAAGATTGCAGATTGTGACCCAAATTGTTTTATGATATTACTTTCAGTATCCGACCATTTACTTGCTCATTATTATCTTATGCAATGTGCTATAAATTCCGTTGAAATTAAAAACAATATAAGTGCTTTAACTTTTATTATTGCTGACCAAACTAAAGAACAATTGCAAATACTATTAACTGATAATAAAATTTCCCAAATTTCATTTTTAGCTGTAAAAATAAAAACACAACTTCAAAAACTTTCTATTGACACTGAAATTGCGATAGACCCACAGGTTTATATACATAAAGATAATTCTGAATTAACAATTCCACAAAGTGAATTAAGTTATTATAATAATTTAGGCTGGCAATTAGGTCGTGTGAAATCTTCTAATAGTAAATTTCAACCACGTTGTTATATTCACAGAGAGGGAGTATATAAAAATATACTTCTTTCTAAATTACCAGATTACTTAGAAGAGGGCTGGGAATACGGAGCTGCTGGCAAGCCTCGTAAAAAGCAAAAGTAGTTCTAATTTCTATTATACCATGAAATTAGGGCAATTTCAGGCGGGTTAATTAAAAAATATATTAATAAACTATTAAATTAATAGTATTTATATTGTATAATATAATAGAGATATATTATATGCGCGCGAGGTAGATTTTAAATGTGCAAAGAAACAAAAAACCCAAATATAATTAAATGTCCACATTGTGGCTGGGAATATCATCCAAGTGAGATCTTTTATCCTAATGCTTTCTTCGGACGAACTGACTCTTTAGTAAAAAGTCCAGTAGGAAAGATTCTTTATGTGGATTATCAAGAAGGTGAAGAACCAAATTTCCAAGAACATTTTGAGTGTGAAGATTGCGGAAAGTCTTTTGTGATTAATGCAACTGTATCCTATTCAACTTCTAAGGTTTCAGAAGAGGTGGATTTTTCTAACCCGTATGTTAGTTTGCTCGACTAAATGAAATTAGGGAGATTTCAACATGATTAAGATTCAAGAAATATCTCCACCTAATAAAGTATCAGGACTTTCTTCAGTAATAGTATCATTTGATTATAATCCAATAATTGTTGATGCAATTAAGACAGTTTCAAATTATGAGTATGACAAGAAAACCCACTTATGGGAAATTCCAATGAACTGTCTCGCTCAACTACTTGATGCCCTCTCCTTAGTGGATAATATCCAACTCTCACTGTTAGAGTACGAGGAGCCTAACGAAATTGAGGCAATTTCAGAATCAGAGATTTCTCAATTAAAGTGGGAACCTTTTAAGCATCAGGTAGAAGCAATCAACTTCGGATTAAACAAACGATGTTGGTTATTACTAGACTCTATGGGAACTGGTAAAACTAATACACTAATGTGGTTAGCTGAAACACTAAAGACCAGAGGGATTATAGATCACTGTCTCGTGATCTGTGGAATTAACACACTTAAACAGAACTGGAAGAAAGCTATACTTAAGTTTGGAAACGAAACTGTTAGAGTTTTAGGAGAACGTAAAACTAGAACTGGAAGGATTTACTATGCTAGTGTTGCCGAGAGGGCCCAGGAACTCATGGAACCTATAGAAGAATTCTTCGTAGTTACTAATATAGAAACTCTCCGTGACCCCAAGATCATGGAAGCTTTCAAGAAGACCAAGAATAACTTTGGTATGATTGCACTAGATGAAGCTCATAAAGTTAATAGAGGGAGTACCCAGGGAGATAACTTTCTTAAACTTAATGCCGACTATAAAGTAGCAGCTACCGGAACATTGATAACCAATTCCCCTTTGTCGTGTTATACCCCACTAAAGTGGATTGGAAAAGAACATGCAAATGTCGGAACCTTCAAGTCTCAGTACTGTGAATTTGGTGGATTTCATGATTCCCAGGTTATTGGATACAAGAATCTTACTCTACTAAAAGATGTTATAGATTCATGTTCACTAAGAAGAACTCTCGACGATGTAAAGTCGGATATGCCACCTAAGACCGTTAATATAGAGGTCATAGAATTAGAAGAAGAACATAAGAGGTTTTATGACGCTATCCGAGAGGGAGTTAAAGAAGAAGCTGATTTAATCAATTTAAAGTCGGCTAACTTACTAGCACTTACTACTCGTTTACGCCAGGCGACTGCATGTCCAAGTGTACTTACTTCCCAGGATATTCCGAGTTCGAAGGTTCTAAGATGTAAAGAACTAGTAGATGAGTTAGTGAGCCAGGGAGAGAAGGTAGTAATACTATCAGTGTTTAAGGAAACTGTATCCAAACTGAAAGAAGCTTTGGCAGAGTATAATCCAAGTATTAATACTGGAGACATTCCTGATGACGTTGTTAGTAGAAACATAGATGATTTCCAAACCAACCCCAATAGTTTAGTCTTTATTGGCACTTGGGATAAAGTCTCTACTGGAATTACACTAAATGCTGCAGCTTACATGATCTGTATTGATACTCCTTATACTTACGCGATGTTTTCCCAGGGAACTGATAGAATCTGGAGAGTAGATAATACTAGACCAGCTTTTATTACAGTATTAGTGGGTGCTGATACTATAGACGAGAGAGTCATGGAGATCATTGAGACCAAAAAGGATTTAAGTGATTTCTTAGTAGATGGTGTCGATAATGCTATTGCCCAGAATTCTCTAAATTCAGAACTGTATTCTATCTTAAGGGAATTATTTTAATTAACCCGCTGAAATTAACATGATTTCATGATATAATATAATTAGAAAATGAAATTAAGGAGATTTCGAAAATGAAAAGAACAATTAATCACAAGCATTACAAGTATTATGATACCCTGGAACTTATCAGAAAGTTAGGAGTAGTTAATATGTGGGGAGCTGATCCTTATCTTAGACAGTTCCACCCAAAGCTTACCAAAGAAGAAGCTAAAGAAATACTTCTGGCCTGGATAGATAACTATGGAGAGCTTTGTGACCTACGAAATTGGCAAGCTTCAACTATCGTATCTGATTAATAATTTAATAACTTAAAAATATTTGCTAAATTAGATGTAAGATTGAAACTTACATCTTTTTTATATAAAAACGAAATTAAGGAGATTTCAATATGACTAGACAAGAAGTTATAAATGAATTAACTGATATCCGTGCTGCAATTGATGCTGATGGTGAACTTGTAGCAGAAGATAGTCTTGATGCACTTGCAACTAAACTTATGGAAGAAGGTTCTACTGATATTAGTGAAGTAGAGCTTGATACACTTAACGCAATGATCTATGATAGTTTTGTAGATCCAGAAACTATTTGTGTTGAACTTATCAATATGTTAATGAGTACTGTTAGTACTGTAGAAGAAGATATTGACCCATTCATAGATGATATCTGGAATGACTTAAGTGATGAAGAAGTAGCTGCACTCACTTCAGATGATGGTATCAACTGGGCTGAGTACCCAGATCATGAATTTCAAGAAGAAGTAGATGATAAAAGTAAGGATACAGAAAAGCTTACAGAAGAAAAGAATTTAAGTATTGATAGCATTGAAGGAAGAGTTCAAGCATATCAAGATGAAATTAAGGCAATTTCAGATATGACTAAAGATGGTGTAGAAGATGACCTTATTTCGGTTGTAACTGAGATATATGAAGATGGTAATACTTCACTTGATTATAGAGATGAGAAAGAAGTTCTTTCTTGGATTAAGAAGAACTCTAAATTAAGTGCAGAAGAATTCTTTAAGAAACTTGTAGATCAAATGAATGACCTAATTAATAGACTTCAAAAGTCTAAGACTGAAGCACTTACAGAAGAAGACAAAGCTTATGAGTATCAGTGCTCAGAGTGTGGACATACTGCTATGCTAACTGATAAAGAGTATGATGGTATGTGTCCTAACTGTAAAGATCATCATGGTGCTTGGAGTAAAATAGAAGAAGATCTTACTGAAGCTCACTATGGTAAAGATTCTATTATTGCTGGAGATATTCCAGGTAAGACTAATGGCTTTGTAGAACTTATCTCTATGAGATTCCATAACATGGGATTTGATGAAGGTGACCACCCACTATTCCCTGGTGAAGCAGAACAGATGTGGAACCCATTCGGTAATGATAGTGTAGTAATGTATGGACCTAGTGAAGAATTCTTTAATCCAATTGTAGCTTACATTGAAAGTGAAGTAGGTAGAGAAGATTCTGCATGGTATAACCGTGACTATGAGGTTTGCAAAGTAGAAGATAGATATAATAAAGAAGGTCCATGGGCACTCTGTATTGAAGCCCGTGACTATGACCAAGGCGAACCTGATTTTATTCCTATGACAATTAAAGCTGAGTATGCTCGTAGAAGAAAGATGAGAAGAGCTAACGATAAAGTTCCAGCTTAATCCATATAATTTTTATTGTATAATAATAGAGCAGGTATGAGAGGACTTATCTGCTCTATTAAAAATTTTATAAATAATAGGAGATTTATTAAAATGATGAAGAAAGTTAATCCACAATCAACTAATGAGTATGGCTTCTATTCTAAGAAGCTACAGAAACCATTCGATACTCTTGATGAACTTATTGCTGCTGAAGAGGAAGTTGCTCTAGTAGAAGCTAAGAAAGCTGAAACAGCAACCCAGAAGAAAGCTGATGCTTCTAAAGTAGAGGAAGCTTTTAAAGAGATGAATGCCGCTAAGAAAGCTTTTAATACTACAGTAGATGAAGCTAGTAAGATCTACGCAGAAGAAATGAAAGCAGCAAAGGATAAGTATGTTGCTACAGTAGACCAGGCAGAAGTCGCTTACCTAGAAGCAGAGAAGAAGTATAAGGAAAACCTCAAAGCTTTTTCTGATAAGTATGGCAATTTCCATATGACTCTTAAAGATGGAGATGTAGTTACTTCTATTTCCCAACAGAATGCAGTGGTAGATCCAGCTACTGAATTTCTTAAGAGTATAATTAAGATGTTTAATCTTTAATCCCAAAACTTATTAGTCCTCATAAATCCCAGGGTTTAAAAAACTTTGGGATTTTTTTATTTATCCCGCCACATAGTATAGCTAATCATGGTATAATATAACTGTAAATGAAACTTAAGGAGAAAAGTGATGAAACAAAAGAAGACAATTACAGTCGTTAATAAAAGTAATTGCTGTCAGTACTGTAAATTTAGAAAAGAACATTATGGAGCAGTAATCCCACAGGAATGTAAAGAATGTGGACATTTAAAATACAGAGATAAACCCTATACAATGGAATTACCAATTTCAGAGGAGGAATAATATGCAATTTAAATTATATCAAATCAAAGATATTATGAATACTGATTATGCTCTCAGAGAGTATGACGAAGCTAAGTTCAATTTTGCGGACTATAAAGAAGTATTTCATTACGACTTTCCAGAATGCTTTGACCCAACAGATGAAAAAGAAGTATGTGAATATTTCTGGCAGAAGCTTAACTTTGAGAAAGCTTTTGGCTCTGACCCTGAATATGCTTACTGTGGCCATTCACCTTCTGTATCAGATGTATTTTTCATTAACAACAGATATTTTTATTGCGATAGAACCGGTTGGAAGGAGGTATTAATTAATAATGAAGAGAATCCATCAAGTTCAACCTAAAAAATCCGACCGTGTAATTAAGGTCGAAATCAATATTGCCAACCTTCCCAGTAACCTTCACAAGTATGGAGCTTTAAGAAACAAAGCCCAAGTCTTTGACGACAGAAGAAAACGTAAGCCTAAATACAAACATAAAATTTATGAAGAATTTTAATTAACCCGCCAACTTTTGGAAAATAACATGGTATAATATGTATACAATAATGATTTGAGGAGAAAAGAGATTATGAGAAAAATTACATTTACCCCATTCTTTTATCAGAAAGGCATTGACATTACAAACGACAGACAAATGTTTGAGTTCATTAAAGAGCACTATACATACTACACGATGAACTCATGGAACCTCACACAGTCAATAGCAAATAGAGTTAAGGTTTATAACCTCAAACTTGATGGTGATTGCTGGAGAGCTTTGAGCCTTCTTAATTCTGATGAATACTTCGAAGTTAATGAGACTATTCGCTCCTGGGAATATGAACATCCGGGTTATTCAGTAGGATTTAATGGACGTTCAGGTGGTTATCTTGTACTTTATAATAAAGACAACTACTGTTCAGTACTTCCTGACTTCATGGACTGCACTACCTATGAAGAGTACAAAGAATACTGCAAAGACTACCTCGGTTGTAGTGTTAAGTACAACAGAAGAGAGCTTAGAGAGCTTTGTCAACTTATTCAGGACTTTGATATGCTTTGTGACGAACTTAGAGATTATGTAAACGAACTCTCTAAGCAGGATCCAACAGAAGAAATCATGATTAAGATAGTAGATACTTTCAATAATTATTATGACACTGACCTTGAGAGAGTTGAGTGTGACCCTCTTGAAATTGTTAAAGAGGATAATAAGTCTGTAGTTGATATTACAGGTCTTCGTCAGATGCTTTGTCTTGTTGAGGCCTTCTGTAGAACTGCAAATGACTATCTTACACCTACCAGTTACAGACTCAAGATAGAAGGCAACAAAGCAACTATTGTAGAAAGTTAACAGGAGAGGGCCGGCTATCGGCCCTGCTTTCTGTGTAATTACACAAATTTCAAAAACTTTTGATTAACCCGCTTACAAACAGGATTTTACATGATATAATGAATTTACCAATATAAGAAAGGATAGGTAACAAACATGAAACTTGGTAGAAGATTTAACGGAAAGTATTTAGGAAGGAGATATGATGGCTGGACTGTTGTTGAGCAAGAAAGATATGTGGCACCTAAAGAACAGTCTAAAATTACAGATAACCATGCTCAATATAATTACTACTTGTGTAAGATAGATTTGGCAACTAAAAATGTTTTAACAGTCTACATAAGCGGTAATTTAATTCGCAAACTTGCCGCAGGTCAAAGAACAATGCAGGGTATACTTGAGACCAAAAGACGCTTTGTTAAGGGTGGCTATTGGGTAGAGAAAAATAAAGTACATAAGATCCCGCTTACTTCAACACTTTACAATTAACAGACACTTAAAGAGAAGGGAATTACATATGGCATATAAAGAAGACATAATGACTGACTTAAAGAATGTATATCGTGAACAGGCGAAGTATTTACCATATAACTATGAAACTGCACCTATTGAGGATATGCTTTCAAACTATAAGAAATACAGAAATACTCCAAACCCTAAAGCAAATCATTACTTTTCAGGTTTAATGCTTCGTTTCTGGTATTTACAATCTAAACTTGAGTTTAAGTATAATATAACTCTAAAAGAAGACCGTGTATTCTATCATGATATGATGGTAGATACTATCAATCTTGCTACTGACTACTGGGACGAAGAGAAAGGTGTTAAAGGTACTCAAGCTATCAATAAGTGTGCTTCTACTATAATGCTTCGTGAGATGTATCAGCGTCGACTTGATATACATAAGGCAAGCTACAAGACCACTTCTATTGATACTCCAATTGCGGGCGATGAAGATGGTATGACTTTAGGTGATACTTTAGTAGATACTGAAGCAGATCCAATGGCAAGTACTGTATCAGGTGCACAGTGTTTAATCCAGCACTATATCGATAATAATAAGATAGTAGAAGCTATTATCTTAGATACTATAGCTACCAATGATACCTTCAAGCACTCAAGAAAGACCCACAAGACTATAGATGAAGATGGTGAAGAGTACAAGTACACTGAACATTCAACTGAGTTTTGGGCTTATAAAGTAGTACAACTTCTTGGAAATCTTCCTGCAACTTATTTGGCTAATTTCTTAGCTAAGTATAAAGTTGATGTACATATTCTTGAACTTGGACTTGATGCAATTCATAATGCAAACAATCAGAAGCTTTACAAGTACTTAGCCAACACTCTAAAGTCTTGCAAGCCACTTGCTTCTACATACTTAACGTAAATTTGGGAGATTTCAAATATGGCATTACTTGATTTATTATCACAAGATAATCATATATTGATTAACGTAAATATTGCACGTACGTTTGGATTAAGCACTGCTGTCTATTGGGGTGAACTTCTTAATGTACTCGGTAAGGTTAAGAGTAAGAAAACTCATGATGAACAGGGATTCTTCAAGCTTGACCGAAAGTATATAGAGAAGAAGACTACTCTTTCCCTGGAAGAACAACTTCTCTGTGACCACTACTTAGTAGAAGCATGTATTATCCAACCCGCGGAGAATGATACAGATACTATCAGAGTTGATGTAGAAGCAATGATCAATCTGATTGCTAACGGTGATCCGAAAGAGTTAGAGAAACTTGCTAAGTTGGTGAAGAAGAATAAGAAAACGAAGACTGAGAGTAGAAGAGCCGGAATTCTAAATAACCTTAAAGTAGGGATTAAAGAACCGGAGCCACTTAAGTCTGCACTTGATAACTGGGTAGATGCTATCTTTGCTGCCAAGAAACAGATGACTGCAGCTTCAAGAGATATATTTATCAAAGTAATCAAAGGGTATTCTTCAGACATTAACGTACAGCTCAAGGTAATTGAATATGCTACTATACAAGCTTATGGTGTAGCTGAGTGGGCAATAAAGATTTATGAGAATGCAAAAGCTCAGGGACTTATTAACACACAAAAGAAGAGTACTGGTTTAAGCGACGAGACGTTTTAATAAATTATTAATTTATTAATTGCTAAATTAGGTAAGTTCTTCTCCGCTTCAAGTAGTAGCTCTCTCTGCTACTTGTTTATCATAAACAGGGGGCAGAGTCCGGGGCCAATAGGCTCTAACAAAAAAATGTCCCCACTTGATTAAATTTCGATATTTTATATCGTATAATAAAATGTGCTGAGGTTTGTTGTTTTCCCACAGCACTATCCCTGGAATTTACGAAAGTACTTTCCACATTTCTCTTTTCTCCGTATACTAACGTTTGAAGCGCCGGCGTAGTATATTCCTTAATGTAATGAAGGCGCACACATTAAACAAAATCCCTCTCAGAGTGAGAGGGATTTTTTCTTTTAACCTGCCACGAATTGATTTAATTCATGATATAATATAAATGTAATAAATGATAAGGAGAAAAGAAAATGACATCAGTAAATTCAACAAACATCGATTCTGTTGGTTATAATGCCGACACCCAAATCCTAACAGTACAGTTCAAAGTTAGTGGACAGGTATATGAATACCTTAATGTTCCACAGACATTGTATGAAGGTCTTATGGCCTCTGAGTCTAAGGGTACATACTTAAATGATAATATTCGTAATCAGTTTGCTTACAGGAGGGCTTAATCATGTCGCTTAAGGAAATCAAACAAGAAATTCTATACTATGCAGATATAGAAGCAACAGATGAAGAGGCTTCTGAAATTGCTATGTTCTATAATCAAGGCTCAGCTGACCTTGATGAAGTTATATCAGATTACTACGGTTGTATTTAAGGAGAGGGATTATGTGTATTTGTGAAAAGTGTGCTTGTAGAAATGACGGCTGCTCTTATTATGAGAGCTATGTTAAGAGTAATATAGCTGCTGCAACTGAGTATAGTGCAGACAGACAGTTTGGTGGGGAATATGATCCCTATCTTGATGCGATTACTAAAGCCAATGAAGAATTAACCTGTGAATATTTTGAGGAGGAATAATTATGCAGACATTATTTAAGTTTAAGGAATTCGTAGATGAAATTCGTGCGTCCGCAGCAAGAACTCATAAGCAGAAAGTTCTTGAGAAGTGGAAAGAGAATGTTATAATCCTAACATATCTTCAGTTTGCGTTTAATCCCTATACAACTTTCGGTATTTCAGGTAAAAAGCTTAACAAAGTAGTCCCAGAGACTTCAATTACAGGTGTTCATTCTGTTTTTGAGCTTCTTACCTATCTTTCCCAACATAATACTGGTACAGACCAGATTATCGGTTTGTGTCAGGACTTTATTGATGGGGTTGCTGTTAGTGATCCAGATGCTGCTATACTTCTCGAACAAATTATTCGTAAAGAATTCACTATTGGTTGTGATGCCAAGACTATAAATGCAGTAATTCCGGGTTTAATTCCTGTATTTAACGTCCAACTTGCCAATAAGTACTTCGACAAGCCAGAATACGTAGAAGGAAAGACTTTTGCTCTCACTAGGAAGATAGACGGCGGAAGGATTATTGCTATCCGTGAAAATGGAGAAGTTTCATTTTACACTCGTGCAGGTCAGAAGTATGAAGGTCTTACTGAGCTTGCAGCTGAACTCTTTACTACTTTCCCTGATGGAATAGTACTCGATGGTGAAATCACTCTTCTTGCCAACCCTCTCGGACTTTCTTCTAAGGAGCAGTACAAGCAGACTATGAAAATCACTCGTAAAGATGGTGAGAAGCATGGTGTTAAGATGCTGGTTTTTGATATTCTTACTATAGAAGAATTCAGGACTCAGATGTGTGAACATACTTACGATGAACGTAGAAATCTTCTCGAAGGTCTTTTTGGTACTACAAAGCGTACTTACTTCGAACTTCTTCCTGTTCTTTATAGGGGCAAGGATACTGCAGAAATCACTAAGTACTTGGACCAACTCACAGCAGAGGGTGAGGAAGGAGTAATGATTAACATTTGTGATGCTCCTTATGAGTTTAAGAGAACTAACAATCTTCTCAAGGTAAAGAAGATGGATACTCTCGACCTTGAAATAGTAGGAGTTGAAGCAGGAGAGGGAAGACTTGCTAACACTCTTGGTGCTATTCATGTTAGATACAAGGATGGCAACATAGTAAAAGTAGGCTCAGGATTTAGTGACTGGATGAGAGATGAAATCTGGCACAATCAGGTTTACTACATCGGAAAGATAGCAGAAATCCAGTTCTTTGAAGAGACTAAGAATGACAAAGGCGGAGTGAGTCTACGTTTCCCAATCTTCAAGGAAGTTAGACTTGACAAGAGAGAAGCAGACTTCTAAAAATAATTACAAGAATGTGGTTTAACCCGCCACATTCTTTTTCTTTTTATGTTATAATTATATTGTAAATAAAACAACATAGGAGAAAAGAAAAAATGAAAGCTTATGCAATTTTACAGAAAGTAACTAATTACGACGTTGATGAGGACTTCTCAAATGCTTGGGTAGAAGGTGTATTCTTTGACAAGGATAAAGCAAGAGCGAGAATGCATGAATGTGCTAATGACTTAGAGAAGGGTGCTTATGAGAACCTTGATAGTGATAATATCGAAGCTTATAAGCGAATTGAAGCTTCTATGAGTCGCGAAGAATATGATAATTCTATCTGTGTAGGATATGAACTTCATGACTGTTGCCGTTTTGAGTTTGAAGTTTTAATACAAGAGGTTGAGGTGGAATAAACCCGCCCCGCAATCAACTTAAATATGTTATAATAATAACGTAAATAAAACAAAAGAGGTAATTAACTATGACATTCACAACCAGAATTAAAGCAACACCACATTTCAAAAATATTCTTAATTCCGTTCTCGGTCAAATGAGTGACGGCATTTGGGAAAATACCCGTTCAATGGAAAAGTATTGGAAGAGTCTTTCTTTTAGTGTTAATACAGACGGTTATATTGTAATCATTGATACTCACGGCGTCTGTGCTGACCCAGTTGACTTCTTTGCTAATAAGATTAAGAAAATTATTCAAGTTGAAATTGAAGATGGAAATCATAATCTTTCTTGGGATAGATGCTGTTCAGCTGTTCCACGCTATATGCACGGTACTCCAACCGTAGGTGACTGTTATCTTCTATACGAACTTCTCAAGGGTCGTGATACCAGTAGACATTCTTACTGCTCTAATACAGACTATACAGTAGAGGTAGAACTCAACGGTACTAAATTTACAGTACAGGTAGAAGCAACTACTTCTTACAGAGCAAAAGAGAAAGCAATAGAAAAACTTGCTAACCAAATGGTTGCAAAAATAATTTAATTAACCCGCCGCGAAATCAAACAAACTATGATATAATAATAACGTAAATAATTATTGAGGAGAAAAGAATTATGGAAAACAACGAAATCTTTTATGAAATTTGGGTACTCGGTTATGATGCCGACGGTGAGCCAACTGACTTCGACAAGGACTTAGGTGAGTTCAAAGACCCTAAAGAGGCTATAGAGCATGCTAAGAAGTTTAAGGATGCTTCTTATGTACTCTCAGCTGATGAGATGTATTACTTAAGAGAAGAAGGTACTGACTATCTTGAGCTTAGAGTAGAAGCTTGCTTCGAAGATGAGGATGAAGACGGAGAACCTTTCACTGAGTGTGAAGATGTTATCTATGAAACCGCTCTTCCACTTCCAACTCTTGAAAACATTATCAATCTTCCTGATTTCACTATGCTTGAAGAAGCAGATGAGGAAGAAGACCTTGAGTCACTTACCCCGGAAGAAAGAGCAGAGTTGGTATTCCAGCTTTATAAGGAAATGAAGAGAGCTGAGTCTCTTAACCCACTTTCTACTCTTGGTGACAGAATGACCAGAACCAATGAGATTAAAGCAACTCTTCCTACAACTCTTCCTGATGAAGACTCGGACATTACTAAAATTCAGATTGCTTCTAATTTGATGTGGAAAGAGTTCGAAGGTTATGATGCCGAAAGAAAAGACCTTCAAGAGCAGATAGACAGACTTACTAACCCAGTAATGCCAGTAGTAGTTCAAGTTGTTGAAGATAACGAAGGCTTTAATGTACTTATAGAAGATAAGGCAATCGGCTTTGAGGCTTGGCTTGATGTTTGGGACAGTTCTTGTGATGAAGACTGGGAAGTAGAATGGAACCAGTATATCTTCTACCTTACTGATGTAGCTGATGTATATCAGAAGTGCTGTCAAGAGAACCCTAATATGTTTGAGTGGTGTCTAGACCTTGCTATTGATGCCGTAAACAATATTGTAAACAAGAAAGACTAAATAAAAATAAATGTGGTGAATTATGTTTAACTCGCCACATTTTTCTTTTTTACATGTTATAATATATATGTAATTAAAATTATGAGAGGGTACATAAAAATGGAAGCAACAAATAAAATCAGAATGGTCGTAGGTTCTTGGGGAAGCTATAATGCTTGTAACAGTAAAGCAATGGGTTCAAAGTGGATTGACTTTGATGACTTTGATGACTGGGACGAAGTAGTTGAAGAACTTGAGAAACAAGGATTTGACCTTGAAGGAATTGACGAAGAGTTGTTTGTTCAAGACATTGAGTTTATAGACTGTAACGTTAATTGGGATTATATGAGTCCTGCTGATTTCTTTACAACTATCAAAGAGTCGGGAATACTTTACAATGATAAATATTATGACCTTGCTGAAGCAGTTATAGAAGCACTTGGTTTTAGTGAGTGGTCAGACTTTGTAGACCAACACGGTGAGAACTGGGTAGACTACTTCTGTTTCTATGACTACTCAAGTTCTTGGAACGTCGAGAGGGATTTCGGAATTGATAAATTTAAGAATGAAGGAATTGATATAGGATATTTAGAGAATTACTTCGACTTTGAGTCTTATGGTAAAGATATTATTGACGAAGGTAATTATCACAAAGTTTCTGGTGGTATATTGGAATATTGTTATTAAGTTAGCAACATTTCTAATTAACCCGCCACCTACCTGAGAAAAATTTGATATAATTATATCGTAAAATATAATATAAGAAAGTGAAAAAATAAAATGTAATTTAGGAGATTTCATCATGGAACAAAATGAAAAACAGGAAATTGTAGAAAAGCTAATAGAAAGAGCACATTCAGGCAAGCATATGGAGCCCGAGAAGATACGAAATTGGCCAACTTATAAAGTAGCCGGCGAAATGCAAAGTGCTATAGCAAAGTTCATTAAAGGAGCCCAGAATGGCCGAAAGGCAATGCTTAAGAATTATCGTAATTCTATAAAGAATGGGGTTCCAAATCTTTCGTTCCTGTTGAACTACAAGGAAATGAAACGGATAGAGGATTTCTATACTGGAGAGTATAATATTCTATTCGACATGATGAAAGAATACCGAGATTATATAGGTCTTAATCCTTCTAGAATGGTGTCAGCTCTTATGGGAGACGACAGAGAGGACGCTTAAGTTGGAAGATTTAGTAATCCGAGATGAAATTCTTGAAGCTACTGCCGAGCCGAAGATTAAAGTAGTTTTACTACTAAATCATCGAGGAGAGTCAGTTGGTGGCTTGTATCCCGGGACTTTGGGAAGAGCAAGATTTGAAAAAGTAGTAATTACACGAACTAAACTATCTGAGAAATACTTTATGTTCTTGGATGGGGTAGGAATATATTTCTCAGACTTTAGAAAAGTTTATATTTGAAATTTGCATGATTTCATTGTATAATATTATAGGGAAAAACAATAAAATCGTAGGCAAATTATCAACCAAAAAATTAAACCGGAGGGTAAAAAGCCTTCCGGTTTTTATTTATTTTAAGCTAAATTAAATGCACCCCAAAAATTAAATATAAGGAGAAACTTATGGATAAGGTAACTTTGTATAAGACACCTACTTGCCCTAGATGTAAGGTTCTAATGGTTAAGCTGGATAAAGCAGGAATTGAGTACGAGAAGTGCGAAGATATGACTGCTATGGCCGAGAGAGGGATTAAGCAAGCACCAATACTTGAAGTGAATGGTGAGCTTCTTGATCTAGTGGCAGCTAACAATTGGATTAACTCACAGACAAGAAAGGAAAACTAATTATGGAAATTAATCTTAAGTTTAACAAAGACTTTGAGAGAACCCTCTCCATGCTTAGAGAGAAGTACGGCGAGGATTTCGAAACACTAAATGGAATTCATAATTCTCAGATGAATTTCTCAGATTTTATTGATGCGTTTGTAGACAAGAATGTTGCAGACGTAACTATCGATGCCAATGCCAATGTTCACAGTAAAGACATTGCTTCATTCAGAAACGAAAAAGGAAAGTCAATAGATAAAGTAATAGCCGCAAACAAGATCTTCCATGAGATTAAGAAAGAGTACGGACTTAAGACTGCTAAAGAGTGGCTAGAGACAGAATACACTGGTGGATTTTATCTTCATGACTTCCCCTCTACTTCTTATATCCCATATTGCTACGCTTATGACCTAGGTCGTCTAGCTAGAGAGGGATTATTCTTCCTAAAGGATTATAACTACCAACCCCCAAAACATTTAACTACTTTCTTGGATAATGTAGTTGAGTACATTTCTTTCATGGCAAACAGATCATCTGGCGCCGTGGGAATTCCTAATATTTTAGTATGGACATTCTACTTCTGGAAAAAGGATATAGAGAGTGGATACTACATGAAAGATCCTATTTACTACCTAAAACAGAACTTCCAGAAGTTTATATACAGACTTAACCAACCATTTATGAGGATAGACCAAACTGCTTTCGTTAATGTTTCCATCTTCGACAGACATTACTACTCTGCACTCTTCGGTGGACTCATCTTCCCTGATGATACTTTCGCACTAGACTCTATTGATGAGTTCATAGATCATGAGAAGATCTTCATGGAAGTTGTTTCTGAGATCCGTGAGGAAAATATGTTTACTTTCCCTGTTCTCACTTACTCACTACTAAAGAGGTCAGACATCACCCCCGAAGAATACGCTGAAATGTTCAGAACCAAAGAGTTTAACATCTTCGAAGATAACGACTTCGCTAGATGGTGTTCAGATCATAACACTAAGTGGAATGATAGTAACTTCTTCATGAGTAACGATGTAACAACCCTAAGTAACTGCTGTCGTTTGCTATCAGATACTTCTAAACTTAAAGGGTTTATTAACTCTATCGGTGGAACTGCTCTATCTATTGGATCTATCAAGGTTAATACTATCAACTTAGTACATATGTTCTACGAACTTGGCGAAGATGTATCCGCGAAGAAATACTTAAGCTTACTAAAGAAGAGAACTCTACTCTGTTGTAAGGTTCTAGACCGCGTAAGACATATCATTAAGAGAAATATCGAAAAAGGGCTTCTTCCTAACTACTGCGATGGTGGAGTAGAACTGGATAAGCAGTATTGCACTATTGGTATTCTTGGACTGTATGAACTCATGGAGAAATTCGGATACATCGATACTGATGAGTTCGGTAACAAGTACTACTCAGAAGCCGGTATTAACTTTGCGACTGATATATTTGACATCCTGAACGACATCAAGGATAACTTTACTACAGAGTATTCTTTCAACATCGAAAGTGTGCCTAAAGTGTGTGGGCACGAAGCGGCATAAGACATAAACCGCTTTAGAAAAATTCTATCTAATTGACTTGAAGTTCCGGAGACGGATAACAAGGCGCAAGCGTAATGGTAGCGTGAACGACTTAATGATAGAACCTCATTACTGATGAGGGTGCGAAAGTCTGACCTCGGGTATAATCGAACTGAAGCCCGAGAGAGGAGGTCAAGTGTAAAGACACTTATTGAAGAACCTCTTCCGCCAATTTATAAAAATTGTTTAAGATTAAGTGCTAAATTAAATGTCGGGTGTATCCCAAGCTTATATGATATTTAAGAGGTACTTATTATGATTTGTAAAAGTTCAACACACAAAGTATTTGGTGAAATATTTATTGAAGATGATAGAATAGTAGTTAATCACTATACTAAGCCACAATTGATTATTGAAGATCCGAAACTTATTAAGGGTGCTAAAGCAAAGGATCCTGCAATAATACTTTCACTCTTTGACGACTATCATTTGTGTATCGGAGAGATTGCGGCATTATTTGATATGAAATATCATCAAGTAAATAAATTGCTAAAGACTTTGCCAGTTAAAACCAATAATAATACCGGTCGTCGTAACTCTTCCTACTCAACAAAGTTTAGTGAAGAGCGAAGAGCTAAGCTTCGTGACGCTCATAAAGATGATGTTCCGGTTGGTTATATTAGAACACCAGAAATAAAACAGAAGATTTCAGAGACACTTAAAAGAAAACATGCTTCTGGTGAGATAGTAATGGACCCTAAGAAATACTCAGACGCATGGAAACGTGGCTGTTATGATACTGCTAAGATGGGTCGAGGAATTCAGGGATACTTCTACTCAGCAAAGATGAACAAGGATTTCTACTTTAGAAGCTTGCTTGAACTTAACTATCTAACACTTATTGAAACAGATACAAGAGTTCAGACCTATGAATTAGAGCCTTTCCAGATTAAGCTAACTGAGTCAAGTCATTATACTCCAGATGTTCTAATCAATAATCAGTGGTTAATAGAATTTAAACCTCAAGACCACCTACGATATAATGATGACATTCGCTTCGAAAGTGAGATGAATGCTGCACAAGAGTATTGTAGAGCCCACAACTTAAACTTTAAACTTTGTTATGACTCAGACATTAAGTTTGATACAAGACAATACAAGAGGTTCTTGAGAGACAACCCACAAATTATTAAACAGTTTAATATCCGCTTCAAAGATGAAGCGAGATTAAAAGTATAAGTTGGTCATTAAAGTAACAGAATGGCCGAACAAGCTGCAGTTAAACTTGCTGCTAAAGACAGGTTCCTCTTCGATGTAAAGGATTACGAGATCTACAGTAACCAGTGGATCCCACTCACTTCTAAGTGCACTATAAAAGAAAAGGTCAGAACCGCTGCTATCTTGGATAACAAGTGTTCTGGTGGAGCTATTGCCCACATTAACTTAGAGAGTAACTTCGCAAGTAAGGAAGAAGCATGGTTCATGCTTAACTATATAGCTTCTGAGGGAGTTATCTATTTCTGTTTCAACACTAGAATTAACGTATGCCGAAATCACCATGGTTTCGTTGGTACTGATACTTGCCCAGTTTGTGGCGAACCTGTTTATGATACTTACCAGAGAGTAGTAGGTTTCTTAACCCCGAGTAATTCCTACTCATCTGAGAGAAAGAAAGAGTTCTCAGCGCGTGAGTGGTATGAACTTGCCAGAATGCGTGGAGAGACATCAGTTATAGGAGACTAATTATGGGAGACGGCGATTAACATGATCATAAAAGCACTTGAAGATGAAAACTTCACTAATTATAAAGTTCCTGCGATGTTAATTGGTATGCCAAGCTGCACCTTCAAGTGCTGTACTGAACAAGGATTACCACTTGAGACCTGCCAGAACTGCTCTCTATATCAGGCAGCACCGATAGATATTCCGGTAGAGAAACTGATAGAGAGATACGAAACCAACCCAATTTCGCAGGCAGTAGTTTTTGGTGGGATGGAACCTTTGGATACTTGGGAAGACCTAAGTGAGTTCATCACTAAGTTTAGAGAGAGATCCTCAGATCCGATCGTGATCTACACGGGATACACTGAAAGTGAACTTACTTTAGACCAAGTGAAATGTTTTGTGTCGAATGGGATTATTGTTAAGTTCGGAAGATTTGTTCCCGGACAGAAATCCCATTATGACCCAGTACTTGGAGTTAACCTAATCAGTGACAATCAATATGCCAGAGACTATAGAGAGGGATAAGATGAAAGTAACGATTAATTCAGATAAAGAGTTAGTAAGTGAGATACGTTCCGCTATCAAAGCTGCTGAGGGACATTGCCCATGTGCTATTGAGTGGACAGAAGATACCAAGTGTATGTGTAAAGCTTTTAGAGACCAGATAGAACAAGGTATTGAGGGTGAGTGCCATTGCGGACTGTATATTTTTACTAACGATTAAACAAAGACATTAAAATACCTGATAGAAAATTATCAGGTATTTTTATTTTAACCCGCCCTATTTTGTAATAAGATATGTTATAATATAGATGTAATTAAAACTAAGGAGAAATTATTATGAGAGATTATACTAATAAACTTATAGAACTCGTTGAGGAAGGAACCTTGAACCCTGTTGAGGTAGTGAGAATGTGTGTCAAGTATATGTCAGAAGACGAAGTCGAAGAGATGTGTAATATGAATGAACTTACTGACTTAATGTTCGAACCTGAGGAGAAAGAAGAGGACGAACTTGAAGACGAGAAACCTACTGAAGAAGATAAGGCTATCTTACAGTTTTTCCTTAATATGTTTAAGAGTGCCGAAGACTCTAAACCCGCCAACAACTTAAAATAAATATGATATAATTATTACAGAATAAATGAAGGAGATAATTATGAAACGTTATTTTTTAATCAGAACTGCTGACAGCGAACGGAGTTCTAGTTATAAGAAGATTTGTGAGACTCTCGAAGAAGCAAAGAAGGAAGTTCCTAACTATGCTGACTGGTGGTGTAGTAATGGTACTTGTTCAATCCATGAGGTTGATGAGAACTTTATTACTTATAAAGTTTATTACTTTACGAAGGGTCAGCCGGCTGGAATGAAAGTTTGGAAGGAGGAAAACTAAAATGATCAGAGACGAAAAGATTAAAATGTATAAAGAGAAAGAAGCCTTTGTATTCGAACTAAGTAAGGTATTTGAAACTAGAAGTAGATTAACTTCTGTAGAAGAAATTACTTATGAAGTTTGGGAGAATGAGGAACACGGTTGGTTTGTAGAATATGTCGTTATTACTTTTGTTGGTGGCGGACAATCTCATATATCAGTAAATGGAAATAGTATACTTGCCATCTTCCAAGAAATTGCTGAGCATATTATGGGTGGCTACTATAAAGAAGAGTTCACCTACAGAGACCTTGAGAAAGACGGCTTTAAGAAATTAAACTAAGGAGAAGAAATCATGACACAAGAATATGTTGAATTTAGAAAGACTATGGAAGTAGATACTCTCGAAAAGATACTTGAGGCTTTTAATCACTGTGGAAACATGGAAGACGTAGAAAATCTTGAAATCAATCTACTTGCTGATGCTCCAAAGATATTGGGAGAGTTCTATGTAGATGACTATACTGAAGAAGGCTTTACTCTCACCAGAGAATTTCATAATCCTGAAACCGGTGACTATGATAAAGAAACTTATGAGTATAAGTTTGCTGAAACCCCATACTATCCTTTCTATATGGAAATCACCGGAAGCTTCCGTAAGGTTGTTAAAGTTTATGCTAAATCCGAAACCGAAGCAGAAGATAAAGTAGAAACAGCTTTCTCTCGTGGTAATATAGAGTTTGATGGTTCTGAGTCCTTCTTCGATGCCAGCTTCTACAACAAAACAGAAGAATACGAAAAAAATCCAGAGCCGGAAATGAACCCACCTTCTGATGTAATACCTCTCTAAATAAATAAAAAGTGGACGAGTTTTTATATGAACCCGCCCACTTTTTATTAAAAATGTGGTATAATATAAATGTAAAAATATTAAATACGAGGTACATAATTATGAAAACGGCAAAGCCATTCGAAAAATTTGAAATCCGTTATTTTAAGAGTCTAGACAGAGAACCTTTGGTTACTGACGACATCAATCTTGTCCGTGACACTATTGTTCGACTTGAAAGATGGGACTGTCCTGAATTCGAAGAAATTAATATGATAGTTGGTTATCATGCTGATGGTGAACTTGAAACTATCTGGACTTTTGCAGACGGTGAACTTATTCTTATATAAGGAGAGGGCTAATATGGAAACTACAATCAGCATAAATGAACTTATCAACTTTCGAACTGAAACTCGTCGTGAGAAGGTTTGGGAGTTTGAAGGTAAAGTAAGGATTAAATACTATTGGGATAGTCATGGACAACTTCACCCTTTTGAAACTGATACTTGTAAGAACCAAACACTTTCCGGTAAGTTCTATATCGAAGAAGTAGAAACTGAAACCGACTGGAAGTACGGTGGTAAGCAGACAACTGTATCCGACACTCTCTACTGTAACGGAGTTAAAGTAGAAGGTGAAGCTTATAAGTGGAGTTGGGGTGAGAAATCCGGAACTGTAACTCTTGTAATTGGTTGGGGTTGATTAAAGAATAGGAGAGGATTTTGAGTCCCTCTTTTTATTTTATCAACTCGCCCATGAATTAATAAAAATATGATATAATATATACAGAAAATAAATAATAACTGTGAGGTAAAAGTTATGAGAAAATTTCAAATGTATGTTGAAGAAGTTGGTAATGATGGAAGTGAATTTCAACTTTTATTTAAAGTTGACGATAAAGTAAAGGATATAAAAACTGAATATTCTATTGAAGATTGTCTGATAGAAAGTTCTGAGTTTTTAAGAAAGAATTGTGAGAAGTATAACTTTGATAGTAGATTTGATAAGTTAGAAGTTAATTTGAATTTTCAGATGGGAATATAAGGAGGATAGATAATGAAGATTGCAATAGTAGTAGAAAACGGTGTAGTTGAAAGAATATTCACCGACTCTGAAGAAGAACAGATTGAAGTTGAAATCGTTGATGTGGATAGTAGACATCGTGAGTACGATGAAATGATTGGAATGTATAATAAGATTGAAGAGTACTGTCACACTATGAGAGAACTATAATAAGGAGAGGGTTTATTCCCTCTCTTTTTATTTTATTAAACCCGCCACGTTTTGTTGGGTTTTATTGTATAATATATATGTAAACAGTGAGGTAATGAGCCCGCTCTCCGCAGAGTAGCAAAGCCACAAAAGGTGTGAACTATAAAGTTCGGTAAGACTACCACTCACTTTAAAAACAAGTAGGGCAAAGAGGTCACACAGGGGTCAGGAGTGTGATTGGACGGAGCAACCCCAAACTTTTTATAAGGAGTAAAGTATGGACGAAATGAAATACCCAATTGATGGAAAGACAATTCAAGAAGAAAACTGGACTGGTTATTTAGTTCAGGCAAAGAAAGAATGGCTTAATCCTAATGAACTTCAACTTCCTCATGTAGTTGTAGAAGACAGAGGTTCAAGAGTTCTGATTAAACTTCTTCCAGAATATCAGGAGAAACATTATCCTAATCTTTCCTTCCCATCTATCGAAAGCGGTTACAAGGAATGGTATGAAGTTATAGATAAAGAGAGTTTTAAGAGTTAAAACTTCATACGAGACCCGAGAAGGCCAGTTTTTGACACTTTGTCTGCTGGCCTTATTATTTTACTTACTCTAAATAAAAGTTCGTTAATGAGTCTCTATTGACCCCAAAAGAATTTTTGATTAACCCGCCGTATTTCACCAATCTTTATGGTATAATAAATATGTAAGATAAAAGAAAAGAGGTTAAAAAATTATGGAAAGAACCGAAGCAATACAAACCATTGATAATATTCTAACTGACGAAGCTGATTATGTAGTATTCGCCGGTGAGGACAGAAACACTTCCAGACCAGAGGCAGCAAATACTTTAGATGGTGCTTGTGCTATCGCTGATAAGTTAGCTCGTCAATACAACTACGTTCAAGTAGTATATATGCCGGAAGATGACATAGATAAAAATGAAACTGTTCTTGAAATCATTAACGGAAAGATTATAGTTGGAGGTGCTAAGTAATGGGAAGTAAGTTTAAGAGCTGGAGAGAAGACCTAAAACAGATTGAGATTAAGAAGGAGGTAAAAAGTAATGGCTAAGTTTGCTGAAGGCGAGAAGGTAAAGTTCGCAGCTAACATGCATATGTTTTTGCCAAGTAATTCTGGTAAGTTGGCTTGTGCTTGGGAACCTGCTATTATTACAGAAGTAAAAGGAAATCAATACAAGATTAAAGGTTACACCGGTTTTTGGCCAGAAGACTTCTTCGAAAAGTTGGAGGACTAACTATGAGGTGTAATATAAAATGCAAGGAACTTCCTAAGACCTGTCCTAAATGTGGACAGCGACTTAAGAAAGAAAAGTGTAAGTGTGGACACACTGTCTGCCAAGAACAAACCAATGAAGAAAAACGTTGGGAACGTCAATTATTCTATGGTGGACAAACTATTTGTAACTGGGGTTGGTAAAGGAGAATAAAGAATAATGTATATAAATAAGAATAAACTACCAAACTTCTTTAAGACCCAATGGCTCAGACTACTGATTGCTTTTGCTTTCTTTGTATTAGCAATAGTAATGCTCTGTAGACCAGTGGATATGGAAACTGTAGAAGGTTCAAAGCAGACGGTAGTAGATATGTTTAGTGCTCTTTGTAATATAATTACTGGTATGTTCTGGGTTGTATCAGCATTAACTGAGCATCACTCCGAATGTATCAAAGCACTTGAGAAGAGAGTAATCCAACTTGAAGATAAATGTATTACAGACATCGATGAGGTTGGACCTAATCACTTTGTGGCGAAGAGAAGACTTGGACCTGATAAAGAAACCAAACCACAACCACCTAAATCCGGAAGTAAGGTAGAGAAACCGAAGAATACAGTAACAGTCACAATAACAAAAGACGGTAAGACTACTGAAGCTACATACAGTGCTGAGGACTTTGACTTAAATAAGATAGTAAGAAAAGCTTTGGATTAAGGAGAGGGATTAACTTATGACACCAAAAGAAATCTATTGTATGGGTAGAGCCGAATATCTAAGTGAGTATGAAGGCTATTCACTTATTGCCGGATACGAAAAAGCTGAGAAGGAGTGGGATGCTAGAAATGGCTAAAGAAGTAACAATAACTTATATAGTTTATGGATGTAACGAAGAAGGTAAACCCCACGTAGACTCTATGTTCAGAGACGAGAGACTTGCCTGTGAGTATGCCTGTGCTCAAGAAGGAAAGATACACTACAATCTTCCTCTGATAGAGAAACGTACTGACTGGTATGATACCGAAAATAAACAGACATTTCAAGCTCATGAGTTCTTAGAAAGAGGATATATTTATTATCTAGCGAAAGGAATTAAGAAATAATGTTAAGTGCAAGTGAAGCTTATAAACAAACAAAAGACAGAATAAATGGTGGAGCAAAAGCAATTGTTTCTGTGATAATTGAACCTGCTATAAGAGAGACCATTGCTATTGGGGATTACCAAGTTACAGTAAAAACTAGCTATGAAGAAACTGATTTGACCGGTGAGAGAATACTTGAGATGCTCAGAGAGGCCGGATACAAAGCTACTTATACAAGTGATAGAGTAACAGTATCTTGGGCAGAGGTACCTTCGAAAGAATCATGATTTAGATAGGAGAGGGATATGGAAGAATTCATCGGACAAGCAAGGAGCGTAAGAGAACTGATAGCACTTCTTCAGAGTGAGAAGATAAGTAGATCCGCTGCTCTAGAGATCAAGGGAATTGACGGATCCTTCAGTATGGTAGAAGTTTATTACGACCCTGAAATTGATACTGTAATATTGTATTGATACTGTAAATAATATAAAAGACCTGAGAAATTATCTTAGGTCTTTTTTAATTAACCCGCCACAATTTACCAAAAAATATGTTATAATATAAATGTAAATAAAACAAAACGAGGTTACATATTATGACAAATCAAGAACTATCCCAACGTAAGGTCTCAACAGTCAAATCAAGTTATTCACACACTCTAACCAAACATAAAACTGATATTGATACTACATATTTAAGCAAGTCAGTTGATACCAAAGGTTTTAAACATTACATAAGACAATTGATTATTGGAACTAATGATAAACCTATCGAAGATAAATCACCAGCCACAAAAAGATTTCTTACCAGTCTTGACAGACAATACAACAAAGATGGTGTGTTAATGTTAGTTTATAATAGTATGTTAAAAGCTGACGGTTTAGGAGTTATCTAAAAAATAAATATTTAAAGACCTGATTAAAAACTATCAGGTCTTTTATTGTATTATAAAATAGTAATTTTAAATATACGGAGATGAAACTATGAAATTTATTAGGGCTTTTAAAAAGAAAGATGAGGCAGAGCAATTTATTAATGGAGAAGTCTTTATTAGACCTATTAGTACATATGCCACATTACCAGAGTCTGACCAACGCCGGGATGTAAGTGAAGGGGGTTTGGACTACTTCACGTCTGTTGACATAACAAAACCTATACAAACTATTAATCACATAGATGGTACTCAAACAGTGATACTTATAGAACAAGCTATGAAAGAGGGATACTTACATCCAGATGATTATTGTTATATACACACTACTGCAAAACTACATCAGTTATCTGTTGGATTATTTAATGGTGTAATGACTGAAGAAATGAAATTACGTTACCGAGGTTTTGGAAATTATTGGGTAATAGGAGAGGGCTCAGAGTTACTTAGTAATTTAGCTGATGTAGATACTTGGCTAGGTGGGTACAAAGTATTTTATTCTGATGACTATGCTGGATTTTGGTGTAAGTCTTTAGCTTATAAACAAGAGCAAGAATTTAAGTCATTATTTAGATTGCCTAACGGTACTGGTGATACAACTGTATCAATGAGACCATTGAGTACTGCTCGTTTGTATATAGTTTCTTAAAGTTTTTCTATTAACTATCAAAATTTCTCATGGATGTATTGTACGATAAGATAGTAAACTAAAAGGAGGATTTTACTATGTGTAAAAATGCTTTAAAGGATGAGCTTGACTTGGCAAAACAATATGGATTTTCTGGAACACGTGTAAACTCTAGAGCGCGTAATCCTTACTTACTGCTAGAAGACGGAACTTGTTTAATTTGGATTGCAGGTAAACTATTGGCATGGGTAACTACCGATATTCATTTTGGGCAAGAATTACATCGTATTTGTTGGAAGTCTAGTAATGGTAATTTGCCATCAGCAACTTTATCTTCTACAGAAACTAACGCGTGTGGCTATGGTACACATACTCGTATTTATTATAGAGAGATGTGTAAAGAAGCTATTGCAGTAACTGCTCGCGTATTTAGGGTGCCTGAAGACAAAGTCTTAATTGATCACAAGAACCATAAACGTGGAGACTGTAGAATAGAAAATCTTATTACTGCTACTTCTGCTCAAAATAATCGTAATAGAGGTAACACAAAAGAGGGTGCTTTCTTTACCCTAAAAGATCTAGAAGAAAAATTGGCTTCTGGTGAGTGGAGACCACTATCGCTTGCTACCGATGACGAATAAAAAATTTTAAACTCCCAGTAAAATATGTTGGGAGTTTTTTCTATTAACTATCAAAATTTCTTATGTACCTATTGTAAGATAAAATAGTAACTAATTTAAGATAGAGGTAGACTTAATGGCTGTTAAAAAGAAAAAAGGCAATTTAACTCAGAAACCTGGATGTTATTCTTATGAACTAAATAAGCATGTCGAAACTATAATGAAGATAGTTCTTAGAGATGATATTTCACTTAACTGCATGAAAAATTATATTCTTCATATAATAGAACCGGCAAATATAGATAAGGATGCGAAACCTAGATTCATTGCTAATCTTAAAAAAGCTCCATCTAAAAAGCAGGTAGCTAGATTAGTTTTAGATGCAATAGCTAACGGTAAAAAAGTTATCTGTAACTTAGATTAACCCGCCAAATTATAGATAGATTTATGGTATAATATATATGTAAGTACAGTAAGGATTAAAAGTAGAATAGCTAACTACAATATTTAATCTGAACTCCCTAACACGACAGATTGGTCTGCTGCAGTAACCGAGAGCCCACTGCATTACGTTCGAGTCGTAAGTTAAAATCGGTTAGGAGTCTTTGAGGCATAGGTGCAAAGAGATTACTTACTTTAATTTGATTATTGAGAGGGTTTAATAGATGAGTAGAATAAAGAAACTAATACCAAAACTTCCGGATACTCCTGACATTCTCAGGGCAAGAGAGTTTGTAGAAACTAACTTTGGTGATAGAGCTATGATCACACATGGTAACAAAACCTACCTGAGAGCTTATCTTGAACTTGAAGATGAGACCATAGAGTTGGCAGATACTTTAGTTCAAGTATTACACCATGACTTTAGATACGATACTGTAACCTATAGACCTGCGTCTCATCGTCTGATAATAGAGTGGGACCCAAGACATAGATAAAGGAGAGGGTTTATATGTTTAATGATAATAAGAAACGTTATTTTATAGATGATAACATTTGGTATCAGGGAAAGAGACAGCCACCAAGAAAGGTAGAACTTCTTGCTTGCTATCCATTAGATGATGGTAATTATTACTGTATCGATGGAGATGGCGATAGCTATACCTTAACACAAGACCAAATTCTTGTAGAGGAGAACTAACTAATGGATATAAAAGAAATGCTAAAAGCCGGCTTCGTTAAAAAGCAAGTAGCAATACTTATAGACAAAGATAGAAACGGTAAAGAACATATTGTAGTAATAGATACACCAGAACATGCGAAAGCTTATAAAGGCAGTGCTGCTATGCGTCTTGCTACTATGTATGTGAAGGAGGACTAAGCTATGGATAGTATGAGTAGCTATGGTAACGGTTGGGCTGCAGGTAAGCAGGAGACTCTCTTGAAGGTACAGTCAGAGTTACATGAGATTGCTTTGGAGTCTGCCGACCACCGAATTGGACCGGATGAAATAGACAAAGTAATATATAAACTATTGGAGGATTAACCTATGGAAAATAAAAGATATGGTGAATGCTTCTCTACTGAAGTAGCATGTGACATGACACCCGAGGCTGAGGAGCTTCTCACTGCACTTAAAGACCAGAGAAATCGTAACTGCGCGGCTTATGAAGAAGGATATGATGCTGGTAAGGTTGCGGCCTATAGAGAAATAGTAGACCTCTGTGACCAAGCTTTGGATAGTATAACCAAACTAAAAGAGTTTGTAGAAGCTTGCTTATGGATGGGTAAGTGTTTCCCGGTGGAAGATAATGTTCAACCTAAAGAAGATACCTCAGCTATCGAAGCAGCTCGTAAGTTCTTAAGGAATTATAACTGGAAGACTCTATCAGTATTTGACGCTAAGACTT